>JAUXXX010000042.1 GCA_030684695.1 bacterium
ATTTACTTCTCCAGTCATTGCCAGCATTGGGTATAACGAGAGTCAATTGAAAGAAAAAAACATCCCTTATGTCGTCAAAAAAACGCCGTACAGCGCCTCTGGGAAAGCGATTATTTTAGATCAACCCACCGGATTTGTAAAACTATTGGTAGATGTAGAACAAAGAAAAATCTTGGGCGCAACTATTTTTGGACCAGACGCAGAATCATTAATTGCCATCATCGGGGTTCAAATGAAAGGAAATGTACCATTTGAAACCATTCAAAAAACGATCTTTTCACACCCAACAACTTCAGAATTAATTCATGAAGCATATTTAGGAATTGACCATTTAGCCATTCATTATCTGGATTAAGAAAGAAGGGATATCGATGATTTACTTTGATTATAGTGCGACTACTCAAACGAATGAAGCGGTTTTATCACGATTTGTGGATGTTTCCTCGCGCGTTTTTGCCAATCCAAATTCACAACATATGCTCGGAACAATCGCAAATCAATTCGTAGTTGATGCCACTAACTCCATCAAGAAATCATTGAATTGCCTAAATCATGAAGTGATTTTTACATCAGGTGCGACAGAATCCAACAATTTAGCCATCAAAGGAATCTGTAAAAGTGCTGAACATCTTGGGAAGCACATTATTACTACCGCTTATGAACACCCATCGGTGATTGCTTGCATCTCACAACTTCAAAGCCTTGGGTATGAAATAGATATTGTAGGCCTACTTCCAAATGGAACTCTCGATTTGATAGAACTAAAAGAATTGCTTCGACAAGATACGGTTTTGGTATCCATCGCAGCTGTTTTTTCAGAGCTAGGATTTGTTCAACCTATTCAAGAGATAAGTGAGATCATCCATCAATATTCAAATGCAGTGTTTCATAGCGATATCACTCAAGCTGTTGGGAAAGTACATATCCCATATGCATCGATCGATTTTATGAGTGTATCTGCTCATAAGTTTTATGGAATCAAAGGAATTGGTGCACTACTAAAAAAACCTGATTTGGCTTGTACTCCCCAAATTATCGGCGGTTCATCGACCACCAAATATCGTTCTGGTACCCCAAGTGTCGTGTTGATTGATTCACTGGCAACTGCACTAAAGATTCAACTAGATGATTTATCTACAAAAATAAAGCATGTAGAAGAGATCAGTGGTACTTTTATCAAGCGTCTTCAAAAAAATCCATCGGTTCGATTTAATCGAACGTCTCAATGCATTCCACACATTGTGAATGTAAGTTTTTTTGGACATCCATCTTTGGTGATGCAACAAAAGTTATCTACAAGAGGCATTTATGTTTCTTTTCAAACCGCATGTAAGTTAAACGAAGAAGTATCTATAGCTGTTCTTCGGTTTACAAAAGACAATCAATTAGCAACCACTTCACTTCGGTTTAGTTTCTCACACCTAACGACACATGAAGAAATTGATGAGTCGATATTGATTATCGAGGAGTTATTGAAATGAAAGCTATTTTAATTAGTGCCATTTGGTGTCCCAGTTGTCTGATTATGAAAAGCCTTTATCGAAAAATATGGAAACAGTATCCTTCTATCATCATCGAACACATCGATTATGATGATGATCCAGATAGGGTCGCATTATATAAGGTAGGAACCATTTTGCCCGTATTATTATTCATCGATGAAGACAAAGAAATTCTTCGAATCGTTGGAGAAAAATCTAAAAAAGAAGTAGTGCGTTTACTAGAGGACATTGCCTATGAGAAGCATTAAAATACTATTATTAGTACTAACATTTTTTACTTTACTGTTTACCTTTGATGTACCTTCACCAGCTGCAGAAAATCCCGTTCAAATCCATTTTTTTTATGACAAAGTATGTGTTCATTGTCAATTAGAAAAAGTGGAGTTGCAACGTTTAGAAACCATTTATTCTTTCTTGACTGTTCAGTATTATGAAATCACAGATTATCCTGAAAATAATACGTTATTTGGGCAAGTCAAAGCAGCATTTAATAACGAATCGGCATTGACTCCTTATACCGTCATTGGTGGTGTCGCCCTTTTGGGGTATAACGATCAAGTACAAGCAAACATTGAAAAACTGATTACTAGGTATTCAAGAACCTCTCATATCGATGTGGTTCAAAAAATCATTGATGGAATCCCACTACTTGAGAGCGATTTTGGATCGTTAGAGTTTGAGTCAGGCGACTTTGTGTACTTACCCATCATTGGTGGAGTATTAATTGATGAATTGAGTTTATTCTTCGCTGCTGTTGTGATTGGGATTGTGGATGGGTTTAATCCTTGTGCAATGTGGGTTCTAATCTTTTTGATTACCATGTTAATCAACTCCAAGAATAAAAAACGTATGTGGCTACTGGGTGTAACGTTTTTGGTTGCTTCTGCAGGAGTTTACTTCCTATTTATGGTAGCGTGGTTAAACATTGCCATTTCGATTGTCGCGATTTCTTGGATTCGCATCCTCATTGGATTATTTGCACTCGGGTTTGGTTCCTGGAGTGTCTCGAAGTTTATCAAAGAACGAAAGAACAAAGACATAGGATGCGAGGTAACCACTTCTTCACAAAAAAAGAAGTTAATGGATCGCATCAAACATATTGTTACAGAAAAAAATGGGTTGATTGCATTTGGTGGGATTATTTTATTAGCAGGGTCAGTAAACTTAATTGAACTCGCCTGTTCTGCTGGACTACCATTGTTGTTTACCCAAATTCTGGCGTATAACCAACTTGAAATGGGTACGTACTATTTCTATATTCTTATCTACATCTTGTTTTTCTTACTTGACGATTTGATTGTTTTTTCAATAGCGATGATTTCTTTACGAGTTACTGGAATTACCACCAGGTATCAAAAGTACTCGCACCTTGTTGGTGGAATCATCATGATTTTCATTGCACTTTTATTAATCTTCTTTCCCAACCTATTAAGTTTTCAATTTTAGCCAGCAGATCGCTGGCTTTTTGTTTGAAAGCGATGACATCAGCGTCTTTGTCATTCTTTCACTAATCCATGTTATAATGATTCTAAGGAAGTGATACTGTGGGTTTCAAAGAGTTGGTTCAACAATTAATGGAAAGTTATCGAAATCATCCCATCAAGAAAGATCACTGTTCTTGTCGTTTGCCATCCAATAAAGAAGTCAAAAAAATCATTCATGATGCAAAAAACCTATTGTTTCCGGGTTATTTTACGAATTCAAATGTCAATGAATTTGGTTCAAAAGCAGAAACTATCTTTTACATGAGACGTCTACAAAGACGATTGAGTTCTCAAATTGGATATGCTCTTTTGTATTTAGCTGACAAATCCTACTGTAAAACGATTCATGTAGAAGCCAAGGAGTTAGCAGATCTTTTGTTAAGTAAACTACCTCATATTCGCGAATTACTACATACAGACTTAGAAGCACATTACCAAGGGGACCCAGCAGCGTTCAATAAAGATATCATTGTCGTTTCCTATCCCGGATTTTACGCGATTTTGGTGTATCGATTGGCACATGAACTCGATCAGCTAGGAGTTCCCATTTTGCCACGAATGATGACGGAATTTGCTCATCGCGAAACCGGCATTGACATTGGAGCGGGTGCTCAAATTGGCAAATATTTCTTTATCGACCATGGTACTGGAGTGGTCATTGGTGAGACCTCTACCATTGGAGAACATGTGAAGATTTATCAAGGAGTCACTTTGGGTGCAATTTCCACTTCCACAGGCAGGAAACTTGCAGGAGTAAAACGACATCCTACCATTGGAGATCATGTAACCATCTATGCTGGCGCATCCATTTTAGGCGGAAACACAGTGATTGGACATCATTCCACCATCGGCTCGAATGCTTTTTTGATCCAGTCGGTCAAAGAGCATTCAAAAGTAATGATAAAAATGCCTGAACTTATTTACAAAGATCAAACAGGAGTGCTAGAATCATGAAAATTTACCAAAACATATTAGAATTAGTAGGAAATACGCCATTGCTTGAATGTGGTCGATTGCAAAAACAACTTGAATTAAAAGCAACTTTACTTGCCAAACTGGAAATGGCGAACCCATCGAGTTCTGTCAAAGATCGCATTGCGACTAACATGCTCTTGCAAGCCATTCGTGCAGGACTGGTTCAAAAAGATACCCAAATCATCGAACCAACGAGTGGAAATACTGGCATTGGTTTAGCCATGGCAGGAGCCGCTTTGGGATATTCAATCACATTGGTCATGTCAGAAGCAATGTCGATGGAACGAAGAAAAATGATGACGGCCTATGGAGCGAAGTTGGTATTAACTGACCCCACTAAAGGAACAAAAGGCGCGATTGAAAAAGCAAAAGAACTCGCTGCTCAAACTAAGAATAGTTTTATGCCGTTTCAGTTCGAAAACCCAGACAATCCCTCCACTCACTACCAAACAACAGGGCCAGAGATTTGGACCGATACCGATGGAGAAGTAGACATATTCATTGCAGGGGTTGGAACTGGAGGAAGTATTTCGGGAATTGGCAAATATTTAAAAGAAAAGAATCCAAAAATCAAGATCATTGCTGTAGAACCTAAAGATTCAGCGGTATTATCTGGAAACCCACCAGGTCCACACGGGATTCAAGGAATCGGGGCTGGTTTTATCCCGAAAACAATGAACACATCGATTGTTGATGAAATCATCCAAGTGGAGTTATCAGACGCCATGGATTGCACTCGATTGTTGGCAAGAAATGAAGGAGTACTGACAGGGATTTCAGGGGGAGCTGCATTGTATGCTTCAATACAAGTAGCAAAAAGACCAGAAAATATGGGGAAGAAGATTGTTTTTATTCTTCCAGATACTGGTGAGCGTTATTTATCCACTAATTTATTTACGTAAAGAGAACGAAATGTCGTTCTTTTTTTATCAAAATAATGAAAACGTTTTCATATATGAATATTAGCACTCATTAGTTGACACTGCTAACAAAAGTGCTATAATATAATTAGCACAAGCAAGACATGAGTGCTAATTAACCATCAAATCTAAGGAGGAATTTTATATGAACTTTGTAGTAAAACGAAACAACAACTTATCTTTCATTGATGAACTGTTTGACGATTTCATTTCCAAACCTGCGTTTCGTAGCGGATCTTCTTGCATGAGAACTGATATTCGAGAAGTTGAAAATGGCTATGAACTAGACATTGACGTTCCAGGGTATGGAAAAGAAGACATCACGATTACACTTGACAAAGGATACCTCACTGTAGAAGCCAAAAAAGAGTCTAGTTCTGAAACGCAAGAACAACATTTTCTTCGCAGAGAACGAATTTTAGGAAACGCAGCGAGAAGTTTCTATGTGGGAGAAGACATCCACGAAACAGACATTAAAGCCAATTATTTAAATGGAATATTGACAGTATCGATTCCCAAACAAGGAACCAACATCAAAGAAAAGAAACAAATAGCAATTCAGTAAAGATTCAGAACGAACGGATGAACCGTTTGTTCTTTTTTTATTGAGATGTTCATGTGCAACTTTCGTCATCAATTAATTATGTTATAATGGACATAGTAATCGAAAGGAACTCATTGAATGGACCCCTTCTTATTTGAATCCGATGTTGTAGGACATTTCGTTGTCAATCATCCTTTTTTGCATTATATTGTCAAGAATTATCAAAAGTCTCGTCGCATCCTACCCGCCCGACTTTCAAATGCAGCTGCATTTCAAGTCCAAGGTAGTTATGAGTATTACTATCATATGCGGCGAGTACATGGTATAGAACCTTATCTCGCCAAACAATTATTGGGGCTTTTTTGGACATTTCTAAGCAAAGAAGTAGAGTTTATTCCAACTTTTCTTCTTCCATATGTTCCAATTGCCCATGAACTGGTGACTCAAGGATTGATTTTGCCTTATCCAATCACTTCTGTACCGATATACTTGTTTGGTTCTCCTCATGTGGACGCATCCATCCAAGAAAACATAGAATTTTTGCCGATGATTGAACCAAAAGACACTCCTTATTTCATTACAGAAACGATTGATCCAGACGATCAAATAGTGAAGACTTTGGAAGAAATCTCCAGGCAAATTGATCAAGGAATTGACATCAATCAAATCAAGATTGTGCATGTAAAAGAAGAAGATGTTCATCGTTTGAAGCAAATGGCTCCCTTGTTTGGATTTGGGGTAGAAAAAACCACGAAGATTCCTTTGCTTCGACTTCCCATTGGAATTGAACTGAAGCGTCGGCTTCGAGAATCCTTTGCATGGGAAAGTGTTCATCATGTTGTGGAAGAATTGCATGTAACTCATCCACATAAAGCAATGATATCTTCTTTTGCCCATGAATACTTACGAGCGGAAGCGTTTGACTATCCAGAATTAATCAATTTTTTCATCTCAGAAAAACAAGTAGAGCCACTTGCATATACCAATGTTGTCAAAATTTGTGACTTCAATGATATATGGTTCGAAGATCATGTATATCTTCATCTACACAACGCTGCAGATGGACTATTTCCGATGTTTTTGCAAGACAATACTTTCTTAAGTGACCAAGAAAAGACACAATTAGGGTTGCTTACATCCATTCAAGAAAACCAGCGGATGAAAAGAACCGTTGCATTTCAACTTGAACAAGTGCATCACTTAACGCTATATACCATTTCACAAAGAGACGGAAAGCAACTATCTCCACTTGATTTTACGTGTAATCGTTCCTCATGCAAAAACAAAAGAGAAGAACAAATCCGAGTCTTTCATTCTCAAAAAGAAGCCATGCTACGCTTTTCAAAAGCGTCTTATCATCAACAAACGTATGGGCAAGTTTCTAAAGATTATTTCACACTCCGCCCTTATTTTCTGGATATGATTCATACAGATGATCCTCAGTTTAAACCCATTTCAAAGAACCTGAATCAACGTCTTTTAGGCAAAAATGTCACGTTATCTGCCACCGCTATCGAATTATTTTACCATTGTCGATTTCATTATTTATTAAGCCATTTATTAAAACTAGATGATCATGTCCCAAGTCAAGCACTTGACTTAGGAAACTTTACTCATCAAGTCTTATACGAATCATTTTCTAAAAAAACACTTCCTCCTGAGAAAAAGACAAACTTTTCATCTTTATTATCAAGAGGAGATGGATATCTTTCGTGGTTTAAAAACAATGTCGAAGTAAGATTGAATGAAGTCATTAACGAACTTGTATCGTTTGAAGAGAGTAGCCAGTTTACTTCAACGTTGTTTGAGCAACCATATCAAATGTCGTTGGGAAAAAATCATCATTTTGTATGTAAAGGGACCGTAGACAAAATCATGATGTCGCGGTATTTAGATCAAGATTTCGCTATCATCATCGATTATAAAACGGGAGAAACAGGGTTTCAATATGCCGATTTTCAAAAAGGCATTGATATTCAATTGGTTCTTTATGGGTATTTTGTAAATCAATCTTCGAAGGAAAATCAATTAAAAATTGCAGGATTTTTCCACCAACCAATCCCTTTTTCAAAGTTAAGCAAAGACAAATCAAATGAGCCACTTAAAAAGGCTTTAAAACTAAATGGTATTCTTTTACAAGACGAAGGAGTAGCCAAACATTTTGATCAATCTAATTCGATTGCCGGGGTACGTTATTCGACCAAAACAGGAATGTTTATCCGACCAACTGAAAATCGTTTCTTTGATAATGAAAAGCTGAAATTGATGTTTCAGACGCTGGAGACTCTTTTACTCGAGTGTGTGACTTTGATTGAGCAAGGAGATTATGCAATCAATCCACTTCCCATTGAAAAGTCACAACGTATTTCAGTAAGTTGTGAGTATTGCCCATATCAAGGTATTTGTTTCCTTGCAAATAAGACTTCTTCACAAGAGGATGTAGTAGAAGAAATAATCGAAAGTGAGGAAGAAATCAATGAGTAAGTTTACAACCATGCAACAACTTGCCATCGATTCGGATGGTCAAAACATTTTAGTTTCTGCAGGTGCTGGTTCTGGGAAAACATCGGTACTAACTGCACGAGTCATTCGAAAACTAAAACAAGGCAACAATATTGATCAACTAATCATCCTAACATTCACCAACGCAGCTGCTTCAGAAATGAAGCAACGGATTAAAAAGGCCATCCAACAAGATTCATCATTACATGGACAACTTGCCTATTTAGATAATGCCATTATTTCGACCTTTGATAGTTTCGCTGCTCGAATTGTTTCCCAATATCACTACTATTTGGGTCGCTCTTCACAAGAAGCTATTAGTGATCCTATATTTATTCAATTTCAAAAAGAGCAATTAATCTCATCCATCATCAATCGACATTTTGATAAATCAAATCCGACATTTATTGAAGTAATGAATCGTCTTTTTGACAAAGGAGACAAACTCCTTCATGAAGGTCTAGGCACTCTCTTAAAAGGATTGGAGCGATTGCCTGATCCAATACAATACATTGACAACTATGAACAACGTTTCTTATCTGATGAAGCCATTAATCACCAACTTGAGCGGTTTACACAACAATTATTAGATCAAAT
>JAUXXX010000054.1 GCA_030684695.1 bacterium
AAAGCTTCGTATCTGGACAAGGATGACATCTCTAAAGGGGAGTTCTCCGGAAGACGAATAAAACGCGGGTTGTATCAAAGCAAAAGCGGCATTTTGATCAACTCTGACCAAAACGCCGCATTGAATATGATTCAGAGTGTAATCCCAATGCCAATTGGATAGGGGCTAAGGGTGTGAACACACCCAAACGAACATTTCTATTCGGAATGTAATCGTATACATCAAGACGAATCCATGATTCGTTGAGGGTGAAATCATCACCCTTTGTTCCTCTTCGCATTTAATGGACAATGAGTCCAAACTTTGATATAATACACGTGTTAAATAAGTTAATGAAAAGAAAGAACTACGCTATGAAACGAATCAAAAAGAGAAATGTGCTGTATCGCTACACGAAACCACCTCATTATGTTTCCTACACGGATTCCAGCTTCTTTGGGAATCATTTATTGGTTACGAGACAAAGAGTAAACCAATTTTCTACATTATTATTTGAACGTTTTCAAATATTCTTTGTCGTTTTAGAACCATTGGGCAAGAACTTTCCTTTCATTCAAACAATAACTCAGGAGGTCACTGTATGATAATAGGTGCGATAAACAAGGTATCAGTTGTACGTGAATCCGATATTGCGTATGTGTTAACAGATGGGCATGAAGAACTATTTTTACATAAAAAAGAAGCACTTCATCCCTATCTTCCCGGAGAAGAAATTGAAGTGTTTATCTATGTGGACAACATAGGTAGACCAACTGCTTCTACCAAAACACCATTTTGTAGCATCTCTCATGCAGGTTGGCTTGAAGTTGTCAGTGTATCCTATGAATTAGGGGTTTTTGTTCACTATGGACTCGTTAAAGATGCTCTCCTTTCCAAAGATGATTTGCCATTATCATTAGCTCAGTGGCCCATCATTGGAGATAAACTCATATGCATACTCAAAGAAAAGAAACATCACATATTTGCCAAACAAATCGGTAGAAAGAGTGTCAGACAGTATTTCCAACCTTCTATTATCCATGAAGAAGGTGTGTTTGTGGATGGATGGGTTAGTTATTTGTTACTAGAAGGACTAATCGTTTTTACTTTACAAGGCGATGAGATATTTGTTCACTACAACAATACTCGAAAAACCTATCGCATTGGAGAGATGGTTTCAGTTCGCATCTTAAAAAGACAAGAATCCTTAGAGTACATGGGGTCCTTGATTGGTCAAAAAGAGACTATGCTAGACGTGGATTCAAAACGAATCATAGAATATTTACAAAACCATGCAGGAAGCATGCGTTTTACCGATAAATCCTCACCAGTTGACATCCAAGCAGCTTTTCGCATGAGCAAAGGTGCATTTAAGCGTGCGCTTGGAACGTTGTATAAAGCAAATTTAGTGGAGTTGCTTGACGATTCCACCATCTTAAAATCATAAATTTTAAAGGAGAAATATCATGGGAAGAGCTCATGAAGTTCGTAAAGTAGCAATGATGAAAACGAGTCTAATGAAGTCTAAAATTTACTCTCGTTTTGGTAAAGAAATCTATATGGCCGCGAAAACCGGTGGCCTTGAACCAGATACTAATTTAGCATTAAAAAAAATCATTGAAAAAGCAAAAGCAGCACAAGTACCAGGTGATGTCATAAAACGAAACATCGATAAAGCCAAAGGGGGCGGAGGAGAAGACTTTTTCCCAGTTCGCTATGAAGGGTTTGGGCCAGGAGGTTCTACATTAATTGTGGAAGCAATGACTGACAATGTCAATCGAACCTTTGGAGAAGTTCGAGCTTGCTTTACAAAAATTGGTGCCAAATTAGGGGTCACAGGGTCTGTGATTCACCAATATCAATATGTGTCAATGATTGTCTTCGAAGGCTGGAGTGAAGATGAAGCCTTAGAAGCCATCATGGAAGCAGAATGCGAAGTCAACGACATTTCTACAGAAGATGGATTGGTTACCATCATCGGACCTTCTAGCCAACTAGATCAAATAAAGGAAGCGTTACTTGCTAAGAATCCAGAATTAGAAGTACTTATTGAAAAAGTAACATACTTACCGAATGAATATGTTACCCTAGATGAATCGGATATCCAAAAGTTTCATCGCTTTATTGCAATGACAGATGAATTGGATGACGTCCAAGAAGTCTTTCATAATATTCAACTACCCATCATAGAAGAATAACTTGAAAGCAGCGTACAATTCGCTGCTTTTTCTTTGATGTTACATGCTTGGAAATCGCCCAAGTATGATATAATTATGTAATGAGGTGAGTGTATGAATCTACCAAACCAATTGACTTTGCTAAGAATCCTTTTGATTCCCGTCTTGATTGTCTTATACTTGATGAAAAATCTCATTGGTGAGATTACTTTGCCAATCATCGGCGTGATATTCATCATTGCATCGTTTACAGACTTTTTAGATGGATATATTGCTAGAAAACGAAATATTGTAACCACATTTGGAAAGTTTATTGATCCTTTGGCCGATAAATTACTTGTGATTACAACCATGTTACTCTTAACGGATTATTACTTGACCGTACAACCTTCCATGTGGATGCCCATATATGCTGTTTTAGTCGTGATTGCCAGAGAACTCATTGTTACTTCGATTCGATTGGTTGCAGTGGGAGAAGGTAACATTATCGCTGCTTCTAAACTAGGAAAAGCAAAAACAGCGATTACAATGGCAATGATTGTCTATTACTTGTTTTTAATGCCACTTAATTTTATGGTTCTAAACATCATAGGATATATACTTGTTGGATTCGCATTACTCTTAACACTCATATCAGGAATTGATTACTATTGGAAAAATCGTTTTGCTATTTTACAATCGAAATAAAAAGAATAAGTTTATATTAGACGTATGATGTAGATGAATAATGGAGGAATACTATGATTGATGAAAAAAGACGGAAAAATCTTGAAATCGCGATGAAAGAAATCGAAAAAGAATACGGAAAAGGCGCTGTCATGATTTTAGGACAAGCTGAAATGAATAAAGCCATTGAATCCATTTCTACAGGATCAATCGCTCTGGATGCAGCTCTTGGAGTGGGCGGATATCCCAAAGGTAGAATTATTGAAGTGTATGGACCTGAATCCTCTGGAAAGACG
>JAUXXX010000065.1 GCA_030684695.1 bacterium
AACTCCCAATCGATGAAGAGCATCATGGCTACGCTTGACATAGTCGATGATCCGGTCTTTTTTTACCATATCGATGGCTTTTTTAAGACTTACATGTCGAGACAAAAAGAAGACACGCAGTTTTTCGATTTCAAACATTGTTAATGGGTCAGCAGTGTTTGTCAAAGAGGCGTAGATTTCGGTATGACCAATGAATGGTACATTCGCTGCTTTTAACGACTCTTTGTTGATGGGGGTAGTGGCTACTGCATCAATGTGACCTTTGTTTGCTAAATGAACCGATGCTTCGATATAATCATAGGCTGCTTGCCCACACATCGCTTGTACTTGACCAATGACTAACTTGGATAAATCAATGTTTGACACTTCGTATACAACAGCATTGCCAAGCCTATAATCAGCGTTTCTTGGATCCATTGTAGGAACTAATACCAAAGGAAGCTGGTATAGATTGATGATTTGTTGCAATACTCCTAGGTCTCCAATTAACAATGGATGACATACTTCAAGAAGATCTTGATTCAATAACGATTTTAAAGCAATTTCGGGACCTATTCCTGCTGGATCCCCGATGGGAATCCCAATTACAACTTTACTCATGACGTGATACCTCCTGAAAGAATTCTTTGATGAATGGATAAGCAGAATCATTACCAATCATTCCGCCTTTGGTAATGATAGATAGACCATGGTGACGCCCAGATACAATCTTGCCATACACACATAGTGGCAATACTTCTTGTATTAATTCTATTCCACAAGATTCACTATGGGACAAAAACGATAAGGTAGTATCTCCACCCGAGGAAAACACTCCATTGATGTTTGCGTGTTGTTGAAGAAGGGTGTCTAATAAAACAGATAAGTAATGATTGATTGTTTTCGAAACAACATCAACAGTTTCTTGACGTTGTTTAGCAATTGCAAACAAATCAAGCACTTGACGATTGTATGGATCTGTCGTGGTAAGTATCAAAAACAAAGAGGTCGAGTTGTTAACAATCCCTTGAACACGCTTTACTTCCTCGAGGGGTTGCTCTCCTAAAAAAGCAGTTGCATCAATGGGAATAATGTGAAAATCTGGATCGGTACTAGCGAAGCGTAATTGTTTATAAGTGGTATCCGTTACAGAACCTACTAAAAAGAGGTATCGTTCTTCCCTGACTACCCGGTGAACTTGCCGTTCTTTGGTGTAATAATAGGTAAATACTCCTGGATCAACCGTAATTACGTCAATTCCAGCCAATACTAACGATTCAGCGATTTGTTCAATGTCTTGATTGGTTTCTGCATCAAAGAGAATGGCATCATGATACTCAAAAAAATCAGCGATTTTCTTTTGTAGACGCTCTTTGCTGCGAACAGCTTCTAAATAGATATTAGCGATTCGACCTTTGAACTGTTTTAAGAACAATTGTTTGGCATCACTAGTGGAAATTGGCATTTTGGGATCTTTTGCAACATCTGTCTTTTCAAGTAATACGTCATTGACGTAAACCAAACCATTACGGCAAATTCGACCTGAATTTGGAAAAGCAGGAACAATAGCAATCTTCTTTTTAGGAAAATTGTCTTTAAACGCATTGAGTTCTGAACCAATGTTTCCTCTCAAAGTGGAATCAATCCGCTTGTTAAAGATTAGAATGTCTGCTGGATTCAACCGCGATAATACATGACTCACTCGTTGATATGCTTCATGACTAGAAATAGCTCGACTGTCAGTCGAAATAGCAATGGCATCATAGCCTTCCATCAATTGAGCATGTTGATAGTCAATTAAACTAATGGTTTGAAAGTTGAGTTGTTTTAGGAGAATTGCAGATGCATTCGCTCCAGTGGAATCATCTGCAATCAATAATGTTTTAACCAATGATCTTTCCTCCATCGAGGTGCTCAGTATTGACATAAATATATTCGGTGCTGCCTAAATCAGCCCCAAGTAGTTTATCAATTGGTAAGTTGGTAATAATTGCTTCAAAGTCAGTAACTGGTGCGATTTTATATAAAGATTTGGAAAAGAATTTCGATGAATCGGTGACTAAAATAGATTTTTCGCTTTGTTTTAGAGCAATTTGCTTCATGATTTGACGATCATGATCTGGCGTACAAAGGAATAATTTGTTATCAATGGAAGAAGTTGCTAGAATGGCTAAATCGATGTTAAACTCAGACAACATCATTTGCGAATGTTGATCCGTTGTACTACCGGTGTCTTTTAAAATCATTCCGCCTAAGAAAATCACCGTATTATTGGATAACATCAAATGTGCAGCAATTCGGATGTCATTGGTAATGACCGTTAATCCTTCGCGAGGAAGTTTTAATGCCACTTCATAAGTAGTTGTTCCTGCATCTAAGTAAATAATCGATGCATTCTTCACATACTTTACTGCTTCTGTAGCGATGTGTTGTTTGGCTAAAGCATGTTCTTCTCGTTTTTCATGATACGCCATTTCGTGGAGTAATACCTTATTGATGAGCGCTCCGCCGTGCGTTCGTTGCAATAAGTTACTTTCCTGGAGTTTTTCTAAGTCACGTCTTATGGTCATACGTGAGACATTAAAAATTGATGCTAACTCTTCCACAGAAACATTGCCTTTTTCACTTAACAAGTCGAGAATCTCGAGTTGTCGATTGTTTCCAATCATGGTTTCACCCCTTTGTTTGTTTTTGTTATTTTCTGTTCGTTTTAATAATAACACATTCTAAAAAGTCTGACAATAGTTTTGATTGAAGTATTTTGTTAACATTTTGTGAAGTTTTTCGAAAATGTCAATGTTCGATTTATAAATAGAAAAACTGTCCAGTTTTGGACAGTTTACTTTTATGCCTTTTCTTTGATTGTACCATTTCGATAACTGAGTAACAGTTTTCTTAAATCAGCGATTCTTTCTTTTAATTCTTCTCCACGATCGGTGTCATAAATGTATGTTCTTGAACTAGCAATGTCTTCACTTCTAGTTAAACTTACAATGTCACGCTCTTGTTTTATTAAAGATTCATAAGAATCAAAGCGTTCATGACTAACCAAATAGATGGCATAGGAGTCTGAGATTAAGGTGTATCCTCCAATGGAGGTTTCATGGGAATACTCTTTTGACATCCCTCCATCGATGTTATAAATTCGTTTGTCTGCTAAAACGACTTCGTGACCTCTAGTGATGTCCATGGGAACATGACCATTGATAATTTTAGATTTGTTCCAATTTAAACCAAACTCTTGGTAGATTTGTTTGAGAATCGGTTCTTCTAAGCGAAGTTTAAAATATGGATTCATCACTTCTTTGTGGGTGGTTTTATCGGAAACAAAGTATCGTTCGAATGTTTTCATTGTCGATTTTCCAAACAAGGGGCTTGTAGAACCTTGCCAAAGCATCATGAAGTAATCCAAATCTGGATTGTGTCGATCATAACGGTTTTGGTATGCATGACGAAGTTTTTTCTCATAGGCTTCGAATAATGCTTTTCCATGATACTTTACTCCATCAATCATTTGCGATTGGAAGCTGCCATCTATTTGTAGCGGAATAGCCGCATGGAACAAGAGATTATTGTTGTATTTGAGAACCATGCTTCCTTTTTGGAATAAGAACCGTAAGTGTAATTGCATCATTTCGTTGTGCAAGAATAATTGGCGAAGATGGGCAAGTACTGCTTGTTCATCTTCGGTTAACTGATAAGGATCGTTTTCAAAGTCAATGGTGGGAAAGTGGGTATCCTTCATTGGGTATTCAATCCCTTGAATGGTTACGATTCCACGAATCGGATCAATTTTATCCAAAAGTAGACGATCATCTAAATGAAAGTCTGGATTGCGTTTGACGACATCACGTTCTAACTTAAATTGCATCACGGCCGCTGCTTTGTGAATTTTAGCTACGAAGTTTTTATCATCTTCGTTTAAATTATCATGTAATGTTTTTGGTATAAACAGTTCGCAAGGATCACTTCCATATGTTTTCGAAGCAAATCTTGCTAAGGGCAACAAGTTAAAACCATACCCATCTTCTAAACAATCAAGGTTGTTGTATCTTGCGGCGATTCGAATCACATTGGCAATCATCAATTCCGAACCACATGCTGCGCCTATCCAAGAGATGTCATGATTGCCCCATTGAATATCCACGTGTGACTTGTCGAGGAGTTTCTCCATGACCAAGTGAGGTTTCGCTCCCCGATCAAAAATATCACCAACAATATGAAGTCGGTCAATGGCTAACGCACGAATTAGCTTTGATATTTGTACGATAAACTTGTTTTGACGATTGGTTGAAAAAATGGCATCAATAATGGCATTGTAATAGCGTTCTTTGTCTTCGTGTTTGTTGGATTCATATAGCAGCTCTTGAATGATATAAGCAAATTCTTCTGGAAGTGTTTTTTGAATCTTGCTTTTTGTGTACTTGGTGGCTAAATTTCTTGATAACTCCAGCATATGTGACAAAATATCCTTGAGTAATGAAGTCATCTTTGCAAGCGACAACAGGGATTGATACTTGTTTAGCATGTCCGTTGGATAGTAGATAAAAAAAGCCAAACGATTTTTTTCGGTGTAGGAAAGTAATGGGAATAGCTTTTCAATTTTGTCTTGGATGATTCCACAAGCATTCTTTAATACGTGATTAAACGCATCAAACTCACCATGGATGTCTGTGATAAAAACTTCTGTACCTTTGGGTAAGTTCAAAATAGCTGTTAAGTTAATCAACTCGGTAGAAACGGCTTGTACGGTTGGAAAATCATTGGACAAAAGTTCCAAGTACTTCATTTCGTATTTCATTATTAGCCTCCTGATGACAATTCATAATCGCATTATAGACTATTTTTAGAATAAGAACAATCGATAATTGGTAGATTCTAAAACGAAACACAATGAAAATGGTTTCTTGATATGAGATGAAAAAGATGCACTCTTTAAGAGAGTGCACCAATTAATAGAAGAAACTAAGCTTTGATTTGCTTCAATAGTTGTCGATCAAGACGAACATTCCTTGAATAAATCACAATATCGGTAAATACCATTAAGAAATTGAGACAATAAAAGAAGAATACATAATTGATGCTATCTCCGATAATTTTTGAGGCAATTCCAAAGGCATATCCCATTAAGATAAAACATAAAAAGAATATACTTTTTCCCTTGGCGGTTCTTGCTTTCCATGATTTCATTATCGATATCGGCCAAGAGATTCCAAAACTGATCACCATGATGGTTTCAAATAAGTCTTTCATGGTTACTCCGTTAAGGCAAGAGAGCCCATTGGATCCCATGGCTTCAAGACGATTGGAGTTTTCATCCATTGATCCAATTGCTCAATTGATAGATGTTTTTTATGGATAACCGCTTGATAGACAAATCGATCAAACCATGAATCAGAGGCGATATAATATCCTTTGATTCCTCCTTGATCTCCCCAACTGTTTTCGATCTTCCACTTAGTAGAAATACCCTGCACCAAGTTCACTCCACCAAACACCATCGCATGGTTCATTTGGCTATGAGAATAGCGTAAAGCATCAGATTTCTCAATATGGAAATCCATTTCAAACAGTTCATCGAAACGATAAGCTAGATCATCCCACAATCCAACTTGTCGATCTCCAAAATACGCCACATCAGCCCCGAACCATACGGCTTCTTTGTCAAGAATTTGTTGGATGACCAACTGCTTTAGATCCTTCATCTCAAGATTTAAATATTTAACCTCTTGACCGCCAATCACATTCCCAAGATTTTTTACCGTGTAGGTTTGATGAAACGGTTTGTCCGCAGTTGGAGCGTTGATAATAGAGACATAATCTGACAAAGTATCCCCTACAAATTCGTGAAAAAATGATAATGGCGATAACTTGTTATGAATGAGATACTGGTTATTTTTATCCACTATTTCAAAATCAAATGTGGTAGGAGGGCATCCAAAGTTTGTACATAAAAACCCATACAGTTCCTGTAAGGTCTGTTGTTTTAATGGGTGAATGTCTTGTGAGTTGGCATGCATTCTACGCGCATTTGCGGCGTATTTTCGTAAAACAGTATTGATCAATTGGTTCATTAATCGAGTGTTGGATGAAGAGGCTGTTTCGTCCATATTGTCTTTGGGTACTAACCCATATTTGCTTACCAAAGATACAAACATATCCCACTGTCCACCATCTTGAATCCCTACTCGCAGTAAATATTGAAAGGCTCGATCATCATAATCGACTTCTAGAAACTGGTCCATGGTTTCTATAAAATAGTTAATTTTTTCAAATTTATCCCAAAATGCAATGTAGTTTTGAGAAAACTCAACGTCTTTAAAGGGATGTTTTTTGACCATGTGTTCACGTAAGACATTCAATCCTGCAAAAATCCAACACCGACCACTTTGTTTTTGATTGGTAACCGGTAATGTCATTAAATCGTTTGAAAAATGAAACTTCATGCTCGATAAACGAGTCGAATCAATCGCGATGTCCGACAATGTATTTTTGTATAACACATGCTGAATTGCTTTTTGCACAGGACTTGTTTGATACTTTTGGTCATACTGTAGTAAATCTTTTTTTGTAATTGGCTTCATAACTCTCCTTTTTCCTCATGTGGTTGAATCTATTTTATAAACGCAAGACTGATTTCGACCATTGGATTTTGCTTGGTACATGGCTTTATCTGCCCGCGAATATGCTTTATCAAAGTACTTAAGCTCGTTACATTGAAGTTCAGAAACACCAAACGATACTGTGATATGAGTGGTAATTTCTTGAAACAAAAAAGGAGTTTTCTCGATTTGCTTTCGAATGTATTCTACCCTTTCAAATCCGGATGTACTGGATCGATGAGGCATGTACAAAATGAACTCTTCTCCACCCCATCTTGCTACCAACTCTCCTGGAAGTAGTAAAGATAATACAAGATTGGATAATTTTTGTAAAACATAATCTCCAAATGGGTGTCCAAACTCATCGTTAATCTCTTTAAAATGATCAATATCAAAAATGGAAATACACTGAAAATCATCAAGTTGCTTCATCGCACTATCTTCTACTTTACTTATAAATGTTCTACGACTGTATAAATCCGTCAAATCATCGTGTGAGGCTAGTCTTCTCAGTTTTTTATTCAAGATTTCTAGTTGTTCTTGTTGAGACTCTATAAAGCCTTTTTGTAATAGGCTTCGTTTGGATGTTTGAAAGGTAATTAGTGAAATGGCAAAGCCAACAGCAGAAGCCATCAAGGCATTTGACATCGTCGATAATTTGTCGATTGGACTCTCAAGGACTCCACTAACAACAAATCCAAATGTAAGTAACATACATGTATAGATGATTAGCGTATGAAATGGTCGGATTAAAAAGATTACTCCTGCTACCATCGTCCCAATCAAAAACGGTGAAATAGCTAATGTGATTTGTAAGTCAATGGCAGTAATAGATACGCCTGCTACTAACACAAGGATAAACCCACTATACTGAATCATTTTGCCAAATCGTTTTAAATCTTGGTTTTTTATATAGAACTCCGATAGTATTCGCAATAAAACCATTGCAATCATCAACACTCCATGAGCGAAGACTATGCTGCTACGCCATTGTTCTTCGATGGGAGTCGTAACTTTTTGAAACATAGAAAACATAATAATCAAAATAAGAGATATTGGGGCTGCCACATAGAAAGCCTTAATTAGTCGATTGATGTTAAAAGTGATGAAGTCAGACTCCACCATCTTGCTTGTATTCCACTCTCTTTTGAGTAATAGGATTAACTTCTCAATCATACTACCACCTCCAAAACCCTAATTTATGCAACTATGTATTATACAACCCCAAAGGTGATTTGTACACATTCGACAAGAAATTCATCTGTTTATAACACACAATTCTTGAAAACATCACACAAAGTAAGTATAATATACCCATCTTTGGGGTGATAATGTGACTCAACCAAGTTTCTTCGAAATGATTAAAAACTTCTTTAAAAAAAGCCCGATTACAGCATCCATTTTTGCACTAAACATCTTGCTATTTGTAGGACACATTGTACTTGGGTTCTTCATAACAAATGGATTGCTTCCGACATTTGGGTTAGTTCCCGTCTTGGTAGTTCAGTTTAATCAATGGTATCGAGTAGTCTCTACCATGTTTTTCCATACGGATTTACTTCATATAGCCAGCAATATGCTCGTTTTATACATCTTAGGAACTGCTTTAGAACGCACACTTGGCCCTTGGAGATATGCGTTGTTGTATTTCATATCTGGGATAGGTTCTTCGTTGGCTGTCACGTTTTTAACAAATCCACTCACCTATACCATCGGAGCGAGCGGAGCCATTTATGGAGTGATGGGTGCGCTTCTTTATATCACCTTTGTAAGACCTACGTGGTTTAGTTTTCAAAGTGTGAAGACGATTCGAACATTGATGATCATCAACATTATCATCACCTTCATCTTTCCAAACATTAGCATTGTTGGTCACTTAGGAGGATTAGGGGTGGGTGTTTTATTATCTGTCTTACTAGTTCCTTCCACCCCCCATTTTCAAAAGAACATCAAGAAGTATGATTATGGCTTTGAAACCGTGGATGACGGAGAAGGAAACTGGGTGAACTAAACTGGATTTATCCAGTTTTTTTTTATAAAAAAAATCCCTCCAAATGGAAGGATATTGTGTAAATGGCGTACCCGACATGAATCGAACATGCGACCTCAACCTTCGGAGGGTTGCGCTCTAATCCAACTGAGCTACGGGTACATTGCAAGAAATATGATACCACATCAACTCACGATTGTCGAGAACTAGTTATTGTTAAAAGCCTCGCTCATAAGGCTTAATAATGAGATCTTTTCGATTGGCTTTGAACGCTAATTGCAATGGAAAATAGGGGTTGCGTAGAAGTTCTCTGCCTAAAAACACAAAAGACGCTTGTTTGCTTGATAAGATGTCTTCTATTTGCTCGCCAGTTGTAATCAATCCACCAGCAATTGCAATGTGACCAAGAGATTGGTACTTACTTGCAAATTCGACTTGATATCCTGGGAATGGTTTCATGGATACAGGAACAACGCCTCCAGAACTGACATGGACGACATCAACTAGCGAAGCAATTTGTTCATAAACGCGAAGGGACTCTTCGATATGATGCCCCCCACTAGCATACTCTTCTGCAGATACACGAACAAACAGTGGACCGTCCCAGACACGACGGACTTCTTGAATAATTTGTTTTAAAAATTGAACACGATGTTCTAAAGGTCCACCAAAATCATCTGCACGTTGGTTGGTAAGCGGTGATAAAAACTGGTTGATTAAATAACCATGTGCTCCATGAAGTTCAATGATATCAAATCCTGCTTTTTTTGCACGAATGGCACCTTCTTTAAAGGATTGAATGATCGTTTGAATTTCAAGAATTGAAAGTTCTTTCGGACATACGTATTGATCCGAAAATGGAATAGCAGATGGAGAAACGATTGCTTCATCTTTGACATTTGCTTTCCGTCCCGCATGAGCCAATTGAATTCCAATCAAGCCACCAGCTTGATGGACAGAATCAACTAAGGTACGTAATCCCTCAATGTGTTGATCCGACCAAATACCCAAATCATTGACTGAAATCCGACCTCTGGATTCCACAGAGGTTGCTTCAATGATTACTAAAGAAACTCCACCATATGCTCTAGTCGGATAATGAACCAAATGAAATGGTTGTACTGTTCCTGAATTGTCGGATTGGTACATGCACATAGGTGCCATAACCAATCTATTTTTAAATACTACATCGCGAATTTGAATGGGTTCAAATACTTTCATCTTCATCCCTCATTTCTTTGTCACATACATTATATCAAAAAAAGTGGTGAATCTTGTAAAAAAAGAAAACTCATCGCCAATTAGATGTGGCGATGAGTGCTAAGTAATCGTTCATATGTTGTTAGAGTGTCTTCAATGATTTCTTTCCATGGTTTGTATAAATCACGAAAAGCATTTTCTGAAACCTCTTCTAGTTTTTCTGGATTTTCACAAATAGAAACAATCTTCCGTGCATACAAAATGGGATCATGATACGCTAGAAAACCATTCACTTCTGGAGTAACCGTGTCAGCGGTCGCAGCTCCTTCTAAGAACAAAGCTGGCGTTCTTTGTGAGGCTGCTTCGATTTGAACAAGACTCGATGCATCATATATTGAAGGGAAAATAAACAAATCTGCCATTTGATAGTAGCGGGCAAGCTCTGTGCGGTCAATAATCTTTCCTAGCATAAATACTTGGCTTTCTAATTTAGCCTCATGGATTTTTTCTTTTAGTTTTTCTTCGTCAGGTCCTTTGCCAATGAAAAACATCTTAAAAGCTAGTTTTGACTTTTTCACATGGACCAAGGAATCAATAATAAACAAAATGTTCTTAATCACATCAATTCGGCCGACAAACAAGAACAGTTTCTCATGTGGTAATACCTGGTGTTTTTTTCTCAACTGTTGTAAGGAATCATCTTGTGGAAGTGGCAATAAATCCGTTCCATTGTGTCGAACAAGCGGTTGGAATGTTGCGCCATACGACTGGAAGATTTGGGCTACTTTGTGGTTCACAGCGTAAGCTTCATTCACTCGATTAAATACTTTCATGATTTCTTTCACCATCATGTCTGCAATTTTTTCGCTTTTAGTGCGTTGTTGAAAATCCATTTTGTATTGACTATGAAGCGTTGCGATGCAAGGAATTTGATGCTTTTTTGCATAATCTACCCCGATTTTCCCAATGGAAAATGGAGAGTGAATATGCACAATATCTAGTTTTGATTGACGTAAACTTCTGCGAAAATGACGATCAAACAATGGTGTTGAATAATCATAATCGGTTAATGGAATCATCATTTTCTTACTTCGAACAACCTTATATGGAAAATTGTCAACATACGTTTTGTCCCGAGATTGTGGAGCGAATACTGTAACATCCGCAACTTGTTGCATTTGTGTGGCGTACATATTAACAACGACAGTAACCCCATCTACCATCGGATAAAAAGCATCTACGAATATACCAATTTTTAAACGATTTTGACTCAAGTTATTACCTCCAAATGAAAACATGTTTCCAATCCATGTATATTATACATCGAAACAAGAATTTGTAAAAGATACATTCTATATAACAACGTTTTCATATGATTTATTGTAAAATTTAGAATGTTTATTTCTTCTTTGATGACCTGTGATACACTTATGGATGGAGGTGGTTATTATGAAATCAAACAAACATATCAAGAGGCTTTACATCCTACTTTCTTGGGTC
>JAUXXX010000071.1 GCA_030684695.1 bacterium
CACTCCACCCGATTCAGACATCAATGCTAATACTCCATAATCACGAAGCTTTGCGATTTTAGAAAAATCAGTTTGATAGAAAGGTCCACCGTTTTGATCAAACGTATAATCTGCGACGTAAACAATCGCTCCATCCTTAGTCAAGACTCCAATTCCGCAAGATTCTGGAATCGAATGGGATGTAGTAAAATACATGATTTGGAAATCGTAAAAAGAAACTGTTTCATTGTAGGGTATCACACGTAAGCGATATTTGTTTGGATCCATTTTGCTTTCTTTTAATAAATCCGCTAAAATAGCGATGGCGTAGTTGGTGCCATAAACCGGAATATCAATCGAAGACAACAGTAAAGGAATCGCTCCGATGTGTTTGTCATGCGCATGGGAAATAAAGATTCCCAAAATATCCGCTTTGCGCGCTTCAAGGTACGAAATATCAGGTACAATCATATCAACACCTAGCAAATCTCCAGATGGATGTTTTAATCCGGCATCTAAGATGATGATTTTCTTGTCAATTTCGAGGCAATAAAGATTTTTGCCGTTTTCACCAAGACCGCCCAAAGCATAAAATTTAATTTGACTCATAATTGTTCTCCTTCCATGCATTGGTGTGTGGTCATATCAAAACTATTATATCATTGATTTTACAAAACGATGTAGAGTTTGACATAAAAGGTGTTGGTTTTTTCAAGGATTCAGCGATTTCAATTTGTAAATTGTATGATAAAATAAGAGTGGTGATAAGATGAACTATCCAATCAAGAAAAAAGTATCAACCATCAAACTTACATCTTCTTCGAACCGTGGAATGGACTTAGAAGAAGCAATCAATCTGACCAATGAAATCTATATTCAGCGAGACATTGCCTATATCTATAAAAAACCGATTCCCATTCAAGTGGTATCGGTTGATTATGCAAAACGAAGTGCAGCGAAAATTACAGAAGCGTATTACAAGGTTCCTTCCACAACCGACTACAATGGGATATACAAAGGGCGCTACATTGACTTTGAGGCCAAAGAAACGATATTAAAAACATCCTTTCCTCTAAAAAACATTCATGAACATCAAGTATCCCATTTGGGACACATTGTCAAACATGGAGGAATCGGTTTTATCCTCGTTGCTTTTAAATCGATTGGCAAAGTTTATTTATTAGAAGCCAAATACGTAGTAGAGTTTTATCAGCGGTTTTTAACCAAACAAGACCGTCGATCCATTTCCTTAACTGAGTTTGAAGAGTTTGGACATTTGATTCCAGAAGGATATGCCCTTCGTCTCGATTATCTTAAAATCATTGAGCAATTGTATTTTTCAAAATAAAAACGACGAATGGATGACACTCATCCAACGTCGTTTTTTATTTATCGAAGTGATTTGACCAATAATTTAATCATTTTATTCGAAAAGTCAACGGGATCCTTGATGGACATTCCCTCTATCAATAATGCTTGGTTGTACAAGACCCATGCATAGTCCTCTAATTCACTACTATTGGTTTGATGCAGCGATTTAATGGCCTTGAACAGTTCGTGGTTGGGATTGATTTCCAAAATTTTATCCGCTTTCGCTGATTTTTCACCAGGCATTTGAGACATTACTTTTTCCATTTCAAAACTCAGTCCATCGCCTGAAACCAAGCAAACTGGGGAGTCCGTTAACCGTGTAGAAAGTTTGACTTCTTTGACTTCACTTGCCAATATGGATTGCAATGCTTCAAGCACATCTTTACTTTCGATGCTTTGTTCTTTGATGTGTTCTTTTTCAGAGTCATCTAAAAGGTCCAAATCCCCTTGGTTGATCGATTTAAAGGAATGTTTCTCGTATTCACGTAAGATGTTTACCATGAATTCATCAATCTCATCGGTAAAAACCAAAACATCATAGCCCTTTTTCTTCAATAAATCCATTTGAGGCATTCCTTGAATGGCTTCTTTGGAGGAAGCTGAGCCATAATAAATTGCGTTTTGACCCTCTGGCATGGCTTCGACGTATTCTTTTAATGTCATATATTCTTCATTATTGACGGTTTTAAACAAGAGAAGATCTTTTAATAAATCTTTCTTTTCGCCAAATCCATCATAAACTCCATACTTTAAATTTACGCCAAATTCTTTATAAAATTTGATATAGGATTCTTTGTCATTTTTTAACATTTTTTCAAGTTCATTGACAATTTTCTTTTCTAAATTTTGGGAAATTTTTTGTAATTGACGATTGTGTTGTAAAATTTCTCTTGAGATGTTTAGGCTTAAATCAGAGGATACTACCAAGCCCTTGATGAATCGAAGATAGTCAGGGACAAGCTCTTTGCATTTATCCATGATAAATACCCCTTTGGTATACAATTGAAGTCCCTTTTCATACTTTTCACTGTATAAGTTATAAGGCGCTTTTCCTGGAATAAATACGATCGCTTTGTAGGTCAATGCCCCTTCGACATCCGTCCAAATCCGTGCAATTGGATCGGTATAGTCAAAGTATTGTGACTTATAAAACTCATTAAGTTCTGTTTCCGATACTTCTGACTTATTTTTATTCCAAATAGGGATTTGAGAGTTGATGGTTTCTTTTTGT
This sequence comes from bacterium, assembly GCA_030684695.1. GTDB lineage: Bacteria > Bacillota_I > Bacilli_A > Izemoplasmatales > Hujiaoplasmataceae > JAUXXX01. The sequence goes on from JAUXXX010000071.1 coordinate 2,582, forward strand.
AAAGAAGTCGTATATTTTCCTTCAATCTCTTTGCCTTCTTTATCGAGCTTTGGAGTTTGAACTTCCTTTTCTAAAGTAATTGGATATTTGACATAGTCCGAATATTTCTTGACGAGGCTTTCAATCTTGTATTCATCAAGATACTCATCGTATTTTTCTTCTTCTTCATTATCGCGAAGGAATATTTTTACTTCTGTGCCACGTTCTGCTTTCTTAATCTCTTCGATGGTGAAGGATTCTTCTCCTGCAGATGTCCATAAATAAGCTGCTTCACTGTAAGGAGATTTCGTGCGTACTTCTACCTTCGAAGCGACCATAAACGCGGAATAAAAGCCAACTCCAAATTGACCAATCAAGTCAGCTTCGCCAACATCTTTTCCTTTAATGTTTTGTAAGAACTCAAGTGTACCACTCTTCGCAATGGTTCCAAGATTATCTAGTAATTCATTGTAAGTCATCCCGATGCCATTGTCGGTAATTTTAATCCAACGCTTCTTCTTATCAAATTCCAAAGTGATTTCGTAATCATTGGTTTTTTCAAGTGATTCATCGGTAAGGGAAGTAAAATGATACTTATCAATGGCGTCACTTGCGTTGGAGATAAGTTCTCTTAAAAAGATTTCTTTGTTGGTGTAAATCGAATTGATCATTAAGTGCAACAAACGTTTTGATTCGGTTTTAAATTCGCGTGATTCTTTCATAAAGTTCCTCCTTGAATATTGTCGAAATCATTATACTAAATTATATTAGCACAGTCAAGTGTTGAGTGCTAATAATGAAAAAATAACACAAAAATCGTGTTATTTAACCTGACAAGTAGATGTTTGGATTCCTTGATGAAGTTTTTGTAAAAGAGAAAATAGCAAGAGTGCTTCTGATGTAGGAAGATTAACACAAGAAATTAATTTCTTCGGAATCACTTCTGCTTCTTTTTGTAATTCTTTGCCTTTTGGTGTCAAAGAAATAAACACTTGACGTTCATCAGCAGAGTCACGATTGCGACTAATCAACTGAGCTACTTCTAATTTCTTTAATAACGGAGTTAAAGTCCCTGTATCGAGTTGTAGCTTCGTTGTTAGTACTTTTACTGGTACGTGGTCGGTTTCCCACAATGCAAGCATCGTTATGTATTGGGTATAAGTCAAACCAAGTGGATCTAAAAGGGGCTGATACATTTTGATGATTTGTCTTGAACTCGAATACAGTGCAAAACAAAGTTGGTGTTCTAATTTCAAACTCATGATGCCAATAAAGCCTCAATGGCTGGAGCGATTTGTTCTGGCTTCACTGTGGGATTGAAGCGTTGAATGATTTGACCATTTTTATCAACAAGAAACTTGGTAAAATTCCACTTAATAGCATTTCCTTGAACAGATTGCTTCAAACGCTCTAAAATGGCTTGAAACTTCGTTAAGTTTTCGTCTTCATTGTCAGCAGGAGCATTTTCTCTTAAGTACTTGTAAAGAGGATGAGATTCTTTTCCATTGACACTGATTTTGGCAAATGTTTCAAAGGTAGTTCCAAACTTCATTTGACAAAAATTAGCAAGTTCTTGATCACTTCCAGGAGCTTGATTTAAAAATTGGTTACAGGGGAAATCCAAAATCTCAAATCCTTGTTCTTTATATAACTTATATAGTTTTTCAAGCCCTTCATACTGAGGGGTTAGTCCACAACCACTCGCTGTGTTGACAATTAATAACACTTTCCCTTGGAATTTTGATAATGATACGTTACTACCATCAACTGTTTTTACATGAAAATCATACACGTTCATCTACTTCACTCTCCTCTATTTCTTTTTATATTGTATACAATATTATTTTATCATATATATTTTAGAATACAAGCGATTTCAAAATGTATTTTTTTAGAATTTCTCTCATTTATATCACTTTTATTTTTAAAAATATGTGCTATAATATCATTCACAATCAATTACGTAATCGATTGTCGAGGTGGAATCTTGAAACAAAATCAACTTATTGTACCCATTAAAACCTTATTATTTGTCAGTCTATTCTTACTTTTTTCTGTGCTATTGGCATTGATTTTTGGCGATGAACTGGATCAACAGTTTAATGTCATTGGTATCCGTATTGCGACTCTTATTGTGGCATTCGCAGCGTTTATCTCAAGTTCCATGTTTAGTTTATTGATCTTTTCTCATAATCGTACGGTAAGTCGTATCAATGATGACACCAATCGACGTGCAGAACTTTTTAGAGAACTTCAATTTGCATCTGGAAATTACTCCATTATCGATTTTATGGACCGGATGTTGATATATGATGAATCCACTCGATACGTCGATAAGTTTATGAGCCGACCCGATTTTGGATTTCATATGATTGAAAACCACATCACCAAAAAGGATGTGTTGCTATCTCCAGAAAAGTTTCAATTTACCTCGATTAAAATTCCATTTCGAGTCATTGAAGGAAAAGTTGTTTCTGCTATATTCATTGAAAAACTCTCATTCGAACGAAATGGTCAAAACTTTGTCTTTACTTCTTCTGAAGGACACAGTGAAGTCAAAGCTCATGTCTTATACAATGAAAATACCAAACGAAACAACGTCATCATCAACTTAATTACTACGATAGATTCCGAATTCTTTATTTCCTCCAAAATCAATTTATTTACAAAGATTAAGATTTTCATCAATGTGAACTCGTTGCTTGGAGTCCGTACCAAAGGTGTTTCGGAACTCTACTTCACCAATCCGGAGCAAATCGAAGGCAATGGAACGAATACGTACAAAATTAACTCCTCAAACTTCACTTTAATCGAAATGCCAAAGGTTACAACCTTTCATAAAGAATAAAAGAATCGCTTGTACAAAACGTACGAGCGATTTTTTTTGTGCTTATTCTGCAATTAAATGATACGATAATATTCCTCTTTTTTGTAGAACAAGGCCAATAATAATGCACAAGATGGCTGATGGTATGAGATAAGCTGCATTATAAACAAACGATCCTACCCAAGTCATTAATGTTGGAGTAATCAACGTCGAACTAAATGCGGTTCCAAATACCCGGTCAATGTCTGCAATCCCATCTGGAATGTATTCTGACCAGTATGCAATTCCTGCCCAAGATGCTGCTAATAACCGTGCAAACGTAGCAACAACGATTCCAAGAACCAAGTGAATTGGTTTTGTAATTGCTTTTGGAAAAAATCCAGCAAACCCAATCACAATAAACGCAGCAATATAATCAAGGAAAAACTGCAATGGAACTAAAAAGTACGTGCGGGTTACAAGAATTTGCAAGCCACCAAGCAATAATCCTGCAATTAATCCATTTTTCAGTCCTCGACGAAATGCAACGACGAAGATTGGTAACATAGCTATGGATATTGATCCTCCATTGACAAATCCCCACGTGTTCGCAATTAAGTCTAGTACCAATGCCATTGATGCAAAAATCCCAACCTCAACTAATGATTTAATTCGTTCTTGATTCATGAAATCTCACCCTTTCAATAAAAAAAGTCTCTTAAAAGAAAAATAAGAGACGTTTGGTCAAACGAGATGTTCCTACGCAGGCATTACCCTGATCAGG
>JAUXXX010000077.1 GCA_030684695.1 bacterium
AAGGTGGTACCGCGAGCAATCGTCCTTATTTTAAGGACGATTTTTTCTTTTTAAAGGAGGATTAAGATGCAATTAAACCAACGAATTGAACAAGTAAAAATGGACGCCAAAGAACGGTTGAATCATGTAAAAACACTTCAAGAATTTCAAGAACTAAAAGCAGATGTTTTAGGAAAAAAAGGTCCATTTACAGAACTTTTGTCCAGTATGAAGGACTTAAGTGCACAGGAACGACCTGCATTTGGTCAGGTGATTAACCAATCCAAAGCAGAGGTTTTAGCATGGTTTGAAGACAAAAGCCAACAACTAGAACAACAATTAGTCAATGAAGCACTTCAAAAAGAAGCCATTGATGTTACATTGCCTGGAAAAACCATACGTTATGGAAGTCGCCATTTGATTCGCCAAATCATTGAAGAAGTGGAGGACTTGTTCATTGGTATGGGATATGAAGTCAAAGAAGGTCCTGAAGTAGAAATCGATCATTATAACTTTGAAATGCTCAATTTACCCAAAAGTCATCCAGCACGAGATATGCAAGACTCGTTTTACATTACCGAAGAATTACTACTTCGTACACACACTTCACCCGTTCAAGTACGAACCATGTTAGAAAATACCTTACAACAACCTGTTCGGATTATTTGTCCTGGAAAAGTATACCGCCGAGATGATGACGATCAAACCCATTCTCATCAGTTTACCCAAATAGAAGGGTTAGTGGTGGACTCGACAGCGACATTCTCCGATTTAAAAGGAACATTGCTTGTCTTAGCCAAACAGTTGTTTGGAGAAGAGCGTCAAATTCGGCTACGTCCCTCCTATTTTCCATTTACAGAACCTTCTGTAGAAGTGGATGTTTCTTGTTATAAATGTGGAGGAATGGGTTGTTCGATGTGCAAACAAACCGGATGGATTGAGATTTTAGGTGCTGGAATGGTCAATAATAATGTGTTAGCTGCAGCGGGATACGACCCACAAAAGTTTCAAGGTTTTGCTTTTGGTGTTGGGGTAGAGCGCTTAGCAATATTGAAATATGGAATTGATGATATTCGCAATTTGTATACCAACGATTTGCGCTTTAATCGTCAGTTCAAGTAGGGGGTAAATCATGAATGTATCGATATCCTGGTTAAAAGAATTGATTCATTTCAATGAACCAATCGACCAACTGGCACGTGAAATCGGCTTAAAGTCAACCGAAGTTGCTTCCGTAAAACCTCTTGTTCAGGCCAGCCATTTGGTGGTCGGTTATGTGGAAAAAAAGGACATCCATCCAGATGCTTCGAAATTATCGGTTTGCCAAGTGAATATTGGCAAAGAAACCATCCAAATTATTTGTGGAGCACCCAATGTTGCACAAGGACAAAAGGTAATTGTTGCACTAAACGGTGCTGTGCTCCCAGGTGATTTTCAGATTAAAAAGGCTGTAATTCGAGGAATTGAATCCAATGGAATGATTTGTTCTCTCGATGAACTTGGAATTGAAAAAAAGTATCATGAAGAAGAAGGAATCCATGTACTTCCAGCAGATTCTCCCATTGGGGACAATCCGCTCGAAATCTTACATTATCTTGACACGGTGCTTGAACTAGAATTAACTCCTAATAAGGGATATTTACTTAGTATGCTTGGGGTTGCTTACGATGTCGCAGCGATTACAAAGTCTGAAGTAATAGAGCCAGTCATTACTTTGCAAGAAAGTAATATCCCATTACATTTGAATGTATCTACTACATCTCCTGATTGCATTTCCTATTACGCAAGAGTCGTCGATGGGGTTCAAATCAAGGAAAGTCCTTATTGGCTGAAGGCTCGTTTGATTGCCAATCAGATTCGCCCGATTAACAATGTCGTTGATATCACTAATTATGTGATGCTCGAATATGGTCAACCATTGCATGCATTTGATGCCAGTAAACTCGCTTCTGACTCCATTGTTGTGCGCAAGGCACAACATCATGAAACCATTCAAACACTCGATGGATGTAAACGCATTTTAACGACGGATGATCTTGTGATTACCAATGGACAAGTGCCAGTGGCATTGGCAGGTGTCATGGGGGGATTTTCCACTCAAATTGATGCTTCTTCGACATCCATCTTATTAGAATCAGCGGTATTTCATCCCATTACGATACGTAAAACATCAAAACGATTGGATCTACGTAGTGAATCTTCCATGCGTTTTGAACGAGGTCTGGATCCTGCGCGGACAATTCAAGCTCTCAATAGAGCGTGTATGTTACTTCAGTCTTTAGCAAACGGTTCACTGCGTCAAGGAGTAGCCTCGTTTGATCATTCTGTACAAACGCCAAAACAACTTGTTGTTTCTTTACAAACGATTAACAAAGTACTTGGTACTTCACTATCTTCAAGCGAAGTATCTTCCCTTTTAAAAAGGTATGGTTTTGCTCATTCCATCATTCAACAAACCTTTGAAGTCTGGATTCCTTCTAGAAGAAGAGATATTGAAACATATCAAGATTTGATTGAAGAAATTGTTCGAATGGTTGGCTTTGATCAAGTTCCGACCACACTCCCCATTGGAAATTATTATGGAAAGTTATCTCCCACACAAAAGCTACGGCGAGATATTCAAACCATACTTTCTGACTTAGGGATGGATGAAGTGATTACGTACTCCTTAGTTTCAAAAGAAAAAGCAGTTTGGTTCGATGAAGAACCTAAACCTGTAGTAGAACTCATGCATCCAATGACCGAAGAACGGTCGACATTGCGTCACTCCTTGATCCCATCCTTATTGGAAGCATTAACCTATAATGTGTCTCGTAAAAATGAAGATGTGTTTTTATATGAACTCGGCAGAACATATTACCCCAATCAAGAAATCGAATGCATCAGTGGGGTATTATCAGGTAAATACTCTCCATTGTTATGGCAAGGCAAAAAAGACACGGTTGATTTCTTTTTAGTCAAAGGTTTGTTAGAATCCTTATTTGATGCCATTGGATTGAAGCAATATAGCATTCAAAAACCAACTACCCCCCTTCCTAATCTTCATCCTGGAATTAGCGCTTCTATCGTATCAAAGGATTCGTTGATTGGAATTGTTGGGCGGTTACACCCACAAGTAGAACGTATTCAAGGCATCGGTCCAACCTTTGTATTTGAACTCAATTTTGATTTGTTAGCGACGCTGGTCCAACCCATTCAAAAAATGAAAGAAGTATCGAAATATCCAAAAGTTACTCGAGATATTGCCTTGGTCGTTGATGAAGAAGTTACTGCTGGAGAACTCATGGACAAAATTCGACAAGTTGCGAAATCGAAGTTGGTAGATGTCACTATTTTTGACATTTTCCGTGGACCCACTGTTGGAGAAGGAAAGAAGAGTGTTGCACTGTCCTTACAATTACAAGACCAAACAAAAACCTTAGAAACCCAAGAAGTGGATCAATTGATTCAAAAGATACTAGGTTCCTTAAAACACTATTTTAATGCAGTGTTACGTAGTTAAATGCAAAATGTATGAGTCAGCCAACGCAAATTGGCTGACTTTTTCATAAATGTAAACAAAAAATTACATTCCATATGGCACAAAAATTGATATAATGAATCTCGAGGTGATAAATTGAAACATGCAATTGAAGTAACAGGTTTGCATAAGAACTATGGAGATGTACATGCAGTGAAGGGACTAGACTTTTATGTTGAGACGGGTCAGTTATTTGCTTTTTTAGGTCCTAATGGTGCAGGAAAGACCACAACGATTAACATGATATGTACACTTTTACAACAAACAACAGGTACCATCCATGTGAATGGATTGCTTGTAGGTGAGGACGATGTATTGATTCGACAAGAAATCGGAATTGTATTCCAAGACCACTTTCTCGATCCGTTGTTGACGGTGTATGAGAACTTAATCACAAGAGCATCTTTTTACAAAGGAACGAAAGAAGAGCAAAAAAAACGAGTCAAAGAGGCGATGGAAATCGTGGAAATTAGTGATCTTGCTTCTAGACCTTATGGGAAACTATCCGGTGGTCAACGAAGAAGAACAGATATCGCAAGAGCACTGATTAATAAACCAAGTATACTATTTTTAGATGAACCTACCACTGGGCTGGATCCTCAAACACGGAAAAACGTCTGGGAAACGATACGTTCACTACAAAAAGACTTGAACATGACGATTTTCTTAACAACTCACTACATGGAAGAAGCAGCGGTTGCGGATTATGTAGTAGTGATTGATCACGGGGTGATTGCGGCAAAAGGAACCCCTTTGCAGTTGAAAGAAGCATATTCAACGGATAGTTTACGGGTGCACCCAAAAGATTCACACATGGCAAAATCTATTTTAGAAGAAAACAACATTGCTTTTTCATTACAAGGAAATGAGATTATCATTGAACTTGCTTCTACCATGGAAAGTTTAACAATATTATCGAAGTTATCCCCCCATATCTTTAGCTTTCAAGTATTAAACGGTACGATGGATGATGCATTCATCAAAATCACAGGATCGGAGATGCGGCCATGATTGTTGCACTGATTAAACGCAACCTTAAATTATATTACCGCGACAAAGCAGCTGTTTTCTTTTCCATGCTTGGAGCGATGCTGATTATCTTGCTTTATATCATGTTTCTTGGCAACATGATCAAAGGGGTAGCAGAAGAATTTGCTGGAGAACATGCACGATTTTTCATGGATTCTTGGATTATGGCTGGAGTCATCGCCGCTGCATCGATGACGACCTGTTTGGCAGGGTTTGGAATTATGGTCGATGATAGAGCGAAGAAAATTGTTCGTGATTTTGAGAGTTCTCCCATTCCACGGTCCAGATTGGTCTTATCCTATGTGCTTAGTTCAGTGATTATTGGACTTTCGATGAGTTTCTTCACCTTTGTTTTGGCTCAAGGATATATCTTATTATATGGTGGTCAGTTTTTATCTATATTAGGGTTGGTTCAAATGATTGGTTGGATTATTTTATCTGTTAGTGCATCCTCTGCCTTTGTCTTTTTCTTGGTTGCACTCATCAAAAGTCAAAATGCCTTTGGGACATTGTCTTCTTTGATTGGAACTTTGATTGGATTTATTACTGGAGTGTATGTGCCCATTGGTAACTTACCAGATGCCATTCAATGGATTATTAAGTTTTTTCCAGTATCTCATAGTGCTGCTGCGATGCGTCAAATTATGATGAATGAAGCTGTTAATTTGGCTTATGTACCAGCAGAAATAAAAACATTTATGGGCATTACTTTTGAATATGGGGATGCCACAATGACCATCACTGGTCATGCCATTGTCTTGGTCATTACTTTTATCGTTTTTTACGGACTTTCAGTTTTAGTGATGTCAAAGCATAAAGAAAAACAGTAATTTTGAACAAAGAAATCATTGATTAATGATATAATACAATGGGGTGATATGTTTTGTTAAACCTCTATGGACTAACCATTGATCAGTTAAGCGACTATCTAGTAAAGAACCAGTTTAAAAAATTTAATGCGACTCAAGTATATGAATGGCTTTATCAAAAGAAGATAAGCGATCCGTTACAAATGTCCAACCTGAACAAAGAACTTCGCGACTTTCTTAGCCGCGAATTTTCCGTTACTCTCTTAGAACTAGCAACCAAACAAATCTCTTCAGATGGAACCATCAAGTATCTTTTTAAACTAGAAGATGGATATTTAATTGAAACCGTATTGATGAGACATGAATACGGTTTATCTCTTTGTGTAACAAGTCAAGTAGGCTGTAACATGGGATGTTCATTTTGTGCCAGTGGATTGAAATATAAAACCAGAGATTTAACGGCCGCCGAACTCGTCATGCAAATTCTTTGTGTAGAAGCTGACATTGATCAAAAAATTACTCACATCGTGGTCATGGGTATTGGCGAACCTTTTGATAATTACAATAATGTGATGGATTTTGTCCGCATCGTCAACCATAGCAAAGGACTAGCGATTGGTCAAAGACACATTACGATTTCCACATGTGGGATTGTTCCCAACATCTATAAATTTGCTGACGAACCCATTCGTCCTAATTTGGCTGTAAGTCTACATGCTCCCAATGATGAGTTACGTACCAAACTCATGAAAATAAACAAACGCTATCCCATTAAAGATATTATAGAGGCATTGAAAGTTTATTTTGAAAAAACCAGTCGAAGAATTACGTTTGAATATATTCTATTGCATGAAGTCAACGACTCTGTCGAACAAGCGGATGAACTATCTGATTTGATTCGTGGATTGAATGCCTATGTCAATTTAATACCTTATAATCCAGTGTCAGAATTTAGTTATCAATCCACTGATTCAAATCGTGCTAGTCGCTTTTATGACCGCTTAATGAAGCGTGGAATCAACGTGACTTTACGTCGTGAACAAGGGAAAGATATTGATGCGGCGTGTGGACAATTACGAATGAAACATGAAGAAAAAGTCTAATTGACAACTGTTCTTTCGAGTGATACACTATTATATAGTTTTAAGCCAAATCACGACTTTTAACAAGAAAAGGTGAATATTAATGAATGAAAATCCAATTAAAAAAATAGGTTTACTAACCGGTGGTGGAGATTGCTCTGGACTGAACGCGGTGATCCGTGCGGTAGTTAGAACAGCTATTTTAAAATACAATTATGAAGTTGTTGGGTTCATTGGAGGTTATTATGGGTTGTACCATAACAACTACATCAAAATGGATTTAACGACTGTTTCAGGAATTTATCATCAAGGTGGAACCATCTTGAAAAATTCCAATAAAGACAACCTTTTCTCGTATCGTGTGAAGGATGAAGATGGAAACTATGTAAAAAAAGACGTTTCTGATGTTGCATATCAAAATCTGAAAAATTTAGGAGTCGATGCTCTTGTAATCATTGGTGGAGATGGGACGCTTACTTCTGCTCGTGACTTTGCAAGAAAAGGAGTCAAGGTAGTGGGTATTCCCAAAACCATTGATAATGACGTGCCAGCAACGGACATTACTTTCGGTTACCGGACGGCTCTAGATCATATTATGTTAGCACTAGACTCCATTCATACCACCGCTTTTTCTCATGACCGCGTCATGATTTTAGAAGTGATGGGTCGTAATTCTGGTTGGTTGGCTTTAGAAGGTGGACTAGCAGGTTCTGCAGATGTGATTTTACTTCCTGAAATCCCATATGATATTCAAAAAGTAGCGAAGAAAATCGTCGATCGTTTCCAACGCGGGTCGAAGTTTTCTGTTCTTTGTGTGTCGGAAGGATGTAAACCACTGGATGGCGACGTCACTGTAAAAAAGATTGTCGAAGAATCTCCTGATTCCGTTCGTTTGGGTGGAGCAGGAGAGCAAGTCGCCATGCTTTTAGAAAAGATTTTAAAACCGATTACTGGACAAGAAGTACGTTCTACTAATTTAGGATATATTCAACGTGGTGGAGTTACCAATTGCTTTGATCGGGTTATTTCCACACGCTATGGAACTTATGCAGTAGATATGGTTGCTCAAGGAGAATTTGGAAAAATGGTGGCCGTTCATCATGACAAAATGGTCACAGTACCCATCGAAGAAGTCGTAGGTTCTGGTGAAGTTGGCGAAACATCCCATGGTGGTTCCAAGGTTGTTGACCCAAACTCAGACATGGTATTAGCAGCCAAAGCCATTGGCGTTGCATTTGGAGATTAATTTTAAATTCGTTATAGAAATCTGCGCTTTTATTTGATACAATAAGAGTACCAAGTAGAGGAGGAAATTATGGAACTTAAGCACTCAAAGACCTATGAAAACTTAAAATCAGCGTTCGCAGGCGAATCTCAAGCTAGAAACAAGTACACTTTTTATGCATCGGTAGCGAAAAAAGAAGGGTACAATCAAATTTCTGAATTCTTTTTAGAAACTGCAGAAAATGAAAAAGAACATGCAAAATTATGGTTTAAACTCTTACATGACGGAGACATCCCTACCACCGTTGAAAACCTTCAAGATGGCGCTGATGGCGAACATTATGAATGGACAGATATGTACAAAGGGTTTGCTGAAACCGCTCGTGAAGAAGGATTTAATCGTATTGCTTATTTGTTTGAAGCAGTAGCTAAAATCGAAAAAGAACATGAAGAACGTTATTTGAAGTTACTTGCTAATGTGAAAAATGACTTAGTATTCCGTTCTGAAAATGATTCTGAAATGTGGATTTGTGCGGTTTGTGGACATTTACATTTTGGTAAAAAGGCTCCAGAAAAATGCCCTGTTTGCGATCATCCAAAAGCATATTTTGAACGTCGGGTACAAAACTACTAAACTAGAAGACGCAAGTCTTCTTTTTTTATCTAATTTCTTGTATAATACGTGTATCACGTTTTAGGAGGAACTCATTTGTTGGAAGCAAGAATCATTAAGTTAACGGGTGGACTGTATACAGTACTGGATCAACATGGAAGATTAGTGGAGTGTCGACCTCTTGGGATTTTTCGACATCATAACATCAAGCCAAAAGTGGGCGATTTTGTCGAAGTTATCGATCAGACGATTACAAAAGTATTTGAACGTAAAAATGACTTTCTACGACCTGCTATTGCCAACGTTGACCAAGTATTGTTAATTCAGTCCATGAAAGAGCCGGATTTTAGCTTTTTGTTATTGGACCGATTTTTAGCCCTTATTCAAGCAGAAGAAGTCGATCCGATTATTATTGTTACCAAAACGGATTTAGCAACCAAAGAAGAGTTAATTGAAATCAAACAAAAACTGGACTACTATCATACCTACTTTCCCGTCGTATATAGTTCTAGCAAAAACGGGTATGGATTGGAAGAAATTAGGAATTATACCAAAGGGAAAGTCAATGTAGTTGCCGGTCAAACCGGAGCTGGAAAAAGCAGTTTATTAAATGCCATGGATCCCAGATTAAACTTGGATACTAACGAAATTTCCAAGGCATTAGGCAGAGGAAAACATACCACAAGAACCGTAGAATTGATTGTGTTTGATGGTGGATGGATTGCCGATACTCCAGGCTTTTCTAAACTTGAGTTTGAAGCATTTGAGCCATCGATGTTAACAGAGCGTTACCCAGAGTTCGAAAGTTATCGGGGACTTTGCCGATTTGATGGTTGTTCGCACATTCATGAACCAAATTGTGCGGTCAAAGAAGCGGTGTTGAATAAAAGAATTCTTCAAGAACGATATGATAATTATGTGTTACTCTATCAAGAAATTAAGGGAATGAAACCAAAATATCCGAGGTGATTTTCATGATTATAGCTCCCTCTTTTTTAACAGCTGATTTTTCAAAACTTGAACAAGAAATAAAATCCATTACGAACAGTCCATGGATTCATTTCGATGTGATGGACGGGTTATTTGTGCCCAATAAAACCTATGATCACACCATCGTCTTAGAAGTTTCCTCTTACTCGAATCAAGTATTTGATGTTCATCTCATGGTCGAGGAACCTGAGAAAGTGTTGGAAGACTATGCAAATGCAGGAGCGGATGTCATTACATTTCACTTTGAAGCAGTGAAAACTTCCGTATTTGAAGTGATTTCTCAACTAAAGCGTCTTGATGTTCGGGTTGGCATATCTTTAAAGCCCAGCACGAAGATTGAATTACTAGAGCCATATTTACCTTATGTTGATTTGGTTTTAGTGATGTCGGTGGAACCTGGCAAAGGTGGACAAGCTTTTTTACCTTCTGCAATTGAAAAAATCATGTGGTTAAACAAAAAAAGAAGTGAACTTCATTGCCAATTTTTGATTGAGGTCGATGGCGGAATCAATGTATCAACAGGCAAACTTGTCAAAGATGCAGGTGCAGATGTATTGGTTGCTGGCTCTTTTATATTTAATCGGACTGATCGATTTAAGGCAATCGAGGAACTGGAATATGTCTAAAAAAATCAAGATCTTTTGCGGACCGAACCAGTATGATTTCTTAAAGCTATATTCTCCTGAAGAAGGCGATTATATCGTTGGGGTAGATTCGGGACTAGAGTATTTAATAAAGCATCATATCCTCATTGATTTAGCAGTAGGTGACTTTGATTCACTACAACCGGATTTGTTGGATGTGGTAATGAAACAGTCCAAAAAAGTTCTCGAATTAGACACGAAGAAGAATATGACGGATTTGGCGTTTGCCATTGATTACTTGTACAATCATATGGATTATCAATCCATTACCGTATATGGTGGAATAGGCGGACGGATAGATCACTTTCTAGCTAATGTGAATTTGATTAAGCAATATGACCTTGAGTTCATTGATGATCAACATCGTTTATATCCGTTACGGAAAGGACGATATACGATACAAAATCAACATCAATATATTTCATTCTTTGCCATTGAGGATGTTTATGACTTAACCATGCGTGGGTTTGCTTATGAACTGGACCAATACTACTTATCTACTACGGATTCTTTATGTGTTTCCAATCAAGGATCCGGTGAGCTTGAGTTTTCCAAAGGAAGATTGCTTATCGTTATGACCAACGATTCTTTTATTCCATAATAATTCACCTATTTATCACAATTATTTCACATCGTTTGTGTACAATATAGCCATAAAAAGAAGGTGTTATGCATGAAAAAACTGTTTATGTTTTTAGTACTAGGGATTCTACTCTTCACAGTGGGATGTACATCGAATTTTTCGACGACTTCTAGGGCTACTTATACCATTCCGCCCATCACCACTGCGGGGCAAACCACCAATGGAGGTACCACTTCATGGGGGACGAACACCGCACCACACAATACCACCATTCCGACCACCAAACAAATCAATTCACTTGATTTATCGCGGATTTATGCGGAAGTATATGCAAGAATCTATGAAGAATTATACGATACCGTGCGAGCAGAAGTCATTGCGGACATCTCTCAAGAACGATTTGATGCCATTTATAATCAAGTAATCCAAGAAATTATCCAAAAAATCAGCGATGGTGATATTGTCGTATCTCCTCAATCGGTGATTGAACGCGTGATGGAAGTGGCTCGTTCGAATGCATCGAGTGTCATAGGAGTATCGACATACTCAGCTACTGGACAACTTCTTGGGACCGGATCTGGGGTTTTCTTTAAACACATTGGAGACAAGTACTACATTGTTACCAATGCACATGTCGTCGAAAACGGAACGACGTTTGAAGTAGTCTTTGAAGATGGGTCGACCATTCAAGCCATCTTGCGTGGTGTTGACCAATTGGTAGATATCGCTGTTCTTTACTTTACATCAACGAACACGTATACTATCGCAACATTCGCTGACTCTAATCTTGTTCAAAAAGGAGATATTATCTTAGCGGTAGGAAATCCATCGGGTTATACGTACTATAATTCGATGACCATGGGAATTGTATCAGGAATTAATCGTTATTTTGATACCGATAATGACGGATCAAGAGATATGTTTGTTAATTATATGCAACATGATGCCGCAATCAATGCTGGAAATTCCGGTGGTGCTTTGTTTAACTTAGCTGGACAAGTGGTTGGTATCAATGTGATAAAGATATCGTCAGTAGAAATTGAAGGAATGGGATTTGCGATTCCATCGAATTTAGCCAAAATCATCGCAGATGAAATCATTGTATTTGGCATATCAAGTCGAATGGTCTTTTTAGGGATTAGTTTCCTAGATTTATCCGCATTATCAAACGAAGCCAAAGCTACATTGACTCCGCCTGTTCCTAGTGGAGTCACTAATGGATTTTATGTGATTGGTGTCGATTCAAGGGGGTCTCTATTTGGGAAAATTCAGGCAGGGGATATCTTAGTTTCGTTTGGTTCTATTGAGATTGTTGATTCGGTTCAGTTTGTTCGTGCACGGTTCGAGACGTACCGTGTTGGAGATATTGTCTCGGTAACTTACTTACGAAATGGTCAATTGGTTACAGTTAATGATATCGTATTAAAGTCTAGGAATTAGGGAGAAAACCAATGAAAAAAATTCGAGTATTACTCATAATTACATTTTTATTATTGAGTATCATATCATTTTGGCCACAGTTATCCACTCAAGGATCGACCGTGCCAATGACCACAACTTCACAAAACACCACTACTACCTTGACTCCAACTACAACAATTCCCTTTACTACAACCGCTACGACCACTTCAAATGTGATTGATTACTTTGATTTGGACGATTTAATTGAACAAATCTATCAATCCATTCGCCAAGATATCTACAATCAAATCTATGATGAATTGCTCTCGATGATTTCTGAAGAGATGTATGAAGCTATTTATGCTCAAGTAACCACTCGTTTAGAGGAGTTGATTGCTCAAGGCGTGATTCCTGTTACAGTGGATCATTTTCAAGATAAAATTCACAATGTTGTAAGCCTTGCCCAAGACTCTGTATTTGGTATTACTACATACTTAGGTACAGAAGCAAAATCACTCGGTTCATCCGTGGTTTATCGATTTAATCCAAATACAAACACGTATTTCATAATTACCAATCATCATGTGATTGATAAGGGTGATAATTTCAAAATTGTGTTTGAAAATGGTAGTTCGGTTGTCGCAACCTTGTTAGGTGTTGATGAGTCAGCAGACATTGCGATCTTATCCTTTTCTGGGGTGGGACTAAGCCAAACCATCCAAGTATCTCAGCTTGCTGATAATAATTCCGCTGCACCTGGCAGTATTTTGCTCGCAGTAGGAAATCCCAGAGGATATAATTTTTATGGAAGTGTTACCCTAGGTGTTGTTTCTGGAATCAATCGTAATGTGGATGGCGATTTTTATGTGGCCTATATTCAACACGATGCCTCGATCAACTCTGGAAATTCTGGGGGACCGGTTTATAACCTAGATGGTGAAGTAATCGGTATTAACGTCAGTAAGTATGTAGCAGACGATATAGAGGGGATGGGTTTTTCCATTCCAATTAGCTTAGTCAAACGCATCATTGAACGAATCGAAGCCAATACAATGCCACCGACTACTTTAAAATCAAATGTCGGAACGTTGTTAAGCATTCGTCCGTTACTAAACAATGAGGGTAAAATAGTCCTAAATTCACTGGTAGTTTCGCCATCCCTTACCTTAACAAACGCAACCATTTCCATTCCTTCTTTAGTGGTAGATGGAATGCTGATCCAAACAATCTCATCAACAAGCTCGTTTAATTCTACCGCTCTACGCGTGGGGGATTTGATTGTAGCAGTTAATGGACAATCCTTTATCGGAGCACAAGGATTTTACCGATATTTATATGATAACTTTGCAAAAGGGGATAGCGTCAGCATTACGTATTATACCTTCAACTCCACATTATTGAACTATTCCGCAACTACTCAAACCATTCAAGTAACCCTAAAATAGAAAAAACTCACTTCGGTGAGTTTTTTTTATTGCTATAAAAAAAAGACCATTTCTGGTCTATTTTTTTAGCACTTACGCTCTTGTTACTTTACCACTTTTCAAAGCTCTAGCAGAAACGTAGACGCGTTTGATTTGTCCGTTCTCATCGACGATGCGAACTTTTTGCAGGTTGGCCTTCCACAATTTTCTGGTTGCGTGCATTGAGTGCGAACGTTGATTTCCAGACATAAAGCTCTTCCCTGTAATTACGCATACTCTTGGCATAAAATATCACTCCGTTTCTGTTAAAGATTTCAGCACTTTTTATTGTATCATATTTCTTCTGAAAAGCAAGTATAATTTACTTTGAATCGTTTAGAGAATGAAATGATAGATAAAATCACAAGAGAAATTGTTAAATGTTTATTTTTAAATTTTCTTCTGAGAACTTGTTTAATTCATGACAAAACGGCAAATGTGGTATTGTTGTAAAAAACTTTGATATTCAAACAAAATCCCCCTTTTTTCGAGAGTTTTGCCCATCGAGAACAGCTAAAATGGTTGCATTTACATGGCCTCTATGCTAAAATGATTATGCATTTTGGCTATAGTAGATAATACCGAACTAATGTTCACGAATATACCAATAACCAACAAACTGGGGAGACTTTTATGAAAACAAAAACAATGGATGGTCAACTGTTCAAGACGATCATCACAAACGGTGCTGTGTCGCTAAAAAATAATATGGAACGAATCAATCAATTGAATGTGTTTCCTGTCCCTGATGGAGATACGGGATCCAACATGAGTGCAACAATGAATGCAGGCGCAAAATCACTTATCAACGTCGAAGAAACATCCATTAGTGTAGTTGCTAAGGCACTGGCTAGAGGCATGCTCATGGGTGCTCGTGGAAATTCTGGCGTTATTCTAAGTCAATTATTTAGTGGATTATCCAAAGGACTAGTTGGATTAGACACTGCAAACGTTAAGGAGTTTTCAAAAGCGTTACGTCAAGGGGTAGAACAAGCGTATTCCGCGGTCATTAATCCCGTTGAAGGAACGATGCTTACTGTCAGTCGTGAAGGAGCCGATCGTGCATTAGAAGCTTCTGAAGTGGTTGATACTTATGAAGAATTATTTCCAATTTACCTAAAAGAATTGTATGAATCTTTGGCACGTACACCAGATTTATTACCTGTACTTAAAGAAGTTGGTGTTATCGACTCTGGAGCAGCTGGATTTATTGAAGTAGTAGAAGGAATGCATAGTGCTGTCTTAGGCAAAATGCTATCCGATCAACCAGAGGAAAAAAGTGCGGCTACTCAAATATTCCAAGGCAACATGGATAATTTCCATGGAGATACGAATTTTGGTTATTGTACAGAATTTATTATGCAAATTGAAAAAGTCGATGAGTTTTCTCAAAAGGACTTTATTGAAATGATTTCTCCATTAGGAGACTCTTTGGTTGTGGTTCAAGATGAAAATATCTTGAAAGTTCACATTCATACTCAAACACCAGGCGACGCTTTAAATCTTGGTCAACGTTTTGGATTCTTTATTAATATGAAGATTGAAAATATGAGTCTTCAACACTCCGAAGTGTTAATGCATCAACCAAACGCCAAAGAAGATCCATGCGATTGTGGTCATGAACACCAATTGGGTTCTGCACCAAAGCATCGTAAAAAGTATGGTATCATCGCAGTTGTCAATGGTGATGGCTTAAAGGAAACCTTTGTGGAAATGGGTTGTGACATCATCATTGATGGTGGACAAACCATGAATCCATCGATTGAAGACTTTGTAAAAGCAGTCGATTCACTCAATGCAGAACATGTGATTTTAATCCCGAACAATAAGAATGTCCTGCTCTCTGCAGAAACCGCTGCGAAGATGATTGAGGACCGAGATGTTCAAGTATTACCCGCAAAGACCATTGCGCAAGGATATGCTTCCTTAACCATGTTTGACGCGACACAATCAGTCGATCAAAACTTAAAAGACATGACCAATCATTTAAAACGTGTAAAAACAGGTGAAGTCACCTATGCGATACGCGAAAGTGTAAGCAAAGGAAACAAAATCGCAAAAGATGATTTCATGGGTATCTTTAATGGCGAAATTGTTGTTAGTGTGAAAAATCGGATTGAAGCGATTATTAATCTATTTAAATCCATGATTGATTCGAATTCTGAAATTGTCACCATCATGTATGGAAAAGATGTTGATAATGATGAAATTGAAGAAGTCAAGGAAGTACTGGAATCTGGTTATTCCGTTGAAGTCGAAACCATCGATGGTGGGCAAGACATCTACTCCTATATTATCTCCGTTGAATAAGGGTATCTAGTATACCCTTTTTTTCTATAAAAAAACAACCTTAGAGGTGCCAATTGGACGCATTATCTACTGTAAAAGGGATTGGACCATCAACATTACTAAAACTTCATCAACAGGGGATACATTCTTTACACGATTTGGTAATGACAACGCCAAAAAGAATCAGTACTCATGAAATATCGACGTTGGATACTGCCATACTGGGTGTTACCACTACTTTAAAGGCAACTGTACTCTTGGATGCGACAGTGGCGTTTTTGCGTAAGCGACTCACCAAACTCCATGTTCGAGTGCGAGTGGAAACGCAAGAGTTTCAAGTGGTGATTTTTAATCGTGAATTCTTAAAGCCAACATTAAAATCGGGTTGTGAGATTGTAATAACCGGTCGGTTTGAAATAAATTTCAAGCACTTCAGTGCGACCGATATTGTTTTAGCAAAACATTATCAAGAAGGATTTATCCCAGAGTATGGATTGGTTGGTATCAGTGATAAATTGTTTCGTAAGTATATAGGAGAAGGATTACAACATTTGTCACTCAAAGAATCATTGCCTTTAGGGCTCATTTCAACACCTGAAATCCTCTCCATTCAAGAATATTTGCGTAAACTTCATTTTCCAATATCCAAACTAGACATGGATCAAGCCATTCGAAGAGCAAAGTATGCAGAATTACTTGCGTTTGGGATTCATATTGAAAATATCAAAGCCAAGCAAAAGGCAGTTACTCGCAATCCTAGGAAAGTAGATCTATCGCTGGTAAAAGCAGTGATTGCTTCTTTGCCTTATGAATTGACCAACGAACAAAAAGAAGCAGTCAATGATATCTTCAAAGATTATAAGAAGCCACATCCCATGAATCGTTTATTACAAGGCGATGTCGGATCAGGAAAAACCATTGTTTCGTTACTTGCGGCGCTGGGAGTATGTAGTGCAAAAGAACAAGTGGTACTAATGGCACCAACTGAAGTGCTAGCAAAACAACATAAATCCCTTTTTGACAAAGTACTTTCATCGTTTGGAATAGAAGTAGCTTTTTTGAGTTCATCCATAAAAGGCAAGCAACGATCCATCTTGCTTGAACAAATTCGCCTTGGTTCCAAAAGCATCATCATCGGAACTCACGCAGTTTTTCAAGAAGAAATCATGTTTTCACATCTTGGTCTCATCATCATTGACGAACAACACCGTTTCGGCGTCGATGAACGCCTAAAGTTGCGTCAAAAATCACTGATGCCAGACTTATTATTTATGAGTGCAACGCCAATTCCTAGGACACTGGCGATTAGTTTATACGCCGACATGGATGTTACAACCATCAAAGAAATGCCTTTTGGGAAAAAAGCAATTTCGACATTTGTCGCGGATTATTCTAAAATGAATGAAGTACTTGATGTCATAAAACAGCGATTGGAAAAACAAGAACAAGTGTACGTGATTGCGCCGGCGATATTTCAAAAAAATGCTGGAGACGTCGCGAGTGTGGAGCAAACCATTCAGTTCTTATCGACTGAGTTACCAAGAGATATTTTAATCGAAGGGCTACATGGACAATGCAGCTTTGATGATAAAATGGCGATTATAGATCGATTTTCTCGAAATGTTACTCAAGTACTGGTTGCCACAACCGTCGTCGAAGTCGGAGTTGACGTTCCAAACGCAACAGTGATGGTGATTTTGGATGCTCATCACTTTGGGTTATCTCAATTGCATCAACTCAGAGGACGTATTGGTAGAGGGAAAAAGTCAGGGATTTGTTATTTGGTGACCGATCAGATATTATTAGGAGAGAACCGATTTTCGATTTTAGAAAAATCATTGGATGGGTTTGAAATCAGCGAAGAAGATTTACGCTTACGAGGGCCAGGAGAAATCTTAGGAACCAAACAAACAGGCATTCCACTTTTTAAAATGGCTAATTTCATCGAAGATCAAGACTTGTTTGCAAATGCCTTGGTAGACGCACAAAGAATTGTAAGATCTTCCGATAAAGAGTCTATCGAGTTCCAAAAAACCCTACGAAGTTTTGATGAAATAACCACGTTAGATTGATAATATGATATACTTTTATAGAAGAGGTGATTTAGATGATTCGAATTGGTGTTGATGCCATGGGGGGCGACTACGCTCCAAAGGAACAAGTTGAGGGAGCGATGCTCGCCATCAAGCAAATTCCAGATATCATAATTAATTTATATGGAGATAAACAAGAAATTGCGAAATATTTGACAAATTCCGAACGAATTAATGTCATTGAAGCTCCTTTTGTGATTCCAATGGGTGAGAAAAATGCGATTAAAGTCATCAAAGATCATCCAGAGAGTTCGATGGCTATGGCATTATCTTCTCTGAGAAAAGAAGAAAATGATGCTGTTGTTTCTGCTGGTGCTACACAAGCGTTAATTGCTGGAGCACATATTTTAGTGCGTCGTATGCCAGGATTTAAACGAACTGCCATTGCACCTTTGATGCCATCTGTTTCAGGTAAAGAAACTATTTTACTTGATTGTGGTGCGAATTTGGAAATTCGTCCAGAACATATGTTACAACAAGCATATTTTGCGGCAGTGTATGCCAAAGAAGTATTGGGTAGACCTCATCCAACTGTTGGATTAATCAACATCGGAACCGAAGAAGGAAAAGGAAGAGAATTTGATAAAGAAGCCTTTTATCTATTTAAAGACAAAGGTCTTTTTGAGTTTTACGGAAACGTTGAACCAAAAGAATGTTTAAACCCTCCATGCGACATTTTAATTTCGGATGGGTTTACTGCAAACATTGTGATGAAGACCATTGAAGGCACAGCCAAAGGAATGGGGACCATCTTAAAACGAGAACTAAAGTCGAGCTTAGCAGGAAAACTTGGAGCGTTACTTGCTCGAAAAAATTTAAAAAACTTTAAAAAAGCGATGAATCCAGAAGAAATTGGTGGAGCCGTCATTTATGGACTATACAAACCAGTCATCAAAGCACAAGGCGCTTCCAAAGCCTATGGTTTTTACAATGGTATACGTCAAGCTGCTAACGTTGTTCGTAGTGATGTGTTTGGAAAAGTGCGAAGCTATGTAGAACAACATAAAGCGGAGTTTGGAAATGAAGAGTAAGACCGAAGACTATCCCAAATTGCGACAATTAGAGAAAAAATATCATTTGTCGTTTCAACACTTTGAATTATTGGTTCAATCCATGACGCATTCTTCCTATGCAAATGAAACCAACACCCTAAGTAACGAGCGTCTCGAATTTGTTGGAGACGCTGTTTTAGATTTGGCTGTTGGTCGTTATTTGTTTGAAAATCTTGCCATGGATGAGGGTGGATTAACCAAAAAACGGGCACAAGAAGTATGTGAGCAAAGTTTATATCAATTTGCAAAGAGTATGAACTTAGGGGAGTACTTATTACTTGGTAAAGGCGAAGAAAAAAGTTTTGGAAGAGAAAAGCCAGCAGTATTGGCCGATGCATTCGAAGCTCTATTAGGTGCTATTTTCTTAGATAGAGGATTTGATGAAGTATATAAAATCCTCAATGTGGTGGTTTTTCCAGAAATTAAGAAAAGTCTACATACGGATGATAATGATTATAAAAGCAAACTTCAGGAGTTGGTTCAATCAGATAAACGAACCTTGCAATACACCATTATTTCTGAATCTGGACCCGCCCATGATAAGACATTCGTTGCACGCGTGACGATGGATGAATTGATTATCATGGGAGAAGGAAAAGGAAAAAGCAAGAAAGAAGCAGAGCAACAAGCAGCTAAGATCACCTTAGACCGACTCGCAATGCCCGATCCAATGATATCTTTGGAGGAGTAACCACATGGAACTATTATTGATTCAAAGCCTTTTAGAAAATGGCGTTCTTGATTTTGATCGATTGGTCTTACAAGAATATAAAAATGTTGGCTTATCCGAACTGGAAGCGATGACTCTTATCCGACTCAGAAAACTACGTCTTCAAGGGTTTGTACGCCTTCAACCCGATAAATTAGCAGAGCTATTTTCGATTACTCCAGATCAAGTCTATCAAACATTGGATAAACTATTACACGGGGACTTTCTCACAATTCAAATAACAAAAAATGAAGAAGGCAAAGAAATGGAAAGTTTTCATGTGGACCGTAGTGTTCATAAAATGATTTCGGGGATAGAAAAACGAATTGAATTTGCTCAAACCAAACTAAGCAAAATCTATGATACTCCTGAAGAAGCCATTGTTGATTATTTGGAAACGTCCTTTCAACGTCAGTTAACTCCCATAGACATTGAAATCATCAAGAAATGGCTGATAGAAGATCATTATGATCTTGTTTTAATCAAACAAGCCATCATCGATACGGTGAAAGCCAATAAAACATCCATTTCTTTTGTGGATACTTTGTTGATGAAAAAATCGAAAAAGAAAGCAAAGCCAAGCGACGCGACGTATTCTGAGCAAAAGCCCATTGCGCTCCAAAGCTTTTTTGACTCATGGAAAAAAGAGTAACCATCCAAGAACGATCCAATCAAGTTCTTAACGCTGTTTCTTCGATGTATCCACATGCTCATTGTGAATTGGTTCACTCTAATGATTTAGAATTACTGATAGCGATCGCGTTAAGTGCACAAACCACCGATGAAGCAGTCAATAAAACAACTCAAGTGCTTTTTTCTAAATACAAAAGTGTGGAAGACTATCACGAGGCATCCATAGAAGACATCCAAATAATCATTCGACATTTGGGCTTGTATCAAAACAAAGCAAAGAATTTAAAAGCCATGATTGAAATGATTCGTTCACAGTTTGATGGTCATGTACCCTCCACACAAGAACAATTGGAGCAACTTCCAGGAGTAGGACGTAAAACCGCAAATGTCTTTTTAGCAGTGTGGCATCATGTTCCTAGAATTGCCGTTGATACGCATGTGGACCGCGTAAGCAAGCGATTAGGGTTGGTGAAAGATTCAGCAAACGTTGTCGAAGTAGAAGAAACACTCATGAAGCGATACCCCAAAGATACATGGATTGCACTGCATCATCAACTCTTGTTCTTTGGTCGATACCATTGCACAGCGAAGAAACCAAAATGCCAGACATGTCCACTTCTATCCATTTGTAGAAAACCACAATTATAAGTGGTTTTCTTTTTTGTTGAGAAACAAAAATGATTCAATAATTTATTCTTTACAATTGATATATACTTATATTATAATCTCATTGGCAACCAAGCATTTTATAAAAATACATCATGAATGGAGACAGAGCAATGGTTCGCAAACTGAAAAAAGAAATAGAAAGACGCAATGAAGAGCTTCACAAGTTTTATGAGGCCAATGTAGGAGAAATTATTCGCAGGGCAAGAATGAGCAAAAATTATACACAGGAGGCTGTAGCAAAAGGGATTTGCTCAAATACCTACATTTCAAAACTCGAAAACAACCAAATCGCGGTCAATAAGGAAAGTTTATTTCTAATTATGGAACGTGTAGATGTTTCAAAAGACATTGTCGATTATCCAGCAAGAATTATCGCCAATTTGGAACAAGCTTTACATTATTTTATTCATCACGACGTAAAAAACTATCAAGAATTGATTGAGACTCTTGAAGAGTTTGATTTTGGGATTATCATCGAAATGATTCGTTTTGGCTATGCAATATTGTGTGAAGATGTGAATCAAGCAACTAGGATGTATCATGAAATGTATCACTATTTTACATCGATGGACGATTTTGCTTTTTCCATCTTTTGTTTATTCGCCATTGATTACAATCATTTGATTCATGATTACAAAGAAGCACGTTTTATTCTCGGTTTACTTGATAAATTCATCCATTCATCATCTTCGATGCTTGCTTATTCTCATTATCAACGCTTTATTAATTATGGATATATGCATGAATTTGCGACCTCAGCAAGGCATTATGCAGTAGCTCGTGCTCACTTCATTTTGGATGAAGTTTCGTACCGCATCCATCATATGGACTTAAACCAACAAATGTTTGCTGCATATGAGTCTGGAGTAGTTCAAAACACACTTCGACCACAAATCATTCAATTATTTACACGAGACGTTCAAGATCATTACCATATCACCATTGCAAAATACTGTCAAAACCCACTTCATGAACTTAATAAAATAGACGACCGAGGAATGTTCGCTCATGAAAAGAAGTATCTAATTTGTAAGACGCATTATGCAAACAACCATATGGAGCAATACCAAATAGAAAAGGGGGCATTTCTAGCGTTTCGAAATGCCAATCCCCATACTCCAGACTATTATCAGTTGCTTTGTCTGGAAGAAAAAAAGGACATTCCTTCCATCAAAGAATTGATTGTCATTGAGTTTTTACCCCATGCGACGAAAATTCAATCCATTGAACAAATCAAGTATTTTTTAAATCGACTTTCAAAAATGTGTTTTGAGTCGAAACGTTATAAGGATGCAGCCTTATTCATGGCGATGATTCATAACGAAATGGATGCCATTCGTGGCAAAAGAAAAGCAGACCGTGATTGGTCTGCTTCCATTAAGCCATCAGTTGCATAATATTGCGTGCAAGATTGATATATAAAATTCCAATATACTCAGTTTGCGAGTAAATGGAATGATGTCCGGATACCGGACGTGCGATCGGAATTTGTCCAATAAAAGGAACACCAAGTTTTTCTGCGACCGTCTTTCCACCGCCCTGTCCAAAAATTGGGTGTCGGACGCCATCTACTTCAAAATAGGACATATTTTCAATGACGCCAATCACTTCTTCTTTGAGTTCTAAGGCTCCAAATCCGGCTTTTATCGCGATATGGGATGCACTTGGGTGTGGAGTAGTGATGAGGAGTAATTTGACGTCTGGAACGAAATTTTTGACATCCATCATCACATCCCCTGTGCCTGGGGGTAGATCAATGAGCAAGTAATCCAAGTCTGGATTCCAAATGGTTTCTTCAAAGAACACCTTGAGGAGTTTTCCTAGCATGGGGCCACGCCACATCAAAGCTTTATTTGGATCCATTAAGAAGGCGGTTGAGACAAGTTCAATACCGTCTTTTTTTATGGGGTAAATTTTGCCTGAATCATCGCCATCGAGTTCCACGTCATCTAAATCAAAGATTTTGGGTAGGTTCGCTCCATAGATGTCTGCATCCACGATTCCTACCTTTTTTCCAAGAGAAGTGAGTGCGAACGCAAGGTTCGCTGTGACAGTCGATTTGCCAACGCCACCTTTTCCGGAAGCAATCCCTAAGACTTTCACTTGTTTTTTTATCGCATCTGGCCTGGCTTGCTCGTATTCAATAGTGAGTCCGTTGAATTTGTATTCTAACTTCACGATTTTTGCGATTGCTCTTGTAATTTGAGAAGTAAACTCATTGTTTTTAACACCAACTTCAATAATGAGAATCACTGTTTTTGATTCATCATCAATTCCTATGTGCTTAATAGCATTGGAATCATGAAGAGATTTGTTACGACTGGGATCGATGATGGCCCCGATTTTAACGATTAATTCTGATTTGATGGAGTTCATAAAATACCTCTTTTCTACAAATTCTATTATAACGATTTCTGATTGATTTTGCACGTGAAATCCCTTAGAACAACATAGATGACTTTACAAATTCATTTACTACCTCTATAATGGTTTCAGGTGACTAACTATTAGAAATCAAGATAAAAGTGCAGTTCATGACAAAACACCTCTTCTGATGAGAAGCGGTTCACAAAAAGGGCAATGATCCTTAGACTTCAGCCACTAAGAGGAAGGATCAAACAAGTTTAGAAGGAAGA
>JAUXXX010000079.1 GCA_030684695.1 bacterium
TATCCCAACCAAAGTATATCATTCTTAATTGCTTCGACGAACATTGCATCTTCTTTCACGGGGTTGGTATCATCAAATCGTAAGTTCGTATATCCTCCCAAAATCTTTGCAAGTTCAAAGTTAGTAATAATTGCTCTTGCATGACCGATATGCAAATATGCATTGGGTTCTGGAGGAAAACGAGTGACGATTTTATTTACTTTCCCCGCTGCTAAGTCATCTTCCATAATTGTTTTAATAAAATTTGAGGTGATTTCCATGGTTTTACCTTCCTATTCTAGGTTCAATCTTGAATTGCCATTTAACATCATATTGCTGGATGTTGGATTTTTCTGATATTGATGATATCCTGCCACTGCAATCATCGCGGCGTTATCTGTACAATATTCCATCGCTGGAAAAAATACTGGAATATCTTGAATCCATTCTTTCATTTTCTTGCGGAGTCCTTTGTTTGCGGCAACTCCTCCCGCAACAATAATCTGCTTTACCTGGTACTCTTTGGCTGCTTTTTTCGTCTTATGAACTAAAATATCAGTGACCGCTTCTTGAAAACTGCGACAAAAGTCGGCTACTTCAAATTCTTCAGCGCGCTGCATCAAATTGTGATGCAAATTAATCACATGTGACTTCAGTCCAGAAAAACTAAAGTTATAGTCTGGACTATCGATCAGTGGCCGTGGAAAATGATACTTATCCATTCCTAAGGAAGCTAAATAATCAACCTGTGGTCCTCCAGGATATGGCAGATGCAACACCCTAGCTATTTTATCGTATGCTTCTCCAACTGCATCGTCTTGAGTTTCTCCTAATTTCCTAAAATCCATATGTTCTTTCATTAGGATTAATTCTGTATGCCCTCCGGATACCACCAAAGCCAAACATGGAAACTCTAGCTCATTAGAGATATGATTGGCATAAATATGCCCGGCAATATGATGGACTCCCACAATGGGAATTTGTCTATCTAAGGCAACTGTTTTTGCGGCATTGATACCAATTAGTAGCGAACCGATTAAACCCGGTCCTTCTGTTACAGCAATTAAGTCAATGTCATCAAGTGTAACATTTGCTTTTTTTAATGCTTGATCGAACACACGCGTAATTCCCTTAACGTGTTCTCTTGAGGCAATTTCTGGAACGACGCCTCCATAGGCTTGATGAATATCTATTTGAGAAAGTACAATGTTTGATAATACAAGTTTGCCATCTTTTACAATACTCACACTGGATTCATCACAGCTGGTTTCTACACCCATCACTAACATAATATCACTTCAATTCTTTTACAATTTCTTTAACATTAAATACGCATCTTCACTATCGCTATAGTATTGTTTCCTTGTAGCGACTACTGAAAAACCAAATCTTTCATAAAATTTAATGGCGGATTGATTGCTTGGACGCACTTCAAGAGTCAACGTATCCACTTGCACCGATTGTAAATAGGTGAGTGCATACTCAAACAATACAGATCCATACCCATGATGCCGTTTGGCATCGATGATGTAAAAATTTAACACCTGAGACAATGGAGGATCCAACCATAGACCAATATGTCCAATAATTTCACCGGCTTCTTCCATAATAAAATAAGTCGTAAATTGATTTTCTTGTAACTCAAGTAAATAGGTTTCTTCTCCTAATGATTGCCCTAAAATCAATCGATCCATTGCTACAATCGAGTCAACGTCTGCTATTGTCATTAGACGAATTATTGTATTCAATACAATCAACCCTTCTTTCGTTCCGCTTCCGTGATTTGCAAATAATTGGGAACAAGGTCATGAAGCTCGCTCACTTTTTGACCCATATGAGAAGTAAATACTTTGTATCCTTTGGGGCATCCTTGCTTGATGACGGTCGCCAGAGGTGACACTTTCGATAAAAACGTGTCAATGTTTTCTAAGCAATCCCCGATTACTTCGGTTAATACGTGATTGTTTTGCTTATAATATGCCATAAAAGCATTGTTTCTTCTTGCATCAATAAAGGACACAATCTCGCTTGAATCAGAGGAACTGGCTAATAAAAACAACGAAGATACCGTATAAATATCGATTGGATGCATAAAACCAATCATTTTCGCCACTGATACTCCGATTCGGACTCCCGTATAAGATCCCGGTCCAATGCCAATATATACTTCATCCAAATCTTCTAGTTTCCAATGAATGGTTTTTAACATTTCTTCTAGCATGGGTAAAAGTGTTACCGAATGGTCATTCAAACCTTCTTGAAAACGTACTTGTAATTCTTCATCACCAAGATATAGTGCTACGTAAATGGACTTTGTTGCGGTGTCAAGAATCAAGCGTTTGTACAATGATTTCATATTCACCACTCCCTTTGATTACTACTTCTCGGGTGGAATCATCCACGCGAGTAATGGTGATTTCCAAAATAGATGTTGGTAGATAAGCAGAAATGATGGGGTACCATTCAATCACAGATACTCCACTTCCATAAATATAATCATCCAACTCAAAATCATATCCGGAATCTTCTAACCTGTATACATCCATATGGTAAAAGGCAAAGTCGCCTTGATATATTTTCAAAATTGTAAATGTAGGGGAATTAACGATTCCTGTTACGTGCAAATGAGCGGCTAAGAATTGTGCAAACGTGGTTTTCCCACTTCCTAAGTCGCCATGTAACCCGATCACCATTCCAGGAAACGCATGAGTTGCAATGTGAAAAGCGAACTGGTTTGTTTCATCCAAATGTCGAATATAAAATGTCTTTTCCATGGGAATCCTTTCAATATCAAATCGAATACATTATATCACGAAAATACCCAAACATAGCCGTTCGTCTTTTCAAATAATGCGAAATCTGTGGTATTTTTGTGTGATTGACCTAAAAATGCATCCTTGTGTTATAATACAGTTTGAGGAGTATACCGAAGTAAGCTTGCTTAACTTCGATATAATAGATACTATGTTTTTAGTCATACACAACCCTTTATCAAACAACAAAAAATCCAAGAAAAACACGCAGAAGTATGTGAAGTTCTTTCAAAAAAATAAAATCGACTTCATCATCCGGTCCAGCTTAAAGATTGAAAATCTTGAAATCTTTCTAAGTCAAAACCCATCCATCACTGACATCTTGTATTTAGGAGGAGATGGTACTCTTAATTATCTTGTAAACAGTGTCAACATGGATAAAATTACTCAAAATCTCTATTTTGGTCAAAGTGGATCGGGCAATGACTTTATGCGAAGTTTAAAACCCATCCATCAAGGACTGATTACTTTAGGTTCTGCCAAGACAAATGTCAAAACCGTATCATTTATCAATGGTTGTGGCTTAGGAATTGATGGAAACGTCGGATTTTTTGTTAATCAAGATAAAAAGAAGAATAAAATGTCGTATTTTGTGAACACTTTCCGGGCTCTTAATGTATATAAGCCAACCCCTATGAAGATTACCATCGATGGTAACACCCATGAATTTGCAAAAACATGGTTTGTTTCCGTACAAAATGGTAAATATTTTGGTGGGGGGATGAAAGTCGCTCCTCACGCGGATCCTACTCAAGAAAGTTTTTCTGTTACTGTGGCTCATACCCTTAAAAAGTGGCAAGTATTCTTTGTCTTCATGTCGATTTATGTGGGACTCCACGTCAAGTTAAAAAAATACGTCACGATTTTTACGGGGAAAAACATCTCTGTACAATCGCCAGATCCTAAATACTTCCAAGCGGATGGGGAAGTACTTGAAGCGGTGTCTTCGATGTCCATTTCTCCATCGAAACGTCACCAAATTCATTCCTTTGAAAAGAACAAAATCAAGCAAGCATTTTCAAACACAAAATAGTACAAAGAAAAAATGGATAATGCGAATTATCCATTTTTTTGTGCTAGTTTAGCAAGTAATTCCTTTTTCAATGTCTCATATCCAGGTTTTCCAAGAAGAGCAAACATATTTTTCTTATATGCTTCTACTCCTTCTTGATCAAAGGGATTTACTCCAAGTAAATATCCCGATAATCCACAAGCGATTTCAAAGAAATATACCAAATGTCCAAAGCTGAATGCGGTTATTTCATTTAGTTCGATGACAAGATTTGGAACCAATCCATCCGAATGTGCAAGTAATGTCCCTTCAAAAGCTTTCTTATTCACATAATCAAGGGTTTTTCCTTCTAGGTAGTTCAATCCATCCAAATCTTGTGCTTCTTTTTGAATGACGATATCGACTGGACTATTTTGAACCTGTACGACGGTTTCAAACATAATTCTTCGACCATCTTGAATGTATTGTCCCAAGGAATGAAGATCAGTTGAAAAGTTTGCACTCGCAACAAATAGTCCTTGATGATCTTTTCCTTCAGACTCACCGAATAGTTGTTTCCACCATTCTGCGAAGTAAGTGAGTTTTGGTTCATAAGAAACAAACATTTCAATGGCTTTGTTTCCGCGATACAATAAATTACGCATCGCTGCATACAAGAATGCGTCATTCTTGCGAATGTCTTTTTGCTTGTATAATTTATATGCTTCTTTCGCACCACGCATCATATCTACAATATCAATTCCAGCAGCCGCAATGGGTAATAATCCAACTGCTGTCAAAACGCTATAGCGTCCACCGATGTTATCTGGAACGACAAACGTCGCATATCCTTGTTCTAAAGCAAGACTACGTAAAGCACCTTTGCTTTTGTCAGTGGTTACATAAATCCGGTTTTTCGCTTCTTCTATGCCATACTTTTCTTCTAACAACTTCTTAAAAATACGAAAAGCAATCGCTGGTTCTGTTGTTGTTCCTGATTTAGAAATCACATTTACAGCGAAATCTTGATCTTTGACATATTCAACCAACTCTGCCAAATAGCTACTAGACATATTTTGACCAGCAAACAACACTTCCAATTTGCGCTTTTTAGCAAAAGTAGGGGTTAGTAACTCAATGGCTGCTTTTGCGCCCAAATATGATCCACCAATGCCAATGACAATCAAACGTTTTGCTTGACGACGAATTTGGCGTGACGCTTGTAAAATCCGTTTAAACTCTTCTTTATCGTATTGCTTGGGTAGGTCTAGCCATCCCAAAAATTCAGAACCTTTTCCTGTACCATTAAAAAGTTCACTATATGCATGATTAACTTCTTTTTGAATGGCCTTATATGCCTCTGCACTCACAAATGGTAGTGCGTGAGAAATATGTAGCGATAATGTTTGTTTCATAGCGTTCCTCCGTATCGAAATCAAACTATATTATACCACTTTACAGTTTGTTTCGAAAGCAAAAAACGATGGAGTAAGAACGTTTTCAATTCGACAAATCATCCCTAATCAATAAAGAAAAGGGTCAGCGTTAATCACGCTCACCCTTTTGATATTGTTCAATCCATATCGGTAACATTTCTTCTAGTGGTTTAAATCCACTAAGAAGTTCGACTTCAACGTACTTCTTTTTTTGTGCCTTTTGTACGCGTTTGAAGCTTAAACTCACCTTCTGATCCTCGTTGATACCGAGCACTTCCAACTCCACAATGTCGCCAATATGGATAAAATCATCAATTCGTCTGACGAATCCATCGCTTAATTCGGAGATATGAATGAGCCCATCTAATTCATCATTGATTTTCACGAAGGCGCCATATGGTTTGATGCCAGTGATTCGGCCTTGGACGATGTCCCCCTTTTTCATGGTCACACACCTCGTAATCATTCTTGAATGTAGTATACCACAACAATTGGCCGATTGAATAGCACAATTTGAGGATTAACCGATTAAAAAAACAAACAAGAAAAAAAATCGACATGATAGTCGATTTTGGGTGAGACGTTTTATAATGCAGAATTGTGTGCTACTGAGCTAGCGGCCGCAGCAGCAATCGCACCAATGATATCATCCATAAACGTATGACATACATCTGGGCTTTTTCCATCTTTGTCAAGTTTGCCGATGATTCCTGGTTTGACCTTATCAATGTAGCCAAAATTCGTTAGTCCAATCGATCCATAAATATTACAAATCGATAACACGAGGATTTCATCGATTCCAAATAATGGATTGTCATTCACAATCAACGTTTGGAGTGGTTCTGATAATAGTTTCTTCTCCGCCAACATATCAAGTTCTACCCCAGTTAAAATCGCATAATGAACTTCTCGCTTGGACAACACTCGTCCCACCGCTTCTTCACATACTTCTAAGGATAGATTTGGAATGTATTTGGCTTGCAGGTAATACACCAAGTCAGTGATATCAGAAATTTGAACTCCCCGCTGGTTAAGCAAATTGATGCAGTGTTGCTTCATTTGTTCTTTTGTTAATAGTGACACTTTCTACACCTACTTTTTCTATACGTGCTCGACGCCGATGACGCCGGGAACTCTTTCTAATAATGTATCTTCCACTAGTTCACGTAGTGTAGAATCAAACCCACCACACCCAACGCACGCTCCACTTAGTTGAACATAAACGATTCCATCTTCGAATTTTACAAAGACCACATCTCCTCCATCGCGTTGAATGTATGGTCGAATGAGATCAATCACATCTTGAATTTCTGCTAAAACCTCTTCATAAGTCATCTTTTCACCTTCTTTTACCCTTAAAGTTCACGTTTCTTATTTGGATTATATTTGGGATTCTTAAGAATGAAATAAGGACAATTCATTGCGCATGATTCCAATAGATAATCGGGTATTTGCTTAACACTACTGGTCTTTCCGTTTTTGGTAAATCCTTTTAATCGTAAAATGTTCGCAGAGTAATCTCCCACGATATAAGGATAGATATCAAAAATATCTAAATAGCGTTTATTAAAATCATCTAGAATAAACGCATCTCGATAGTTTTTTATAAGTTCAAATTCTCCATGTTGGGTTTCTAACATAAAAAGTCACCTCTTTTGTGTATATCTATTGTATCATATATCGTCAAAAACAATTGCATTTTTAATCATGGATTCATTGTAAAGGTCAAACCAGAAACGTTTCTTCATCAACGAAGAAAAAAAAGGGGCATCCGCCCTTTATCCCATGATTAATAAGTCATTTTCTAATAAAACAACCGCTTCACAAATGATTGCTTGCTCTGTACCGACAATCCCTAAACCTTCAAACGTCGTTGCTTTGATTGCTATTTGTGAGATATTACATTCTAAAATGGAAGCAATGTGTTTTCTCATTTCATCAGTATACGGTCGGAGTTTTGGCTTTTCCAAGGATACCATACAATCCAAATTAGAAATCACATATCCTTTTTTACTCACATAGTCCCACACTTCTTGGAGAATCATCGATGAAGTTATGTCTTTGTATTTTGGATTATCTTCTGGAAAAAAGCGCCCTAAGTCGCCTAAAGCGACCGCACCTAAAATCGATTCAGCTATCGCATGTAACAAGCAATCTGCATCCCCATGACCCACCGGTCCTTTGGGATGGTCAATTAACACACCTCCTAAAACAAATGGATGATTGTCCACAAGTGGATGTACATCTTTAGAAAATCCAATTCGAATCATGCTGGTTCCTCCATATGGTGAAGAATGTGTAACTAATAGATGTAAAACAGGATGAGGAGTTTGTTTGTGTTCAAAGTTAATATCTATTGATTATTGACTATGATTTGGTGAAGTAAAACATCGTGTGGTTCTACTGGAATTTCATCGATTATTTGAGTCATATATGCAATTCCAATTCTTGGAACATGGACCATCGATAATAACCGATCATAATAGCCCGCACCATACCCAATTCGTTCTCCTTTGATGGTAAAGGCCACTACTGGGACTAAAAACAAATCAATCAAAGAATTATCAATGATATCTCCATCCGGTTCCATGGTATTAAAAATTCCTGGTACCACAGAATTGACAATGGGAGCGAAGCGAATTACTTTGCTGTCACGATTCACAATTTTAGGAAAAACAAATTGCTTAGAAGTATCACATAATAGTGGTAGTACATCAACTTCAGAGCCCATGTGGTAGTACATGGCAATCACATGAGCCTGTTGATAATGAGAATTGTTTTGGATATGATTCACAATTTCTTGACTCCATGTTTTTCTCAAGTCCACAGGTAATTGGTCTCTATGATGAAGCACTTCGCGCCTAATCTCTGATTTGCTTTTCATTTATTCACCGAAAATAGCGTAATTTCTTTTGGGATTCTTAATGGCTTCTTCCATGGCTTTGTTAGACATAGAGACAAACTCACTGATACCATAGCTAGACCATGGCTCATGTTTTGCAATTCCCAAGTTTGGATATACAACTTGGGCTATCCCACCAATGCTTAAATTCAAGTTCACCAAATCGCCACCGCTTTGTAAAGCTCGCAATAAGACTTCATATTTGCGTTGTTCTTTAATAACTAAAGCAAATTGAATGCCAGTAATTCGAAACACACTATTAAATTCTTTTGCAAAATGAAAACGAATCTTTTTGATGTATTCCGCAATCATTAAATTACCAACATCCCTACCAAAGCGTGCATTGATGTCAACAATGTTGGTTAACTGAATCATAACCAAATAGAACGTTTCTGGCTCTTTAATCGTTTGTGTTAATGTTTGAATTAAATTGGATTCATTGGGTAAAGAATCAATTTCATGAATCAGTGTTTGTGGGAACAGTTTCATATCAATCCCTTGGATGGAAGAAATAATATGAATTTTGTTTTCATACTCAAATACTTTTGCTTTTTCTTCAATCCAAACATAGCCATTTTCACGTTTGATTCGGTATTTTAAATCAAAATTTGGACTTTTCTTCGAGATTTTTTTGATCGTTGATAGATACTGTCCTTGATCTTCGGGATGAATATGTTTGGAATACTCTTCAATTAATATCTCATGCTCTTTTACTCCTAAAATCTTGGAAGCTTGGTCGGTTAAGAAAAAACCAGATACGTCTTCTTGATAAAAGAAAAGCCCCTCTTGTAATAACTCAATAGTAGAAATGTAGCGTAGTCGTAGTAATTCGGAAGTGGATTTCATGTCATCCAATTCTTTTTCCATTTCAAAAAAATCATAATCTGTTAGGTTTTGAGTAATCTTTACTTTTCGTCGTAATGTGATTAAAGATAGACTAACAAAAAACAACAGCACATAGGGATAAATTTCAATGACGATGGATGGAATATCAAAAGAAATGAATGGGAGTGGGTAAGTTAAAACAACATAAACTGCGCCCAATAAGAAAAAGAGGATGATCTTCCAAACCTGTGTTTTCTTATATAAGATAAGATGGATGATCATAGATAGAGCCATCACAACTAGCAAGATGAGTTGAAACAAATTGTTCATAGTATCCCCTTTACTAAGTTATTTCTTGATGTTTGCTTTGACATATAAAACTGGGTAATAGTAGGTTAAGAAAAACCCTAAAAAGACAATGTAGTAGTTCGCAGATACATAGCGTTGACTGGTAACATAAGTCACAGAAAGCAATGCCAAGAAGACCATCGCCCAAATCAAAGATAACCCATTGGCGATTACTTTAAACAACGATGAGTGAGCATAATCACTTTGATAGTCAAACTTATGAAACCCCCAAACAACGCCCCTTTCAACCATTCCACTGATGAGCAAAACAAGGCCTATGGATAGTAAATAGAAATCGTCATTTCGCGAGACATTAAAGGGAGGATAAAATATGGAAACCCCTAAAGAAACAATCGACATCCCAAGGATGGTCCACTCAAACCAATGGACGGATTTATACAGTTTGTATCGAATGAAAAATACAGAACCAATCAAAACGGTAGAAAATGGCGTTAGCCAAATCATATCAACGTAATTCGATAAAAATGCTAAAAGGGTCCAGATGGCAAAATATGCAAACAAAAACTTGACCCCAAGAAAATAGATTTTACTTTTGGGTTTAATGATTGGTTCATAAATTTGGTAGTCATCTAGTTGAAAGCAATTGATGACATCGTATAAGAAGGATTCTTCTCCATGATATCGTAAAGATCCACTGACCAATACTTCTTCAAAAGCAACTTTTTTCAGTAAGAGGTTGGATAAACTGTCGTTGGTCGAATAAATAGATAAATCTGCTAACTTATATTCGCCTCGATGAATCGTAATGTATTTGTCTTTCACACGAACAAAATACCGACTTTTCCCAACAATAAAATTTATGTGCTTTTCTGTTTTTCCTAATGCGGATTTGGTGAAGTTATGACGAATCATCATCATAATCTCATCATTGGTTAAGTAGTAAAATAAATCGTCATCGTCATCCCCGTAATATAATTTTTCTTCAACCGTATCCCCAAACATAATTCCGGAATGAATCAAATGATACATCCCCGCTTCTGGTCGAAACCAGGAGCCTGTTAGTGTAAGGTTGTCAAACATTTTGATATGTTCGCCATTTTCAATTTCAATTTGATCGTTGATCGTTAAGTTCTTGCGAAGTGATTCCATGGGAATCATCCCTGTCTTTATACTGCTTTTCCCAATGGTTGTTTTTTCTACTAACTTTTCCAACTTTGGAACATACGTATACAGACGCCTTAACACTTCATCCTCGTTTACTTGCGTAGTTTTATTCAATAAGAAATCAATTTGTACAATGGATTGTTTTGCAGGGATAATGTCAGGTTCAATCATTCCATAATCTAGCATTCGAAGAAGTTGAAATGGTTCCTTTGAATCTTGTTTAAATAGATAGCTACTTCCTTCTAAATCGATGGAAGAGATGGGTGCTTTTAAGAGTAGGAATAGGCTTTGCGAAATGATCAATGAATCAAGATTTGGCAAATACCCTTTGATTTTTTCAAGGGATTGGACTTCCTCTTGAAAGTATGTGGGGTAAAAGGAAAGTGGATTATCACCAACAATAAAATGTTTTGCATAATATTCCACCGCTGAATCATCGATCACTTTGAGAATCTTGTGGTTCTCATCGTGAACAAATTGTTTTATTTTACGACTTTGAATCATTTTGGGGTTTATAATTTGAAGTTTTGCAATGATTTTTTTCATCACGGATGCTTCATTTTCAATCCAGTAATACATTCCTTCTTGAAGTCCAATAAAAAACGGCACGAAGAAATGGTACGAGTTTACCTCTTCCATGGGTAATCCCAAGACACATGGGTGAGTACAAAATTCTTCTATCAATGATTCATCTTGAAAGTATTTATGAAGTAGCTCTGACATCGAATAATCGCCCCACTCAATCATAAACGAAGAGATGGTATATTCGGTGTTTAGCAGCATGTTTTGTTCTTGAGTTATGTAGTTGTGATAATGTCTTACCCCATCTTCAAAAAACCGAACGATGTCTGAACGATGCTTGGGATAGTGTCGAACCAAATATACTTGAAACTGTTCCAAACGATTCATTCTTTTGCGTACTTCGTGTTGGTCATCGATGATATAATCAATCGTATTTTCGACAAACTTAATGTCATTTTCTAATCCACAACTAGCGAGTAACTTTTTCACAATTCCTTGACGAATGGCACCTGGAATCGGGGTGGAAACTGGACAAGAAATCACTATTTTTTTACCAGTTTCTACTTCGATTTGTGTTTGATACTGTTTTGTTTGAGAAGTGGTTTTATCATGGAATACCAGTACTCTCCTCATTTTCCTAGCTAAAAAGAGTGCTGAAATCAACGATGAGACATCATTTCCTATTACGATGCAATCAAATATTTCCATGTATGCCCCCTCATTTCTGTTTAGATTTCTGCTCAAATTATACCACAAGATTGTTTCATTTACTACTTTAGAAAAAGAAAAGTGCTTGCGCACTTTACTTGATCTTCAAATATTTTTCAAAATAGAGATGTAGTGTTTCTTTCGATACATCATAGTCAATTTGACGATTTATCGTTACGGATACATTTCCTGTTTCTTCACTTACAATAATCGTTAACGCATCACTTTGCTCACTTATACCAATCGCAGCGCGATGTCTTGTGCCAAAGCGCAAAGGCAAATCGGTACGTTCAGTCGATGGATAATAAGCTTTGGCACATAAGATTTGATTGTCCCGAATGATGACCGCTCCATCATGAAGAGGAGTTGTTGGGATAAATATCGAAGCGAGTAGTTCGGATGACACTGGAGCGTTCACCGACATGGCTTTATTGATATATCCATTTAGTTTTACTTCACGCTCGATGGTAATCAAAGCACCTATTTTTCGGTTTGCTAAAAAATCGATGGCTTGAGAAAGTTTTTGAGCAAGGTCGTTATTTGTTTTGGTGCTACGCAATCTTCTCTTTCCCTTTAATCCAAGTTTCTTTAGCAAGACATCTATTTCATTTATGTACATCATAATCGTTATATAGAACAAGATCGAGACCAATATACCTTGAGTAAGCAATTGGTTACCAGTTGTGGGCTCAGACATCCATAGATAAAATACAAAAAGTATCAAGACCACTAAAATCAATTTAAACGGTCGGATTGCCTTATGGGATACTTTATTTCGTAAAGCCAACAAAAAGATCGCAAATAGATATCCACTTATAACAATGATCGATATATTATTCATACGTTCACCTCTACTACCAAATTCATTGTATCAAAGCACATTGATTTCTTATACCACTTCACACATTTTTCTATGTTTGAACGTCAGTTTTTTTAAAAACATACCCCAATGCAAAGAAAGCAATGGGTATTAAGAGTGCAGAAGCCATCATCGGTGCGATCAATGTGTAAATACTTTCTACACTGTAATCAATCAAGAACCAAACTTGTGCAATATAACTAAATAAAACAGTCAACCCATTGGATAGGAGTAAACGAATAAAGAACACCATCATGACGGCTCCAAACTGAGCAGCGTTTTTATGAGTGGGTTTAAAGGTAAATAGTGCATTTGCAAAATAGGAGAATACAGAAGCACAAATAAAGGCAAATGTATTTGAGGTAAACTCTCCCAATTGAAACTGATTAAAAGCAACGTAATAAATCGCCATATGAATTAACGTATTTACCACACCAAAAATGCCAAAAGTTAAAAACTTTCTGGTTAAAAACTTAGTTCTAACAAATGTCCAAAGTTTATTCATTCAGTAGTTCTTCGCTTTCTTCCTCTACTAAGTATATCGGTCGATTCAATACTTGTCGTCTGATGCCATAATTCATATACAGTAAAATGTATGTCAATATAGCAATGATGAACACCAACACATTGATTTGAAGTGCTAAAAGGAACGCTACTATATCAAAGATTCCAAAACTATATAAGCCAATATTCGTTCCTAGTAATAAAATAGCACCTATGAATATCAACGTTGGGATAATCATTAAGATTTGGGAGAATTGATTCATCCCATTGAATCCATAGCGGAACAAGGATTTAAAACTCCAGGTACTTTTTCCGTGCTTTCTTGGAATAAATTCATATTCCAATCGCTTTCTTTTAAAACCTACCCATGAAAAGATTCCCTTCACGAATCGGTAATTGTCTTTCAGCGATAAAAATGCCGCAACCACATCTTTGTCTAACAATTGATAATCCTTGGCTCCGTTATCAAGAGGTGTATCGGTATACCGATTATAAATCCGGTAATAAAGATTCGCAAAAATGGTACGTAACTTGGGCTCTCCTTTTCTAGAAGCTCCCTTGGTATACACAATCTTATACCCTTCTAAATAATGTGAAATCATCACGGGTATTAACGATGGTGGTTGTTGCAAATCACAGTCGATAATGACAACTGCATCGCTGTTTCTTGAAGCTTCTAATCCGGCATGCATCGCAGCTTCTTTGCCAAAATTACGTGAAAAACTGATGTATTTCACCCGCGAATCCAGTTGTACTAATTTTTTAATTTCTGCTAATGTTTGGTCTTTTGACCCATCATTCACAAACAAAAATTCGAACTCAAATTCTTGGTGTGTACAGAACTGTTTGGTTTCTTCATAAAACAAAGGGACATTCTTCTCTTCGTTGTATGATGGTACAATGATGGTTAGTTTCTTCATTGTTTAGTCCTCCTTTTTCTTAGGGGCAATCCACTGTGTTTTGACTAATATCCATGGAACTACGAAGATCAATCCATAAATACCAATCCCCGCTAATGTCACTTTGAAACCAAGATCCAATCCTTTTGGAACGAATGTTAAGGTGATATCAACTTCTTCCACCCCGTGTGGAATGATAACACCTAAGAATCCACCAGATACACTCATCGTTTTG
Organism: bacterium; assembly: GCA_030684695.1. GTDB lineage: Bacteria > Bacillota_I > Bacilli_A > Izemoplasmatales > Hujiaoplasmataceae > JAUXXX01. The sequence goes on from JAUXXX010000079.1 coordinate 14,147, forward strand.
TATAGCGCGTTTTTCATGACCCATTCTTCAGAATAGGCAACCGGAATCATGACAATCTGATCAAACTCAGTATCGCTAGTTCGCTCATATGAGAGCTTTATGGTTCCGTTTTTGATGGTTAATGAGTGATTGGCAGATACTTGTGATGGGGCGTTTTGTTGGAACTGGGTCAGGTTATCATACACATATTGCAAATGCATGGAAAATAAATTGGAATGTTGATACATCTCGTTGGTCTTAAACACATAAAAACGCTTTGGTGAGGAGTCATTCAAATAATAGTATCCATTAAATGCTTCTGTTTGATGACCCTCCGTGTTTTCCACAAAGACACGGTCAAAACCATAGCCGGAATTTAAGCTAAAATAGATAGCTCCTTGTCCAGAAGGAAACGCATTGCTTGGTAAGTCATATATGAGGTATGCCGCAGAATCAATGGCTGCTTCCATCCGATACTCTAACTCAATAGCAGAGTTAAAACGAGCTGTTTGTTCAAAATAGATGAATGAAGGCTCTCTCCAAAATTCACATTTTACTTGATGAGTAAGAGAAGTTACTACTTCACACTCTCTTTGTGAACCATCATCAAATTCCATATACACTCTACCATAATCACTCGGATTTACCCATTGTGACTTGATATAGATCGCACCAACAGGAAAGCCTATTTTTAAATCTTCATTGGAGTATCGCCAATATTTCCTAGAGGAACCCACTTCATCCATCAAGATTGCTTGATCTACTTTTCTTGTGGCTCTAGCAGTGGATAATGCTCCTAAAGTAGCGTTAGTGACTTGTTGTAAATGTACATCTTCTGGTAATTCAGTAATAATCGCATTCAGTAACATGATACGTTCCACAGCTAATTTGTTGGGACTACTAGCGTGTGTGCGAAACATCGCGCTCGTCATATACTGTTCGTACACTTGGAACGGTTCTGCGTGAGCTATTTCGTACAGTTTATACTGACTATTAGAACTGATTAAATGGAAAAAATCCGATTCCAAATCAAAATTTCTGGTAGCACTGATGAGTACATAACGATAACCAAGAACATGGTTGACATAAAGTGCCATGGTAGACATCTTATTTTTGGTTTGATATTCTCTTACCCCATGTAGTAACCAGCTAATTTCATTGGTTTCCATATCGGTCCAGGAATGGAATATTTCTGTGTTTGTAGGGAATCTTGTCATGCGATTGAAATTGAGACGTTCAACGTCAAATCGATGAAGATCCACATATACCCGGAAGAAATCGTCTTCATCAATGGACTCTTTTAGGAAGGAATCAATCGAAGCCATGGATTGGAACGTATTAATCTTGTTTGGAATCGCAAAAGGTCCTGTATAAATATAAATAATAGCGATAGCAACTTCAACCCAAAACAGTTTCTTAATCCACTGTGGCCGCTTGATCCAACCAAAGACTAATATCAACACTAACACTACAAGTGCAAAGCCCATTAATACTGTATCCATATTTAATACATCACGACTAGTATACGTGGTGGTCAAAGCTAATTTTTCTAAATAGTAAACAATTAAATAAATTAACAATCCGATGAAAAACACGACTGGGATGGTTAACCATTTCATTTTAACCTTTTCAAAACCATGCTGGTCAAACACGTGAGCTAAAATCATGGTCATGACCAGTGGTAACATATTGATCCATCTTGTATATGGTGTTTCGGCAATCTTCCAAAACTCACTACTAAAGATTGAGGCATCGTTTCCAAATGCACTCGTAAAGAATTGACCTGAAAATACATATGAAAATATCGGGAAGATCATAAAGATAAATGCAATCGGAATTGCAATTTTATATACACGCGCAATTCTACCCTTCATGAAGTAAATATAATTCATGAAGACGAGTCCAATGACGGTAATGTATAAAGAAGCATGTTCGGTTACATAACTGTTTTCGAAACCATAAAAAGCAATCGCTTTTTGTTCAGTGAACATCTTTGCTAATATTCGAACATAGACATTTGGTTTAAACAATTCTAAATTTTGACCGAAGATCGATACGGTCCAAGAACTAACTGATCCTTGATCGCGGTACGTATCTTCGATAATAAATTGAATGCTTGGAACTAAAATCACACTCGACATCACAATACCAAGCAAAATCAAACCTAAGAATACGACTCCATCTTTTAAGAAACGTAGGGCGTTAAAATTGGGTCGTTTGAAATACTCAATGATAAACATAAAAGAAACAAAGGCAATTGCTGTATAACCAAGATAAAAATCATAAAATATTAAGATGAAGGCATAAACAGGAACGACCCATCTTTTTCCATGGAAAAACCAATGTATCACCAACAACCCAAGCGGTAAATAAAAAACCAGTGACAAGAATACTGGGAATGCCATAAAACTTACCGTACCACCACTTACAAAGTAGACAATCCCCATCCAAAAGACAGTTCGTAGTTTCATTCCTTGAAGACTTAGGTAGTACGCAAATAACATCACACCTGCCCAAATTTTAATCAACTCGAAGGAAGAATATGCAAGCTCTGTTGGCATAACATAACTAAGAAGATACGTTCCAAAGGTGAAAATATCCAGAGGAACGTAATAAACATCGCTGAAGAAGGAAGCCCCAAAATAGTTATTGAGATTAAACCACGACAATGAACCAGCTTTTACTTGAGCAACGAAATCCGACATAATCGCATAATATTGGATAATATCATCAGAATAATTATTGTAAAAACTATTGCGAATCAAGATAATTGCAATTTGGATTCCAAATAAAACGGTAAAAACTAAAATTGCTAAAACAAGCAGAGTCTTCTTTTTTTCTTTATAAAAGTCTTCGAATTGATCGTCTAGTTTCGATAATAATGTGCCGATTTTCTTGCGAAAGAAAACTGCCAAACTGCTACCTAACATGAGTAGGAAGGACCATATAATGACCCAGTATTCAATCGAATAGAAAAAACTATTCCCATAGAAATAAATGGTTCTTTGGAAAAGGAAGAATCGTTGAAGCCCTACTAATGTGGCATCTAATGGGAAAAACATAAAGGTCTTTCCAAGAATTTCGGTTGTGGAACGAATGGCTTGTGTTCCATAAATGGAAATCACAGTAGAGGATATCGCTTCGTAGTAGTAAACAATACTTAGAACAATCCCAACAAGCAAGAACAATAGATACCAAAGTACCAAAATCAGGATTTCTTTTGAAGAACCTCGGACTTTGAATACCTCTAAAATAAAGACAATACTCATCAATACAAGCACAGCGATGGAAGTAAGCGGGTTATGCAATAACAGTAAGAATACATAGATGGAAATCGTCCAATACTTCTTCTTAAAAAACAATTGTAATAGGAGGATATAAAGCGGTCCATATACCAATAATGCCATGTATTCCATTGAGATATGCTTCAAACCAATTAATATGGCGAGTAGATAGGTAAATGATAATAACAACTTCACATAACTTGGTATAAACGATGGTTTCATTGTTCTATGAAGTAATAGCGCTCCAAGTAACGCAATAAAGCCAGTTGCTACACCAGTCGCAACTGTACTAGAAAATCCGAGATACTGAAATAATAGACTAAGTCCTGTAAAAATATCAAAGCCAACCATCGGTTGCAAATTGGAATAAATGGCAAACATCCAAGGATTTACACCCGTGAAATTACCCGCTCTTATTTGAATAAATAAAACTTCTAATCGAGCGATGTAGGCTGATGTATTGGCACTTTCATTAAAAACAACGTTGCCGTTTATTAAAAAGGCAAGGAGAATCGTCAATACGAATCCAGCCGCGATCAAACCCCATCTCAGTGATGGGTTAGATTGAAACTGTTCTCTAAAGTGCTGATTCATCTCTTTCAAAGACGTACGAAAGGTACGCTTCTTCTTAGTTTTCCGAGTAGATTGTTGTTTCATTTATAGTCCCTCATTTTCAACTCAAAGGTGAGTTTATTATATCACATACTATGTGATAATACACCGATTTTTTTAGCAGTTTTGTGTCCGTTTATGGTATAATTAGCACTTGAGGTGATTCCATGGAAAAAGCGATACTCGTTGGTTTGTCGATTACAAACATAGTAGATTCACAAAAATCAATGGCTGAGCTTGCCAGCTTAGCTGAGGCATGTCAAGTCGAAGTAATAGATCAAATGATACAAAGAGCTGACTCTCCCACTGCTAATTATTACATCGGTCCAGGTAAAGTCGAAGAGTTAAAACAACTTTGTGCCACATTGGAAGCAGACCTTGTGATTTTTGATGACGAATTGAGTCCTTCTCATATTCGCAATCTAGAAAAAAAACTAGATATTAAGGTAATTGATCGCACCATATTAATCCTTGATATTTTTGCTTCTCGAGCGAAAACAAAAGAAGCGATGCTTCAAGTATTACTTGCTCAAAGTCAGTATATGCTTCCACGTGTTGTTGGATTGCATAGCTCTTTTTCTAGACAAAAAAGTGGTACGGGATCCAAAGGTCCAGGGGAGCAACAAATTGAACTCGATCGACGGATTTTGCGAGATAACATTTCAAGACTCAAGGATGAGTTAAAAGAACTCGTCGCTATTCGGCGAACACAACGACAAAAACGTCTTAAAGATGGCGTTTTTACCGTTGCCTTAGCAGGATATACCAATGCTGGTAAATCATCTTTACTCAATCAACTATTATCTTTTTCTGTACTAAAAGCAGACAAACTAGTATTTGAAAAAAACATGTTATTTGCGACACTTGAAACATCTACTCGGTCGATTACCTTACTGAACAATCATCAATTCCTAGTAACCGACACCGTCGGCTTCATTTCAAGACTTCCTCATCATCTCGTTGAAGCTTTTAAATCAACGCTCGAAGAAATCAAAGAAGCTTCCTTGATACTTCATGTTGTTGATACATCCAATCCCGATTATGAAAAACAAATTCAAGTGGTGGAAGAAGTGTTGAGAAGTATCGATGTTGTTGATATTCCGATTATGTATGTATTTAACAAAATCGACCTTTGCCCGGAAAAGAACATTGAAAATCATCATCCTCATGTAAAAGTATCTGCATTCACAGGAGAGGGCGTTGATCAATTAGTACTAAAAATCGATGAAATGATTTCTTCCACTTATCGAAGAGTAAAAATGATTATTCCCTTCCAAAAGGGGAGTATCTATAATACCTTAAAAGAAAAATGTGAAATCTATTCTACCGAGTATTTAGAAGATGGAACTCATGTCGAAGTGTTGTTACCTGAGGAGTTATATCAACGCTTTCTACCCTACATCAAGTAAAACAAAGAACTACGTTATTTTATTGGAATAAAACGGCTATCTTTCGCAATTATCTTTTTGTGAATGGACTGTCGTTTTTTTTCATAAAAAAATGAAAAATACGTTTTTCAACGAAAGAGGCAAAGCCTATGTTTTGATTGTTTGAAATTTGATAAAACATCGTTATGAATAATGTGGAGTACGCAAAGCAAGATGCTTTTTAACTGCAGCTGCATACCCCTGCTTAAGCAGGCCAAAAGGTCTATGAAAATAATATCCACAAGTGGGCAAAATAAAACCGTCAAAAAATGACGGTCCTTTTCTTATAAAACAGTAAGTGTCCAATTTTTTGAATCCAGTTTACTGTCTGTTAACCAAGATGCCTCTTTATTCGTCGCTAGGAATATCAATCTGAACAATATAGTTTCTAGTATCTACTGTAATGTAGTGAATTCTTACGATTTGCCCTTCTTTGTGGATCACTCCGCCATATGCAGCGATTTTACGATATCCTGCAAGCACATCACTACCAACTGAGAAAGAAATTCCTTGAACAACAAATGTATCTGTACCAAAATTGATACTATAATCGAAAATGCTCGGATTGAACTCTTCAACTGCGCCTTCAACAGTTAAATACTCACCTTCATGATATTGATTATAGACAAGGTCTATTAAGACAATCGAGTTTAACAATGAGGATGTAAAAAGTCCTCCTGCGATTATCAACATAACTAGGGACATAAACAATATAAGGATTTTATTCCTCATGTAAGGGTTTCTTAGAGTAAGCAACAACCAAATGCCAACGATGACGAAAATGGATAGGAAAAAAATGATGGGAGCAAAAGTAAACCAGCGATAAGAATATACCGTTTCATATGCCACTAAATTACACCTTCACTTTCATTCTGTATAATATTGATTTCCATAATATGATTTTCATCTTGATATGGTACATACTTAATGAGTACATTGTCTGTTTCTTTAAAATTATAACCGCCATGTGCTATAGACTTCTTATATCCTGGAAACCACAATGAAGAGGGAATCTTAAAACGTATCTCTTCAATCTCAAATTGATCCTGTTTGCCGCTAAACATGAACGCCTTATGTTCAATTTTAGGATTTCCTTGTACGGTTAAGTAGTCTCCTCGACGATAGGGAAGTACAATGTTTTTATGTCCTAGGTAGACTGATATAATTAGAGAATATGATAACGCCAGACTCCCAAAAAAAGTAAAAACCATTGCGAAATAAAAGAGCGATAGATCCTCTATAAACGGATTATTTATGTTTATAACTAGCCTTATAAAACGAGTGAAAAACACGCAAGCAACCATAGACTGAACCCATGGAAACTCAAATTTATAGATATATTTGAACTTTTTCATCATTACATACCTCATCTAGTTCTAGAAAACTGTCTTGTCATACCCAAGTTGCTGTGTACACAATATGCCTTTGAATAGTCGGAAACACACCAATAGTTGCCAACTATCCAAATCAACTTTTTTAGCCCTGTTTTATAACGCTCAATAAGCATATTCTTGTTCATTATAGCATACGAGAACCGTCTCAACATACTTAAGATGCTATGTCGGAAATTGTCTTGTCATACCCAAGGTGCTGTGTAGTCAATATGTCGTCAAATGATGTTTGGTGAAGAAATTGAGTAAACTTGTTGATTTTATTCACTTTTTCGCGATTCTGCAAAAACAAGCAAATTGGGGGGATTTGGGAAAATGGGTCTTGATATTGGGGGGATTTGGGCATTTACCACAGACCCATTACTAAGAAAATCAGATGATCAACCCACGATAAGTCCAAGGATTGATTTCTGATTTCCATTTCTTAAGAATCTTCTATTAAATACCTACTCTATATCAAATGAACAAAATTGATTTTTGATACTCAACCGAAAACTACTTTGTAAACAAGTAATAATATTCTTCTTGTATTGGATAGTATGTATAGTTTAAATTGCTATCTGATACTCTCATAATATATTTACCCTCCACTAAATATAAAACAAACCTAAATCTCAAGAAGGGGTATTCATAAAGGGTAACATTCACATCACCCTTATAGCCGTTGCTAAAACTACTTGTTCTTTCTAAAGTCGTTTCAAAGTCAATCAATTGATTAAATCCAACTTCCTCAATGTCCATATATCCTACGCTGTTTTCTGTAACCCAAATCTTATTAATCTGACATTCAAACACGGGAATCATGTTATATTCCTTGTTTACCCCGATACGAGGTGTTGATCCTTCCACACGGATAAAGTTTTTCTCTAAATCTTCGTCGAAGGTATAGACTCCCATTTTTTGAAAGTAAGGCCCATGAGTCCACCCAACTTGAGTAATTGGAGAGAAATTATTATAATGTATCCAAAGATTATAGTCTAAATATATATATTCCTTTCCGTCATAGGTTAAATGTCCATCATTAATATCGATCCTAGGAACGTCTAGAAAGAGAGGAAATTGAATGAAGCATGCTTGCATCGTAAATGTACATGTGATTAACATCAATACTACTAATAACTTTTTCATGTGACTTCTTCCTTTCTTTCACCTAACTAGAGCTATTGAACCATCGGTATGATATATCATTGCAGATGGATTCAATTTTGACATTGAGAGTAATGCTTCATAGATGGAACTTTTGCTGCTCTGTTTACATAAAGGAAAGCAAACGACTCCTTATAACTAATCTTCCATTTAAGGGGTGCAGTTCACACTTCACATCCTTTATTATTTTTTGGGTTTTAAAACTTCATCAATCCATTTTAAACACAAAGCGTGACTCTGTTGAACCTTTTCTTGAAAATGACTGTACTCCCCTCGAAGTAATTGTTCTTTTATCTGAGTTATTTCAAATATCTCATTTTGACAACGCTCGATACGCTTTGTGCAGCTTTCTATAAAAGACTTGTAATGGGGGTCCATTAAGTTGTAATGGGGGTCCATTAAGTCTAGTTGACTTGATTCTATATATTCTTTTAATCTACTAATTCTATAATCAAGGATCTCTATCGCTTTTGTAATATTGTTCATCATGATGGCATCATTGAAGGCAACATCATGTGAAATGTAGAAACCTTTAGAGCAAAAGAGCATAGACTCATCGAAATACTGAGAAATGGAGTTAGCGAGTATAAACTGTTTATACTCCATCGCTATTTCAAATGTAACCTGTAACCCCAAAATTGTGAGTTCAGGATTATCTCGAAAATAATGGAATGCTAAGTCATTTTGCCTTTGGTTTACCTGCTTTAGTTTATGAGAATTAAAAATTCTCACATTAAAATGCTGGAAACAGGGAGTAGGATATGGATTATAGTATGTGTCTTCATTATCATAAGTAGATAAAGAAGACACAGCGAGCTCAATATCGTACAATCCTGTATCCCCAGCTAGAAGTATTTTCCAATAAATCATACGCAATAGCCCTGCTTGTTTATCATATGATAAGTAAATGACATATTGCGACCATTGAGCTTTTAATTTTTTTTTCACAAATCCATGCTCTTGTAAGAAAGGCCCATAAACTTGTAAAAATAGCTTTTCAAAATCTTTTTTCATTGATATTCACCTCGCTTTCTAATATGCTGGTTCTAGTTCGGGGATACCACTTGATGCTCCTTTGATGTATTGTACGGCATAATAAGTTACTAATACTCCCACTGTGACAATAGCAAGATTGTAATTCAGAGTTTTCTTAGAAAAATGATAGAGTATTATCCCTCGACTTGGCCCATCATGATAAGTGATAAAGTTTGTTGGGTCTGGAACTGACTTGTCATACTCAGGTTGAAATGTAATCAATATATCATTAAGTAACATAATATTATGTATTTTGAGGTCTATCTATTCGATTTATTAGTTTTGCACTTAATTAGCACAGTCAAAACTTTGAGAAGATAAAGGGATTCATCACCCATCCTTTATATTTGCTTTTACTTATTTCTTCAAAAAGATGTATTCCCTACTTCTTATCAAGTATTATACAACAAACAACCATTAGTAAACAGGAAGTGATAAGAATATGAGTCAAAATGTTTAAAAAAAATCCAGAATATCAATTTCTGAATTTTTGTTAAGTATTGATTCTTTTTTTGACCTCTTTAACAGATTCAAACTCATATTATATTGTGAATTATCCAATGATTAGAAGCCAAACCAATCCAATCTGTCTGTTTTCAAATATTGATCCTATTAAAGCGACTTACACCATTGAAGGTAGTCTTGAATTTCGTGCTCGTGATTTATGGACTCGTTGATTTCTATAACACGTTCATATATCTCATAATCCGTCACGAGAATGAGTGCACTCTTAAGGGGGAGTAACTTGTAAATAATTGACTCTTTGACTTCTTTGATAACATCAATGAACAAACTAGTAAATTCCTGATGATCGAGGACATACTCTAGGTTTCTTTGAGGTGCTGTCTCTTCAAACCATAAATTAAACTGATCGATCTCTTTCTTGTTTTTCCATATAGGTTTGGAATGATGTTCCCAACAAGAGTAATTCCAACGATTTTCACTTATTCTTCCATTATTTGATTCATTATCGACAGCGAAATCAATTGCTATCGCTTTGGGATCTTGAAGAATGAACATGATAGCGTATGGCTTGTAAATACTAATATCTTGTAAAATTAGTTCGATATTCTTCTTCAAGCGCAATGCAATACATTTTGCTGAAACAGTATTAAATTTTGATTCTGGCCTTCCATTTAACCATTCAATAGGGAAAGTGTCATGTTCCCATGTTATTGTGTCTTCGTCCACAACATCGTATGTCATATACATTGCGTGAGAAATCGTCATTTCGGTATTAGTAAAGCGAAAAATATGTTCTGCGATAAACTGGGATGAAATATGAGAGTAAAGGTGATGAATCATTCTTCCCTGTTTATCAAACTCATTTCGAACTAGACAAGCCAGTTCTCTAGGATTTGCAAGATCATATCCCAGAACATATACAACGCTATCTTCATAGATGTGAAAGAAAAATTCTGATAACTCGGATTTAGAATACAGCCTTTCTGTGATTATGATTCGATTATTACTGTCAAAATAATACTTAAAATTATACTTCTTGAGGGGGGTTTTTGAAACAATTCCTCGTCTGAAATTATCGATTATTAACTCACCCAGTATGCTTTCTGCGTAGTATCCTAAAAGATTGATATAACTACAAGTCGAATACTCAACATGTGTAACCAAAGAAATGGCTTCATTCCATTTATTTTCGAAACTATCATTATGTTTTTCATAGCACGCATTCAACAAGACAACATTTCTATCGATCCGTGTTTTATCCATTCTTGCTCCTTTCTACCTAAGAACTACTTAAGACATTACGAAATTCATTTAATACCTTCAAAACGGCATCCCTTTTTCCAATGAGATAAGCCATAGTAACAGAGACAGTTACCATAATGTCTTGTCATACCCAAGGTGCTATGTCGTAATTATACCTTCTACTGATTACAAGTAGATAGCTCAATTATGTTCATTATAGCATAACAAATGATATAAAAATAGAACCCATAAAATTTACTGTTATTATTCATAAAAAATGTTTCGAGAAGAATATAATGCTCCAAGCATTTTTCTTTTTCTATTATGACGTAACTCAATCATTTTCACAAAAAGCAAATCCTTATGATATCTCAGTAGCTGAGAGTTTCTTTGCCGGTTTAAGAAAGAAAAAATTTATCGTCATATCTATTAAAGATTTACTCATCTTCAAAATTCTATCGATGAGTATATTATCTTTTACAACACAATCCGTCCACATGGCTCTCTTGGTAATATGACACCGGATTAATTTGAAAATAATGGCCATATGAGGGCAAAAGAAAACCGTCAAAAAACGACGGTCCTTTTCTTATATACAGTAAGTGTCCAACTATTTGTATCCAGTTTACTGTCTGTTAACCAAAATTTAGTCTTCCAAAAACGTATACGTCGTGGAACTCATTGCCTCTTCGCTCAGTAGCTCATCAAAATATTCCAGAATGATTCGTTCCATCTCTTCTTTGGTTTGAGCTTCTACTACAAGTCTTTTTGCATAAGTTGAATTCTTTAGCCCTTTTAAATACCAGGCTGCATGGGTTCTCATTTCGAGAATCGCTCCACGTTCCCCTCGGTTTTTAATTAAACGATTCATGTGATCGAGCAATGCTATTTTTTTGTCAAGTAATGGGATATGTGGTTGATAATTTCCTGTTTGTAAATACTCAACCGTTTGTTTCACAAGCCATGGGTTTCCTAAAATTCCCCGACCGATCATCACCGCATCACACCCTGTTTCTTCTAACATTCTTTTGGCATCTTCTGGAGTCAAGATATCTCCATTTCCAATAACAGGAATGGACAAGGCGTCTTTAACTTTTTTAATCATTGACCAATCTGCATGTCCGGTATACATTTGTGCTCTTGTTCTTCCATGAATTGCGACTGCACTCGCTCCACCTGCTTGAGCTGCGAGTGCCACTTCAACTGCATTTTGATGTTGATGATCCCACCCACTTCGGATTTTTACGGTCACGGGTTTTTTCACTGCTTTGACAATGGCATAGACAATTTCGTACACTTTCTTTGGGTCTTGCATCAATGCACACCCCGAATCAGATTTGATCACTTTATTCACCGGGCAACCCATGTTGATATCAATGATATCTGCGATTGTATGACGATCTACTTGAATCGCTGCATTCACGAGTGATTCGATATCTCCACCAAAGATTTGTAACGACAAAGGACGCTCAGCTTCCATTACCGCTAGCATGTCTTTTGTCCGTTGATTGTTATGCCCCAAACCCTTGTCTGATACCATCTCTGAATAGACAAGTCCAGCCCCAAATTCTTTGACAATCATTCGAAAAGCAGGATTGGTAACTCCTGCCATTGGCGCAATCACCACTTGATTATTTATTTCTACTGATCCGATTTTCCACAACATACGTACACCACTTTCATCTTATTATACCTTACTGCCTTAGCAACTCAAAACAATTTGTTTTTCCGAACGATTAAGGTATAATAGTTGCGAGGGTGACTAACTATTAGAAATCAAGATAAAAGTGCAGTTCATGACAAAACACCTCTTCTGATGAGAAGCGGTTCACAAAAAGGGCAATGATCCTTAGACTTCAGCCACTAAGAGGAAGGATCAAACAAGTTTAGAAGGAAGA
>JAUXXX010000107.1 GCA_030684695.1 bacterium
CATTTTTCGACCCATAAAATATTTATTTTATGTCAAATTTTTACGATATCAAGTCGGTCATTTTTTGATGGTTTTATCGATATTTTTAGAAGGATTTTCTCAAGTTGATTCCGATGAAATATCAGAATGATAGTGCAATACAAGTCCACTCTATTACCTATCTACTATATTTGTATACAATCTAGATTTAGTTACTATATTGTCGATAGAATATCCTAGAAAATAAAAAAATCCCTACTCCATAAACATTTACAATTGAATCATTGTCATGTTTACGTAATAGGGATGATGACTTACCTTCATCAACAAGAAATCTCTATTCTTTTGGGGAAGTTTCTTCTAACAACTGATTTAAATCTTGTACCTCTTTTTTGTATTTTCTTGAAACAACAAACACACTCACTCCATAGATAATCCCAACTCCGACCATAAACAAATAAATCAGCCAACTAAACCGGAATAAATAATTTCCAAATGTTTCTCGTAAGATAAAAATCCCGGGAATCAAGAGAAGATAGCCAGCAATGGTGTTTAGTATTCCATTGCCCTTTTCAAATCGAAACATCCCAATCGATAGTGTCACAAACAGCGAAATCAAGATCGCTCCTAGTTCAAGTCGTACGAATGGATAAACGACTTGAGCTCTCCTATATACCAACATGGCTAATAGTAAGAAAACTAGATGAATCCCTAGATATACTTTTAGATATCGCTTCAAGATCTCTTTCATCGTTTATCTCCTTTCAACATCGCTTTTAATTTCGCAACATACAGCCTTGAAATCACTATCTTGTCTTTATTAAGAAGTTCTGCTTCCATTGTCCCATTGATGGACGATTGGAAGGATTTAATCACACGTGGATTGACCAAAGTATTCTTATTGACTCGTAAAAAGAACTGTGAAAACATCTCTTCTATTTGATAAAGCTTGTAAGAGACTTCAAAGACATCCTCTTTTGTATAAGCAAATACTTTGTGATCAATAGCATCAAAGTAATAAATTTGTCGAGGATGCAAAGGATAAATTCGTTGATCTTTTTTTCCAGAAATGGCAAACACATGGAGCGATATCATTCGCTCCATGTCCTTGACTTCTTCACTTAATTCATTGCATTTGATTTCGATTGTGGTTTCTTCTACCGATTTGTCAATGCTTACAAACACTTTCATAGACTCACCTAACTTACTAGATGTTTTGAACGAGTTGAATACTTTCAAGTAATATCTGTATTGCTTGATCTACTATCGCAATCCGTTGGTTAAGTACTACTAACACTTCTTGATAAACAACAATGACTTCATCAAGTTGATCTGGGTTATAAGAGTCTTTGATTTCTACCAATCGTTGATAAGCTAGCCCTTTTGTGGAAAGATATGCTTCACGCAATCCAAGAAGCTGTGCATAATTTTGGGCCAATTGTCGCCTTACACCTAGTGGGATTTTTCCTTCAAAAGTTGCTCGTATTTCTTGAACTTCTGCTCTGGTTTGTTTTAGAACTTGATGTTTTGCTTTTAAATCTTGATGCGTTTGAATCAATTCTTGATGAAGTGCTAAAAACAAGGCAACTTCATCGTTTTGGAATCCATCAGACACTTCAATCAAGCTTAATTCCACTAGTTCAAAATTTTCTTCCCCTGGAACAAGTAACTCAGTATTGTTGGATTTGATGGTACCGAGCCAATAGCCCAATGCTCCAACGCTGATGATTAGTAATGCAGTCCATAATTTTTTCATATGTGTACTCTCCTTTGTTTTGATATGCTTATCTTACATAATGAAGAGTAATTCTCCAAATGCATCTACGCAAGATGCATATTTAGTCACCTAAGAGGAGAATTTGTATGAAATGATTCCGTTTTAGTCACATCAAGAATGATACTTCCAATGTAGTGTACAACAGTGTGTCTTATTTTTCAACATTTCATCAAAAAGCCAAATGATTTACCCAGTGTTGGATGAGTTAAGTATCCTCTGCTTCTTTCCATATCAAATGGAAGATATAAATTTGCATCCCTGTTTCAAATGAAGAGTTAATTATGTGCCTTATCGCTTTCAAAGGAGACCTTTGATGGTATAATGAAGAAAATATTGGAGGGATAACAATGACATTTGCACTAGGCTTATTTGGTTTTTTAACGGTTATTTTCTTTTTACTCGCCTCATTCAATGCACTCAAACGCTTTATCAACCATCCCATCATCCAAAAGATTGCCAGCAATCACAAAATCTTTGGAATGTTGGCATCCTTGATGGCTTTGGTTCATATGCTCCTTGCGGTGGTGAATGGCAACTTACGAATTACAGGAGCTTTGGCCTTAATCGCTTTGATTGTGACTGGTATGATGGGTATGATGTATTCTACCCAGCGTTCCAAGCCTTTTTACATCGCTCACAGAATCATGGGTCCATTAACGCTTGTACTGATTGTGCTACATATCATTTTCAATTCATCCATCTAGACAAAAGCAATCGATTTGTGCATACAAATCGATTGTTTTTTCTTTCATCCATTTATTAAGAATGGTTTATGACTTGCACTTTTTAACTAGAATCCACCAAATCATGCTATGATATACCCAAACATCGTGAATGAACGGAGGACTATTTGT
>JAUXXX010000113.1 GCA_030684695.1 bacterium
ATACTATCAAAGAAAGAGAATGTTCCAAGTATTGTTTACCAACACCAAAAGGACATAAATAGATCTCTTCTGTGATTTTTTGAAACAATGGTTTTTGGTTAAATGGACTCATACAATCACCTCTTAATTATTATATCAAAATTACGTTAAATAAGTGATGTATTACGAACAAATTCATGTTTTCATAATAATTTCAGCCATAGTTACAGTCGAAACGTGATATAATAATGGTCGATTGGAGTGAATATCATGCAAAATAGATTGATAGAATTATTTGTAAGTTTCTTAAAAATTGGAGCTTTTACCTTTGGTGGTGGCTATGCAATGATGCCCATCATGCATAAAGAGGTAGTAGAAAAGAAACAATGGGCAAGCGATGATGACATCTTGAAAATTTTAGTCATCAGTGAGTCTACACCAGGTGTACTCGCTGTTAACTCCGCCACTTTTATCGGATATAAAATTGCTGGATTTTGGGGCTCGGTAGTAGCTACATTAGGAGTGGTTTTGCCATCCTTTATCGTCATTTCCATTTTGAGTCTGTTTATCCTTGAATTTAAGGAATTATTAATTGTAAGCTATCTGTTTCAAGGGATTCGGGCTGGAGTATCTGTTTTAATTTTAAATGCTGTATTCAAACTTGGAAAAAAGATGAAACGTCACTGGTTTACATATGCCATACTGGTAGGTAGTTTACTTCTTGCTTTGCTTACTAATTTTAGTGTCATCTATGTTTTACTGTTTTCGGCTTTACTTGGAATCATCTATGGTATTGTCGTCACTAGAAAGCAAGAGGTTACCCAACATGATTGAGACACTACTAACGTTGTTCTTTATGTTTTTTAAGATTGGCTTATTCACGTTTGGCGGTGGATATGCGATGATTCCTTTGATCCGTGCTGAAGTCGTTGGTGGGGGTTATATTTCTGAACAACTACTGATTGATTTTATTGGCATCTCAGAGTCGACTCCTGGACCATTTGCAGTCAATATGGCAACGTTCATTGGAACCAATCAAGCTGGTGTATTAGGCGGGTTATTTGCGACACTTGGAGTGGTACTACCTTCGTTTCTCATTATTTTCTTCATTGCACGCTTTGGTGCGAAATTCTTAGAAACAAAAACAATGAAGAATGCGTTTATTGGGCTCAAACCCGCTGTAGTAGGTTTGGTTTTATCGGTCGCGATTACTTTAATTCTGGGTGCGATGATTCCTTCTATTCGTTTAAAACCACTTCTTTTTGATATTTCTCTCATCGACATGAAAGCATTTCTCATTATGCTAGTTGTATTTGTCTTGCTCCGAACCACAAAAAAAGCAACTCCCATCAAAATGATCGGTTTGTCAGCCATTCTTGGTCTTTTGTTTTATGGATTACTTTAGGAGACTGTGCAGATGAAAAAAATATGGATTATACTTGTACTTTTCTTGTTTGTATTGGTAGGTTGCTCCAAAAAGCCCTTCCTTGTACTAGAAACGCGTGCAGACATTTCTCAACCTATTGAAATTTCTTCTAATGAACTTACTGTAATGCTTGAAAATGATGAAGATTTCTTTTTGTATATTTCATCAGTGACCTGTTCGTCTTGCATCGAGTTTCGGCCAATCCTTCTAGAGTTTATGGAAGAACATCGCTTTGTTGTTTATCAAATTGAAAGTGATTCAACATTTCCAACTTCAAATGCTCTTATCCCCTATGAGTTTACGCCTACCATTGTCCTTGTATCCAAAGGAAAAGTAGTCGTAAATATCAATCAGTTCCGTCAATCTACTCCGTTCTCATCTGTTGAGGAATTTGAAAAATTCTTGTTTAAAACGATTGTTAAGAATCCAGCCTAATAATAAAAGCACACCTCTAACGAAGTGTGCTATTTTTTATTTTTTGCTTGATTGCTTCTGCCACTACCAATGGAACGAATGGTGTGACATCTCCATTAAAATAAGCCAACTCACGAACCGAACTAGAAGACAAATAGGAGTTTTGACCTTCTGTCATTAAAAATACTGTGTCAATCTCACTTGATAATCGACGATTAAAGTTGGTAATTTGAAACTCATAATCGTAATCAGTCACTGCTCGCAAGCCTCTTAAAATATGGGAGGCACCGAGCATTTTACAGTGCTCTACAGTCAAAATGCTCGAAGTAACGACTTCCACATTTGGCAAGTAATAGATGACATCTCGAACCAACTGAACGCGTTCTTCAGGAGTAAACATCGTTTTTTTATTTGGGTTTACCGAAATGGAGATGTAGAGTTTATCGAACAGCTTAGCGCCTCTTTCAATAATATCTAAGTGACCAAATGTGATGGGATCAAAACTTCCTGGGTAATATCCGATTTTCATAAAGAATCCCCCTTTTGATAAATGGTAAATTTTGTAGAGCCACTGACTCGTTCTTTCCATATGGAAAGAGTAGTTTCGTATGTAGGTAGTAAGGTTTCTTTGTTGGTTTCAATCACGAGGAGACCCTGAGGATGCAATAGCTGTCTTGATATGACAACATCGATGATTTCTTTGTGAATCCCTAATTGATAGGGTGGATCTGCAAGGATGAAATCGTACTTATTTGATGTTGTTTGCAAGTATATAAATGCATCCATGGTATACAAAGAAGCTTCTTTTGGAATCGATATTCCTAAAGAACCTAGATTTTGTTTGATGGTCAACATGGCTTGCTTGCTGGAATCAACGAAATCCACTAGGGTTATGCCTCTAGACAATCCTTCAATTCCTAACGCTCCAGATCCAGCATACAAATCAAGCAACGTCCCACCATCAAAGAACTGACCTAACATATTAAACAATATTTCTTTATTTTTATCCGTGGTCGGTCGTGTTAAACTGCTAGGAACTTCTTTGATTACTCGACTACGGAACTTTCCTGCAATCACTCGCATGTTATTCGTACGTAATGGCGTCTACAGTAGCCCGATCAAGGCGTTTTACTAACTCAGTAACTATTTTGACCGCATTGTCATAGTCATCTTGGTGAATCATCGAAGTATGGGAGTGAATATACCGACTTGCAATACAAATGGCAATCGAGGGTGCACCTGATTGATTCATATGCATTTTCCCTGCATCTGTGCCGCCTTGACGTAAGTAACTTAATTGATATGGAATTTTGAGTTCTTCACACATAGCTACTGTGAACTCACGTAATCCTACATGGCCTACCATCGAGGAATCATATATCATGATACATGGACCTTTGCCCATTTCAGTTTCTTTAGTACCACCTGGATAATCATGAGCAATCGTAACATCAAGGGCAATTCCAATGTCTGGACTAACTTTATAAGCAGCAGTGCCTGCTCCACGAAGACCTACTTCTTCTTGAACGGTTGCGACACCAAAATAACGATTGGGATGAGCAACACCTTGAAGGTTCTTTAGAACTTCAATAGCAAGGGCTACACCAATTCGATTATCGAATGCTTTTGCTAATAAATATTTCGGATTTGCCATCTTTCTAAATTCAATAAAGGGGGTAACCATATCTCCCACTTGAACTCCTAAAGCAATGACTTCTTCCTTGGAGGATAGACCCAAATCAAGATACATATCTTTCAGATCGACCACTTTTGCACGTTCTTCTACCCCTAAAATATGTGGTGGTTTTGACCCAACTACCGCATGGATTTCAGCTTTTGAACGTGTGGTAATGGTAAACTGTTGACTTAATACCACATGCCCCCACCAGCCGCCCGCTGGGATAAACTTGACATAACCTTCTTTGGTGATTTCGGTTACAATAAATCCGATTTCATCCATATGACCGGCGACCATAATTTTAGGTCCCTCAGAATCTCCGACTTTTTCAACTATTGCTGATCCTAAATTGTCATAAGTGACTGGACCAAATTCTTTTACTTGTTCGACAAAAAATTGACGAACTTGTTTTTCGTTTGCGGGAATTCCATTTAACATTGTGAGACTTCTTAATAATTCCGACATGGTGACTACCATCCTAACTCGTTATATTTGAAGATATTATACCATAATTTACGAATTTATACGCTTAAAAACCCATAAAAAAAGCACCTAAGTAATAGGAAATCACTCGAGCAGACAAACATCTACCCATAAGTGGGTGTCTCTTGCTTTACCGTTAGGAGTCCTATATCAATAGGCATTCAACACGGGTAAAGCCTTAACTCCCGTATAAAACAATGTGCTTGGCTTGAGTGACTTCTCATTACTTAGGTACACCTTCATTATAGACAAGGCATAGTGCATTGTCAAGGCAGTTGCAGGAAAGAAAAATGACCATCCAATGTTGGATGGTCATTATGTAGATATTTATCTGGGGTTCTTGATATTTGCATGCGCCGCAGCTAAACGTGCTATCGGTACACGGAATGGCGAGCAAGAAACATAGTTTAGTCCAATCGCATGGCAGAATTCGACCGAGATTGGGTCTCCACCGTGTTCTCCGCAAATTCCTAGCTTAATACTAGGACGAGCAGACTTACCAAGTTCAACTGACATTTTCATCAACTTACCAACACCTTTGGTGTCGATATGTTGGAATGGATCGGATTCAAAAACTTTCTTCGCATAATAGTCTGCGAGGAATTTTCCAGCATCGTCACGGCTAAATCCAAAGGTCATTTGAGTCAAGTCATTGGTTCCGAAACTAAAGAATTCAGCTTCAAGAGCAATTTCGTCTGCCAATAAAGCAGCGCGTGGTACTTCAATCATCGTTCCAACTAAGTACTCTAGTTTGACTCCAGCTTTTTTAATGATTTCATCTGCCGTTTTTACAACGATGTCTTTCATCATTTTTAATTCACGTACTTCACCAACAAGTGGAATCATGATTTCTGGAACAACAGTTCCACCTTTGCGATTGACTTCGATTGCGGCTTCAATCACAGCTCTTGTTTGCATAACTGCAATTTCAGGATATGTAATCGATAAACGTACACCACGGTGTCCAAGCATTGGATTGGATTCATGTAGAGAGTCGATGGTTGCTTTTAATTCATCATAAGTTAATTTCATTTCCGTTGCTAACTCGCGAATATCGCTTTCAGCAGTTGGTAAGAATTCATGTAGTGGTGGATCTAAGTAACGAATGGTTACTGGGTATCCATGCATTTCTTCATATAGACCAATGAAGTCTTGACGTTGCATTGGAAGTAATTTTGCAAGTGCATTTTGACGTTCTTCTAATGTTTTCGCAACAATCATTTCACGCATTGCTTTGATACGATCACCCTCAAAGAACATATGTTCGGTACGGCAAAGACCAATACCTTCTGCACCAAATTGATAAGCGATCTTAGCATCGCGTGGATTGTCTGCATTGGTGCGGATTTTTAAGGAGCGATATTTATCTGCCCATGCCATTAACACAGCGAAATCACCAGAAACAGTGGCGTCAACTGTTTTAACTTTCGTGCCATAGACTTTACCAGTGGAACCATCAAGCGATATCCATTCACCTTCAGAAAAACGTTTTCCTTTGACAGTGAAGTATTTGCCATGTTCATTGACAACGATTTCACCAGCTCCAGCAACGCAACAACGACCCATTCCACGTGCCACAACAGCCGCATGAGAAGTCATACCACCACGTGCAGTCAGAATACCTGATGCAATGACCATTCCTTCAATGTCTTCAGGACTGGTTTCTGTACGAACAAGGATTACTGGTTTTCCATCCGCTTTTTTCATTTCAGCTGCACGATCAGCAGTAAACGCGATACGTCCAGTTGCAGCACCTGGAGAAGCATTCAATCCTGTGGTAATCACAGGAGCTTTTGCTAGTTCAACGGTGTCAAATTGAGGATGGAGTAAAGAATCAAGTTGTTTTGGCTCAACTTTTAGAAGTGCTTCTTGTTCGGTTAACAAGCCTTCTTCTACTAATTCAATAGCGATTTTTAAAGCAGCTTGAGCAGTACGTTTTCCATTTCTAGTTTGTAACATGTATAGCTTGTTACGTTCAATGGTAAACTCCATGTCTTGCATATCGCGGTAGTGTTGTTCTAATTTTTTAGATATTGCAAAGAACTCATCGTACAATGCAGGATTGTCTTTTTGAAGT
>JAUXXX010000114.1 GCA_030684695.1 bacterium
ATCCTAGTAGAAGGCGTTTGATTTTTACCAGAATAGACTCGCTTTGGATTTTCTCCTAGAGCCATTTTAATGCTGGACTCAGAAACAACAATCATATCGTCTATTGTTTTTCCAACTGTTTTTAAAACACAAAATAATCCACCAATAACATTTCCACTTCCTGGTCCGGTCGCGACACAAGTAACTCCTGCTTCCAATGCCTCTTGGAATGCAACATCTTGAGGTTTTATGGCATCGATTGCCCGAAGTTCTGGAAAAATCGGGTTGGTCATTTCGTTTCCATCAGATCCTTCAAAACCGATGGCTTCTTCAAAAATACCGATATGGCAATGGGGATCGACAATCCCAGGAGTTACAAATCGCCCTAAGGCATCAATGATTTGAGCGTTGGGATAATCTGCTTCATTAAAGTGACCAATGGAGTGTATAAACTTCCCTTCCACCAAAATATCCTTTAATTCATAATTTATGTCTTCCATACTAATAAGTAAAGCGTTCTTGATTAAAATCATTTGGTGGCCTCCTGATAGTGAATGACAAATTGTGTGAGTGCTTGAACGCCAGTTAACATGGCGGATTCGTCGATGTTAAATTTAGGGTGGTGCAAGGCAAAGGAGGTTTCATCATTTCTTGACGTTCCTAACCACGCAATGGCTCCTTGGCGATGAATGATATAACGAGAAAAATCTTCAGCGCCCATCGAAGGTTTCAAAATTTCTTGGAAACGATCGATTCCAAGTTGTTCTTCTACCATCTTTTTCAGATAGTTTACAACTTGCGGGGTATTGATGGTCGGATCGTAAGTCCTTATATAATCAAACTCATAATTTGCACCATACGCCATGCAAAGCCCTTGTAAGATTTGGTTCATCTTAGCTTCAATGAAATCACGCATGGAGTTGGAGAATGTCCGAACTGTGCCTTCAAGCAAAGCAGACTCTGCAATGATATTATGAGCAGTTCCTAATTGAATCTTGGCAATAGTGACAACCGCATGGTCAACGGGCGAAATCAAACGAGAAACGATTTGTTGAAAGGATTTTACGATATCTGCTTGAAGCAAAGCCAAATCAATCCCTTGATGAGGATAAGCCGCATGGGTTCCTTTTCCAAATAGCCGAATTGATATGGTATCGGCAGAAGCCATGGCTTCTCCTGATTTAATGGCAATTACACCACTTGGATGCATGGGACTAACATGTAATCCAAAGAAGCACTCCACATCATCTACTAATCCTGACTGGACAATTCCATACGCACCACCAGGATCAGGACCTTCTTCTGCTTCTTGGAAAACCAGTTTTACGGTACCACTCCACAAGTGAAGATGCTCCATGAGAAACTTTCCAGCTGTTAACAGCATAGAAGTATGTGCATCATGTCCACATGCATGCATTTTTCCACCATGTAACGAACAATATTCATGCGTGTTTTGCTCTTGCATCGGCAATGCATCCATATCTGCTCTTAACCCAATTACTGGTCCATCTCCATTGAACAATGTCGCAATCATGGAATATTGCCCTGCACGTTCAATGTGGTGAATGTGATAGGATTGCAGTTTGTTCTTTACGTATTCATGGGTGGAAGCCAGTTCGAATCCAACCTCTGGATGTTGATGAAGATATCTTCGTAATTGAATCAGTTCTTGTTCATAAGGAGAGTATAAATGATTCATTAGTGCACCTCTTTTTTAGAATAAACTATCGTTGTTCTGCCAAAGCTATCATGCGACGTGATACATAAAAACCAGTGATTAATGTAAATATCCCTGCTATAAAGCTAGGCCACTCATTTAAAAAGAAAGAAACATAATCTCTAAATATGGGGATTTGAGCGTCAAATGATGTATCCAATTCCGGATGACGAATTTCAAAAAATAAAATAATAGCGGATGCATACAAGAAGCCCATAATCACAAGCATACTTTCAGAAGGATACTTCTTGATGAAACGGTTTAAGACTATACTGGCAACTAATATTCCAAGCAGTCCCCCAATAGCAAAAAAAGCAATGACATATAGATTATATGTGAATGCGCTAAAATCAAACACATTGCCAACCACTCCAGTGACAATCGCAGAGTAATAGCCTAGTACCATTAACAAAGCCGATCCCGATACACCAGGAATGATCATTGTTGCGGCCGTTATTGCCCCTAGAAGCATTAAAACAATGATTTCAGTAAAACCAAATGGAATAATGGTCGATGGATTGTTTCCTGTCAACGTTTTGCCAACAAACAATAAGATGACCGATAGAAAGGAGA
The DNA here is from genome assembly GCA_030684695.1 of bacterium. Taxonomy (GTDB): domain Bacteria; phylum Bacillota_I; class Bacilli_A; order Izemoplasmatales; family Hujiaoplasmataceae; genus JAUXXX01. The sequence continues at coordinate 2,270 of JAUXXX010000114.1, forward strand.
GCCCAGCCAGCAAAAATGCAACTTTTTTGGTATTCTTCAGATCTATTTGACCTTTTAATTTTTTCATTCCACCAAGAATGAGTCCAACAAAGAATAATAATGTCGCAAAAGAATTTACATCTAATAGCCATCCAATCACGCGTGCAAAACTGACAATTGAGACGACTATTCCAATTCCAATTGGAAATAAATATGCGATACTCTTCCTAAAATGACGAAATACTTGTGAGATTGCTTCTAACATTGGTTGGTACACCCCTAAATAAATGGCCATGGTTCCTCCACTTAATCCTGGGATGATAAAGGCAATTCCGATTAAAAATCCTTTTACTAGCAGTACTAAAAACATACATTACCTCCTAAATTGCATCTCCGATCCAATCGGAACCAAGTGTTGCGGTGACTTTTACCAAAGCAATATCTCCCAACATTACAAGCTTCTTTGACTGAAAAACAATGAATCCATCAATGTCATCAGGTGCGAACGCTTCACTTCTACCATAATAAAACTTGGATTTTGGATCGTACTGCTCTACGAGTGTTCGTTGAATAGATCCAATTCGCTCTTTGTTTTTAGCCTTTGCAATTTTTTGTTGTAAAGTTAAAATTTTGTTTAAACGAGATTCTTTGATGGATTCATCGATTTGATCGATGAAATCATAAGCAGGAGTATCCGTTTCTTTCGAGTAAGCAAAAGCTCCCAACCGATCAAAACGAATTTGCTTGATGAACTCTTCTAGTTGTTGAAAATCAGCTTCTGTTTCTCCAGGAAATCCAACAATCAACGTGGTTCGTAACACGCTTGAAGGCATCATCGTTTTTATCTTTGAAAATAACTGAACTAAGAACTCTTGATTTCCCCTTCGAGCCATTCTACGCAATACATTAGAAGACACGTGTTGAATTGGAATATCGAAATATTTGGCGATTTTATCGTGTTTTTGGATGGTTTGTAATAGTTCATCACTTACTTCATCTGGATATAAATACAAAATTCGAACCCACTCTATACCATCAAGTTGAACCAACTCTTCTAACAGTCTTGGGAGTAAACTTGTTTTATCACTTGTTAAGTCACACCCATATTTTGTGGTATCTTGACTGATTAAGTTGAGTTCTTTGGCACCTTGCTGTATCAGTTGCTTGCATTCTGCTATGATTTCTTCCATGGTTCGAGAACGAAATCTTCCTCGAATCAAAGGAATTGCACAAAACGTGCAGCGATTGTCGCAGCCTTCTGATAATTTTACGTATGGAGATCTTTTAGAAGTAGTCAATACACGATTAAAAAAACTCATTGGACCAAATTTAAGAGTTTTGTCTTGAAAAGTTTCTTCAAGTATTTTATCAATCATTGGATACTCTTGTAAGGTAATGATTCGATCAATGTGGGGAAACGCTGCTCGCAGTTCATTTGGATATCGCTGAGCATAACATCCACATACGATAATACGTTTTCCAGTATTGGACATTTCTTTGATGGTGTCCAATGTTTCTTGTTTGGCGGGTTCAATAAACCCGCAAGTATTTATGATGATGGCGTCTGCATCTTGTATTTCTGAAGTGATGTGAATTCCTGCGTTTTGTAACACACCAAGGATTAATTCAGAGTCTACTTGATTCTTTGCACAGCCAAGAGAGATGAGTCCTACGTTCATATGATTCCTCGATTCTTTTATGATATCCATTATACATTTTTTGGCCCTTTTTGAAAAGAAAAAAGAGGATTTCTCCTCTTTAAACCATTGGATTTAGAAATTGTGAATTGTAGAGTTCTGCATAAGCTCCGCCTTTGGCCAATAGATCTTTATGATTGCCTTGTTCGACAATTCTTCCAGATTGCATCACTAAAATGACACTTGCGTTTTTAATGGTGGATAAACGATGTGCAATGACAAAACTTGTACGTGATTGCATCATATGATTCATTGCATTTTGAATGGAAGCTTCTGTTCTAGTATCAACTGAGGAAGTTGCTTCATCCAATATCAGAATCTTAGGATTGAATAAGATAGCACGCGCAATCGTGAGTAATTGTTTTTGTCCAGAGGAAATGTTGGATGCGTCTTCATTCAAGACAGTATCATATCCTTGAGGCATGGTTTCAATAAAGTGATGTACATGGGCTTGTTTACAAGCATCAATCACTTCATCGATGGTTGCGTCATCTTTCCCATATGCGATATTCTCTTTGATTGTTCCGCTAAACAGCCACGTATCTTGAAGCACCATACCAAATAGTTTTCTTAGCGTAGTTCTGGGTACATCTGTGGATTTGACACCATCAATGCTGATGTGTCCAGCTTGAATCTCATAAAATCGCATCAACAAGTTCACAAGCGTTGTTTTTCCAGCACCAGTGGGTCCTACAATGGCAATTTGCTTTCCAGACTCTACTTTTAAGTTCAAGTCTTGAATGAGTTCTTTGTCTTCAACATAGGAGAAATCAACGTGGTCAAAGACCACTTCTCCACGAAACTCAGTAGTTTCAAACTCTGCATTGGATTGTTCTTGGATTTCTTCTGGTAAATCGAGCATGGCAAACACTCTTTCGGCGCCTGCAATCGTAGATTGGAGGGTGTTCGCGATGCTTGCGATGTTTAGAATTGGATTGACGAAACTGCGTTGATAACTAATAAACGTAACAATATCGCCCACAAACAATGGATTCGCAGCTCCCGCTAAAATTCCGCCTATGATGACGACTAACACATACCCAAAATTAGAAATTAAATCCATCGAGGGACGAATCATTCCTGATAGGAACTGAGCGCCTTCGGCTTCTTCTTTTAGTTTTTGGTTGATGACTTGAAATTCATCAAAGGAGTCGTCTTCTTTGCCGTAGAGCTTCACTACTTTGTGAGCTGTGAAGATTTCTTCAATGTAACCATTGAGATTAGCTAATTCCTTTTGTTGCCGCTTAAACTTCGATTGAGATCGTTTCGCAATTTGGGTAGTAGCGATAACGTATAAGGGCAGTGTAAACAGTGCGATTAAAGTCATCTGCCAGGAAATATAAAACATCATGAACAAAACGCCAACAATCGATAAAATAGAACCTAAAATGACTTGAATGCTTTGTTGAAGTGAATTGGTTACGGTATCAACATCATTGGAAAATGTAGATAAGATACTTCCTGTTTTTTGTTCATCATAGTATTTAATAGGTAGTTTTTCAATCTTGTCGCGTAACTGGGTTCGTAAACTTCTTCCTATGGTATTGGAGACATAGTTTCCAATCAAGTGTCCAATAAAATCAATGATAAATCGAACCACATAAAATACGATCAAGATGATGAAAAATGTAGGGATAATAAGC
>JAUXXX010000008.1 GCA_030684695.1 bacterium
CCAAAGCCAGTTTCTAGTCGAAACATGTTGTCCTTGATATGACTAATGGCTTTGTTTTCTGAAAACGTTGCGAGATTAATGATAGTAAATACCACCGAGATGACCACCATATTCGATAAAGAAGGCATGGTGATTTTCCAAAATGATTCCCACGGTCCTGCTCCATCAATCATCGCTGCTTCATAAGTTTGGCCATCGATTTTTTGTAAAGCAGCGATGAATAATAAGATTTGGACGCCACTAAACCATAAGATGATGATCAATTCAGAGAAAATTCCAGCAATCGGTCTTGCAAGGGTGGGGGAGAAGGTTTCTGAAATAAATGTTAAGATACCCAGTTCTTCCACCAAAGGAATCGTTGCGGCTCCTTGAGCAATCAATTGATTGATGACCGGACCAGATGCAATGATGACTGGTAGAAAGTAAATTCCTCGGAAAAATCCTCGAAGCTTAATATCTTGATTTAGCAATACAGCGATAATGATCGAAAATACGATAATAATGGGTACTTTAATCACGAGTTCAATGGCAAAATCGCCAACGGATAATAAGAAATTGATTCCAGGGGGAGTCGAGAAGATATCCCGGTAATTTTCAAAACCGATGAAGGTTTGAATAATACCATCTCCATCCAGTCTTACTTCCGATAAACTATAAATCAGTGAAGTTGCAATTGGCCAAAGTGTAAAAATCAAGAATCCAATGACCCAAATGGATAAAAATGACCAACCGATGCGATTTTGGCGTTTGCTTCTACTAAGAGGCCGTCTTTTCACCTAGCTCACCCCCAATGCACTTCGTGGTGGAATGGATAATTCTCCATCACGGAAAACGTCATTGGTATAATTCACATAAATATGAACTTGATTCGAGTAAGTGGTCTTGACTACACCAAATGCAAGCATGGTTCTCGAAACAACAGTTTGATCAATGACTTGTGAAAGTATCGTATTTAACTGGGTATAGTCGTCTTGAATCCGATTTTTCCACGTGGAATAACTTGAAGAATATATCCGTCTTAATTCAGTGTTTTGCAGGGCATAGGCCGAAGAATGAGTCAGAATATAAGATGGATACAGATTAAAATCAATCATGCTAAGCATCGTTTCTTCTTTGTTGGCTGCGAAATTGAAGTAAGGAGCGAACTGATCCATTGTGCCAGATAAGACAATGGATAAGAATGGAACGGTATCGGTGTAAATGGCATATTGTTTGGTAGACATCGGTCCGCTCAAATAGGCAACTAAGGACGACCATAAGTAAAAATTGGGTCGATAATAATACATTCGAAGGACAGATTCTTCCATTGTAGAACGATACAGTGCTTCTACTTCATACCGGTCCAACATTCCGTCTTTATAGTCCGAATATAGCACTGATCCAATCGAACCTAATGCCATGGAAAAGATGTCTTGTTTGGTGAAGCTTGTTTGAAGTTTCGTAAACTCATTCATCGCAGCGATTGGCTGAATGTAATAGCGAGTCATTGTTTCTGCCTTCGACAACTGTAATTGTAAGTTTACTTTTTGACTGACGTCACGGTACGTAGAGACTCGCTGCGAGGCATATTTTTGGATAACATCAAGATATAAGGCCAAATCGTTGCCATTGCTTGAATATTGGGCAATCAAGTCCAGTAATTCTTGCCCTCTACCAAGGATGGATGCAAATCGATTCCCTGCATGGTTGGCACCTGAATGTCCCCCTTGGAATACTCCCTTGTAAATGATAGTCATCGGACCGATTACTTCTTCGATTTCAGATAACAAGATTTTTGCTTGTTCAAAGGTAGTTAACGGAACCAATTCATCGAAGATAAATCCTTCTTTGCGTTCTGCCCCAATCAATTCAAGCATGGTTTGAATGTCTGTCCTAAAAGTGTTTTGTACAGATAAGATTTCTTGATCGATGGCATACTCTTGGAAACTTCGGGCCATCCCGACGTAGTTGGCTTGTTCACCATCAATCATCTTGTATTGAATGTGGATGTTGGTCGAGTATTTTTCTAATTGAACCACTTGTCGGCCAGACCCAGCTTGAGCAGATGCTCTTGAAACAGGCGAATTATAAAGTTGTCTGTAAACGAATTCAGGACCCGTATGGTGATAGCGCATCAATTGTCTCGAAGGATTGACAATCAACACCGCTGTGGATGCCCCTTCGACAATGATGCCTAAGAAAGCATGTTGATTGATGCCATGAACCATTCCAAAAATCGGAAGTGATAACGATGGTGCGTTGGCGATGGGATTGAATACCCCAATATCAGATCCATAATAAGTGAAAGAGTACGCATCTGTTACTTGGTTTAACGCCCGGTATCGTACTAAAGCTCCTGGTCCATCAGGGACAATCATGTATCCTGGAACGGTATCTGCTAACACCGCTCCAAAATAAGGATACAATCGAATGCGGTGTAATAATCCAGTCCCTGCTTCCACGATGGAATCATTGTCCACAAGAACATGGAGGTTTTCTTCGTCTAAGTACATTTGAATGGTCAAAGAAATCTTACTGTCGCCATAATGAATGGTAGCGATGAATCCATTGTTCGTAAGTTCATAATCTACTCTTGTTAAAGAAGACGTAAACATACTTTCGGTCTTCACGATATACAAACCATTGAGTGAATCATAAGAGTAATATTCGATCACCGCAGCGGAGTTTAAGTATCCTCTGAAGGTTTGATTGAAGAAAGAAACATTCGTATCCTTATCTGCTAAAGACGATCCTCGAATATAGCCCGAATCAATGTGCTCCAAACGAAAAGCAAAATTATCAAGTTCCACATACAACCGATACTGTGAAGATTGTGCAACTAAGACGAATGTGGGTGGAATGGTTAAATGGTTTTGAACGAGGCGTAAGTCGTCCATTTGAGTAAACTGGTTGCTTCGTAGTTTTGTTTCATCAAACAAATTCAAGGATTCTATTTCAGGAAGTTCATCGTCTGCTACTTGACTCGAGGAGAAAACCACGATGGGTAAACAGACCATTGCTACAAAAAGACCAATCAGAATTATTCTTTTGAACATGATTTTAAAAGACACGATTCCACGCCTCCTTCCCCCACTCGATGATGAAGTCAATCAATTGGCTACCAAACACATAGAGGATAAAGCCGATTAACACGATAATGAGCATCGAAAATAATGTCATTAGTAGGTTTTTTACGGTTTCCATGATTTCATAATTATGGATTTCTTTGACACTCAAGAAAACGAGTAATAACGTCCAACCAATCATTACAAACTCTGCAATGCGAATGATGACTGTTTCATTCAACGTCGTGATGTTCGATAATGCCACATAAGGAATGATAAAGAGTAGCATGGGTGCTAAGGAATAAATCGAGGAAATATAAACGTCCTTTAACCACCCTTCGCCATCACTTAAGGTAGCAATCAAGTAGTTCGTAAACACAAACAATCCAATCCCGCCAAAAAAAATCGCGGTTTGAGAAAGGAGATTGATGCTTTCAGGATATGGATTAAACAAATACCCTATGGCTTGCTGCATCCATAAGTATAAGACAAACATCACCATCAATAAGACAGTTGCCGATGATGTGGTTGCTCGTTTCTCACGTTTAATTTCATAGTAACTATTCATTGGATGTTTTAGAATATCAAACAATAAGGTGTATTGTCTGACGACTTTATGTTTCATCCATAAAGACCAACGTTCTTGAGCAGGCGCAAACAATGTTGTTCGTTTCTTCAGTTGTTTGATGGTAATTGAAAGAGCAATCAACACAATCAGACCTAAAAACACCGTAGATAAATGTTCCTTTAACCAAAGATCGCGAATCTTCCAATACGTTTCAGAATATCCACCGACATCATTGGCTAACCGATATTGCTCCAACGCTTCATCAATTCTGCCTTCTTGAAAGTACGCTTTCCCAAGTGCAGAGTGCGCCAATGCAAAGTTCACATTTTGTCGTTCGATTTCTTCAAACAACAGACGACTTTCTGCATAGCCACCGATGTTGTATTGATTGATGGCTGAATGAACAAGAAGATTAAATTGGGTAGGTTCAAATACAACAACTCTGTTCTTTAAGGAATCGGTAATGAACAAGTATCCATCCGAATCGACTTCAATTCCACTAGGGACACTCACAAGTCCTAAAATCTCTAAATTGGCTTGTAACACATTAAAGGTGAACAACAAATTCCCTGATGGGTCGTATTCGGCCACTAAGCCATCATCATAGATAGCAAAGACATAACCTTCGTCATTAACCGATAAATCCACGATATTTTTTGTTTCGTTATAATTGGTAGTTGTTAAAATATTGATGCCTTTGATATCTAATTTTTTTAACGCTTGATCCGTAAATGGAGTAGATGTATACACCAAAGATTGGGCATTAATCGCAATGTTGGTTGGGGAAGGTGGGGTTGTTTTAGCATACGCATCCGTTACTACGAACCAATCAGCGACACGTTGGATAAAGGGTTTACTAGATAAATTCACGCCAAAGTATCCAAGGAAAGATCCATCATAGTTGAGCTGGATGACCCCACTGGTCGATCCATCGCCAATCACATAAATGTTTTCTCCAGCACCGACCGCAATCTTCATCGGAACGAACACGGAGTTTGCTCCAAACAGTGGTTCACTCGGACGACCAAAGGCTTGTAGTAAAGCTCCATTAATAGCATCAAACTTAAATACTTGGGCAGCACCTTTGTCTGCGACATACACGAATCCATCTCTACTTGCATACACTCCTTGGGGATTGACAAGGATGCCACCACCTATGCTTTGAACTAAACTTCCCGCATAGTTGAATACAGCGATTCGCTTATTTCCTGCATCGGCTACATATACCAGTCCATTTCGGATAGAAACATCTTGAGGATTGTTCAGAACACGGTCTTTGTTGAATACTCCTACTGGACGAAATGCCGTTTGAGTGGGGGTTAATTTTCCTGCAAAGTCCACGGTAAAGGTTTGATAAGGAACATCATCTTGATAAAATTGTGTGTCTGCTTGAATTTGGATGAACAACGTAGGGAACGTACATAATAATACGAGGAAACCAATGAGTATTTTTTTCATCATCTGCTCCCCCTACTTAATTCCTGAATGTGCCATCGTATCCATGACCTTGCTTTGCATCAGAATAAAGATTACGAGATTAGGCACAAACATGATTAAGGAAGCAGCGGCTCCCATTCCTTGACCCGCAACCCCATTGGTGTTGTTGGTCAGTGTTCCCATATAAAACGCGAATGTTTTTAATGAATCTTGATTGATGTAGGTTTGAGAAGTATCGGCACTGTTCCATACTGCTTGGAATGATAAAATGACAATGGTCGCAATCGCAGGTTTAATCAAAGGGATGATGATTTTTACATAAATCTGCCATTCATTCGCTCCATCAACACGGGAAGCATCGATCAGTTCATTGGGAATTTGATCAATGAATTGTTTGACTAAAAACAATCCAACAGGAATGGCTAAATAAGGTAGTACATGGACAAAGAAGTTGTCAATCAACCCAAGCTGCTCTACGACTAAGTATCGAGGAATCATCACAGCAACACCTACAAACATCAACGCCAATGTATTAATTTCGTTCATGATCTTCTTGCCTTTAAATGCAAGTTTGGACAAGGCATACCCTGCCAAAGTCGCAATTAACACAGAGAAGAACAACACCAAAACAGTTACGACAATGCTATTAAACAAATACCGTGACATCGGAATTCCAGAAACTCCTGTTAATTCAAACAAACGTCTGAAGTTTTCAAGTGTTGGATTATTGACAAAGAAACGCGGTGGATAGTAAAAGAGTTCTTCGAGTGGTTTAAAAGCATGATTAAAGATGTATACAAGTGGCAACAGCATAAACAATGCCAACGGGAATAAGAAGAGCAGGTACCGAACTTGGCTCGGGTGAAACCGTTTCGGATTGATCTTCGTTGATTGGAATTTTGAACGTTTATGGATTTTTTTCATTCGTTTTTACTTCCAAACAATGAAAAAGCCACCCGACTAAACATATACACTACTAGTAAGAGTATGACAGAAAGTGCCGCAGCATATCCCATTTCATACTTATTAAAGCCAAAGAACTCAATGTGATTCACTATCAATTGTCCCGCATATTGAGGTGTAGGATTGGATCCAGATAAGGCAACCCCTATTCCAGAAGAGGCAAACGTTCCCACAATAGCCATCACCGCACCAAACAGCATTTGTGGTTTGATGGTAGGAATCGTAATGTAAATCATTTCTTGGAATTTGTTTTTAATACCATCGATGTATCCTGCTTCATATAACTCGGTATTGACATTTAAAATCCCCGCTAACATCGCCAAGAATCCTACCCCCATCGATGACCACAACGTTACAACAATCATGATGGTTAATAAATAGTCTTGAGACTGAAGCCAGACAATCGGTTCTACTGCCAAACCAAGATTAATCAAAAACGAGTTCAGATATCCTGTATTATCTCCCGCAAAGAATACTTTCCAAACAACCCCCATGGTAACCCCACTTGTTAGGGATGGACTGTAGATGATCAAAGCCAAAATAGTCCGAAGCTTAGAAGGCAATTGCGCTAGCATCCAGGCAAGTAAAAAGGAGAGTATATACCCACCTGGGCCAACGATGATCGCATATGTTAGTGTATTAGGAATGACATTTTGCATGAAGACATCGTCGTTGGTTAAAATCATGATGTAGTTTTCGAATCCAATCCACTCTGGAAAACGAACGGTATCAAAGTAAGTAAAACTTAAATATACTGCCGCAACCACAGGAATAATGATAAAGATCGAAAACATAATGATATAAGGCAATACAAACAAGTAAGCGATGGGTTGATGTTCTTTTAATGTTCTTGATCTTGGATTCTTCTTTAGGAGAATCGATGCCGTATTACTCATCCACTTCACCCACTCCCTGCCAAGAAAGAATCAAGGAAATATCGGCTATTTGATAAGGTTTTACAATATTTCCTTGTTTGTCCATATAGCCAAATTCGGCCATTTTCTTGTGTATTTCTTTTTCCATTTTAATGATGGCATCATTCAAACGAACTCGAAGGTTTTCACGGTTCAAGACCACACTATTCCAAACATTGGAAATCTCTAGTTCGACTTGATAAGACCCTGGAACTTTGGGGATTTCACGTAAATGTGTCCATTGTTCTAAAATCACTGCTAAATCAGCTTCGTTGTATCCAGATTGTGAAAATGCATGAATGTTCGCACTATTCCATAAATATTCACTGCCAAGCGTCGATAACAAATAACTTGAAAATGCTATTTGTGTAGGAGTCGAACCCCACCATGATAAGAACTTCCACGATTCTTCTGCTTTCGTGGTGTTCTTAAAAATGACGTTTGCGGTTTGAGCACCTGGTGCATCTCTTGAGATGGATCCATTGGTTTGTTCGACCCCCGGCATTAAAGCAATGGACCAAAGTCCTTGAATGTCTGGGGCTGCGTTTAACAAACGAATGTACATCCCAAAGTCACCAACACCGATGGGAGAAGTTCCTAAGCGGAAATCGTTGTAAAAATTCGTGACCGTCGTATCAAGCGAATAAATCGTATAAAGCTCTGTCATCGTGGTTAATGCCGCAATCGATTGAGCGTTGTTTAGGTCAACATTAAAGGCATTATCTGCATAGACTTTGGACCCGTATTGAAAGAAGAAAGGGAGTGTTGAATCAAACGATTTAAGAGCCGTTGCTGAAGAAAGTGGCAGATTAAAATTCATACCAAAACGTCGTAAGACGGGCATCAATTTAATAACATCAGACCAAGTATTTGGAACGCTGATATTTAATTTTGATAAAATGTCATGTCGATAAAATAAGATATAAAAGTTCTCAGTGTCTGGAAGCCCATAAAGCTCGTTATTATACACCATCGGAATTAATGATTGTGCAGGATAGTTTTGTAGAGTCGTTTGAAAATTAGGCTGGGATTGAAACTGAGTTAACTCGGATAACGCTCCACGAATTCCTAAGTCATAGGGCAGCCAGCTGGATATTCCAAGGGCTACATCAGGATTTCGTTTAGCGGAATTGGCTAAGATTAGTTTTCCTTCATCGGCTAACACGGAAATTTTCACCGGGATGCCTGTTTGGGGAGTAAATTCCTCATCTACCATTTTTTGAATCAAATCAACGTATAATTTCGGACGATTGACCCATACTTGAAGTTCAGATGCGTCGGCTACTGTATTATAACGCTGATCAAAAAATGACATGAAAAAGCGTTGGATATTCACCCAAATGGTTTGGAAGAAGGATGCGTTTGCACTAGGAAGTGACGCATTTGAATGGATATAAATCCGGTCCATAGTAACAGGACTGGTTAGTAGATCTGCCATAATGACACCTAGTGTTTGAGCAATGGAGGACGATGATGTGGTGAGCAATGCGATGTTTTTGGGAATTTGATTCGGCTCTTTGGCTAAAAACTCTAGATTTCTGATGGCTACTCGTAGTTGAGATTGCATTTCCGATAACTTAGTAGTCAAAGACATCGCATCTAGTTTTATAAAGAAACTACGCAAAAGGGATGCAATACCTAAGAGATCTTGATCGATAGTGGGAAGATAATCTAGTAAATCCCAATCACGATCTTTGTCCAGTTGATTTCCAGTGAGTTTTCGAATGTCAAGAGCAGTGTCGTTGACATAACGCAATGCGTCTTGGATGCCATAGACCATCTCACGATAAGGGCTTAAATCAACAGCGAGTGAAATGGAATTTCTTCCTGCCTCTAGATAAAACAAATAAGGTTGTAGTAACGCATCTGATGGTGTGTAATTTTGCCATTCATTGCTAAACTCGATGGGCAAAGACGCAGCTTCTGCAAACGGAATACTACCATTAATACGTAAGGTTCGATACACTACCCCGTTGGTCTTCATATTTTGGAGTAAGTGAATCGATAAGTGGTAATACCCACTCGTTGACACATCCACAAAGTATGTAACTTCTTGACGAATGGTTTGGTAGGTGGATCCAGATAACGTATTGAGTAGTAAATCTCGGATATGGTAAGGGGTGACGCTTAGGTCTCTTGAGACCCCTGGTTGAATGGTGGAAGCGGATTTGATGTCTGGAGTTTGAGCTTGTACTTCAATCAATACCGATTCAGAATACAACGAATTGTTTAGAGCATAAATGGAATAAGGTACGAGTGTTTGAATACCAAATACATGAAACTCTCCTATCAAAAAGTTGCCTTTTTTATTGGTAATCTCAATGGTGTTAACACCCTGTTCTAAATAAAATGCCAATGGTTCGACGTATAATCCCATGGGATCACGAAGTGGTGATGTAAGCCACATGGATAGTTGTTCTTGATTCCCAAAGAAATCATTTCCAAATCGATCTTTAGGAAACTGTTTGTTGGTTTGCGCCCAAGCTTTGGCTAAGGTGATTTGCGATGCTTCTTGATACAATAAGACGTCATTGACGGTTAACGAAATCTCTAAATCTTGGAAGGTATCCGATAAAGAAAAATAGTCGATTTGAAAACGATACAAACCCGTCGATGGCACACTGATTTGAAGAGAAATTGAAACTGATTGTTCTAGTAAGATTGAAGAAGACTTCCCAAAACTTTCAACATTCCCTTGTACTAAGCCATTATCCCAATCCAATGGTTGGAAGATTAGGTGAACGTCTTGATTGTCACTAAACTCTTCTTCCATCCAAGCAGAAAAGACGGAGCGATACGTTCCGTTTTCAATGATTTGAGGATTATCTTGCAGGATGGTGCTTGGCAACGCGTTAATTCGCGTTGCCAAGAAACTAAGCACCATTGTCAATGTCGCTAGTATACAAAGGACTTTTTTCAATGCTTCTCCTCCTAGATAATTTCTACGAGACAGGAACTCCTAATTTGCGATAAACTGCATTTCTAGCTAAGGTAAGTTCGTTGTTTGCGATGCTGTTCCAGGTATTTTTAACATCCGCATAACTTAAGACACCACTTCTGACTTTATCAAATACTTGTCCAACCGTTTGCGTTACATCATAATTTGCTTTCCAACGTGCTTCAATGTATCCAGGAACGTGTTTGTTTGGTTCTAGGATATAAGAGTCATGACTGACAACCTTGCGGAACTCTGTAAAGCTTGAATAGATGCCAAAGAATGCATCGAGTAAGTCCTCATCTTGTTGAAGCGGGGTCATATTAAGAGCGTTTACGCCTTGAACAGTCGTGGATAACTCAATGCGTTTTAAATAACCTTCTTTCCCAAAACTCATCCACTTAGCAAGTAAGTATGCGGCTTCAGGATTTTGAGTTTGAGAAGAAATACCCATTAAGTCAATGATGACTGGAATCCGGTGATTAGTTTGTGTTCCTGGAGTTCCGATGAAGTCGATATCAAAGTCATAGTTTAGCATCGATCCAATGATGGGGGTATATTCCCAATACGCTGCTAATTTAGACGATCCCCATGCATCCATTGTATTAAACGCTGCGGTTTTTTCTTCTGCTGTCAAAGCATCATACACATAAGACTTATCTTGCATCAATGTGATGTACATATTCAGTGTTTGTTCAAATTCTGGACCATTTAGATTTAATAAAGAGCCATCATACGTGTACCAGCCCAAACGCGAATTGAGTTGGGCAGGAAACCATTCTAGTAAACGATCCGTCCCAAGCAATCCTGCAATTCCTGTACCATCGGTAACGTTTTGAACCGCTACGTCCCTGATTTTTGCAGTGAACTCATCCCATGTATCTTCAAATGTTGGGGCGTCAGCATTGGATTCATCAAAAATGGTTTTGTTAATGAAATATCCAAAATAATAAACTGCATAAGGTAACGCCATTAGTTTTCCACCATAATTCGCTGCATTACGAATGTCTGAGGCTACATTTAAGAACTCTGGGTCTGACAGTGCAATACTGGACATATCTCTTACCCAGTTGTTCATGATAATGGTTTCTGTTGAATCCGTAAAGTAGACGTCTGGTAAAATCCCTTGAGCTGCTCTAGCAGCTAAGAATTCATTCCAGTTTTGGTCAATTTCTGATGTTCCAGATGGATCTGGAATTTTGGGACGTTCGACGATGTTCACGGTTATCCACGGATACCGTTGCATAAATGCTTGGATCATCAAACGTTCGAGGTTTGGATTTTCCGACTGGGCTGGACCCAAATTCCACGCCGCGTAGGTAATCGTTACTGGTTGAGGTGGTGTCGTTGTTTGAGCGGTGGTGGTAGTAGTGGTTTGTTGAGTCGTGGTAGATCCTGTCGTTGAAGAGACCGTCGAAGTAGCGGTACTAATCGATGTCGTAGGTGAAGTAGAAAGGATTGTTGAGGTACTTACACTCGTTGAAGTAGGCGCGGAAGTGGTTGAGAGACTTGTGGTTTGACAAGCAACCAATACCAATGCAAATGTAAATACGAGTAATAAACCAAGAATTTTTTTCATAGATTCCTCCGTTATAAAATTGTGACCAGAACTTCATGGGTCAATCCATCCCTAAAGTCTGGAAGTATCCAAGAATCAGTTGGTACTTGGTCCACGAAAAGCTGCTTCACAGGACCTCGAGAAACTTTAAAATGATACGTTGCGTTTCTAAAATGACGCGTATATTCATATCCAGGCCAAGAGGTAGGAATCTTGGGATCAACGAAGAGTCCTTCATATGTGGCTTTTATCCCAAGAATGTCTCGAACAGCGACCCGGTGTAACCATTGGGCGCTGCCGGTGTACCAACTCCATCCACCTCTACCAAAATATGGCGAGATTGGTCCATCGGAATTTCCACATGTAACATAAGGCTCTGCTAAATAACGATCGGGGTCAACACTACGATTCGGTGGACAAATTCCTTTGTATGCTTTGTAAGCCAAATCCACTTCTCCTGCCTTAGCATACATACTGACTGCCCAAGTCGCTGCGTGTGTATACACTCCCCCATTTTCTCTTAATCCTGGAGCGTAGCGTGTTACATACCCAATATCACTACGAGGAACCGTAAATGCTGGATAATTTAGAAGTGTACCGTATTCTTTTAATAAATGTTTTGTGACCGATTCAATGACTTTTGGTATGCGGTTTTCAGGCAAAATGTCTGAAATAATCGCCCACGCATTGGGCATTAAAAAGATTTTTCCTTCTTCATTTTTCTTCGATCCAAGTTCAAGTCCCGCATCGGTGGTGGCCATTAAATACCAGTTACCATTCCATCCATATTTATTAAACGTTTCCTTGATCTGTTTGCGGTACTTCTTCATTTCTTCGATAAATAAGTGATCACTTGCACGTTGTGCATGTCGTTCAAACTGTCCTAAAATGATATAAAGGAACGAAGACATCCAAAAGGATTCCCCTTTCATTTTGGGGCCAACTGCACTTAATCCATCATTCCAATCGTGGCTTCCCATCAATGGTACACCCCTACTAGAAAAACGAGTCAAAGACTTTTGAATGGCACGCTTTGCGTGTTCATACATCGATGCTTCTCCCCCATTTTCAAAGGGAATGATTTCATCTAAAAAATCAAAATCGAGTGTTTCTTCGAGATATGCATCTAATATAAAAGGTAGCCATAACAAATCATCAGAACAGTTGCCACGTGGTCCCCATCCTTGATAAGTAACAAACCAGTGGAGAACATCGCCTTCTTGGAACTGCTTTCTTGCATGCATTCGCAATTGTTTCTTTGCAAGATGTGGGGTCCCTTCTAAGAAGATTTGACAGTCTTGTAACTGATCTCGGTATCCATATCCACCAGACGTTTGGTAATATGCCGACTTCGCCCAAATTCGACCACTAATTGCTTGGTATTTAGCGAATGTGTTGGTCATCATATCAAATGCTTTGTCAGGAGTGGTTACATGATCTCCTGAAAGCAATTGATTCCAAAACTTCTTCACTGCTTCTAATTCGCGTTTAGCAGCTATGGGATTGGTATACATTTGAATGAGTTCATTAGGGTCTTCATAGGTCGATTCAATCAATGGAATTTCGTTTTTCCCAAGAGTCGTCGCACCGATGGTGTAGACGAGGACTTTTTCCTCTCCAGGAAGAAGAGTAACGATATTTCTTAGTGCCCCAACAGGATCTCCAAATCGGCCTGACCTAGCTGCTAAATCACGTACTTTCATAGCTTGAGGATCGTGCTCTCTGCCATACATTCCCAAGAAACTTTCTTTGTCGGTATCAAAGGAAGAAGGCGTTTCACTCACCGCATGGAATCCAACAAAGTCCCAGTCTACGTTGTTATGTAGTCCTTGTTTGTCTCCAAATCCCCACATGTATTTTTTCAAGAAAATCGCTTTTTTAGTAGCGTCATACGTGGTATCCATGAAGAGTTTATGAAACTCACGATGTTCATCGGGATGGATCCCAGCTTCCCATTCAAAATAGGAGGTAATATCCAAATGTCTTGCTTGATTCGATTGGTTCTTTAACGTAACTTGAATCAACTCAATTGGATCTTTGACAGAAACAAACATCACCATCTCGCTGCGAATTTTTTCGACTTCCATGGTAAGAACCGAATATCCCGTTCCATGTCGAACTTCAAAAAAATCATAGGGACGTTGCACGGGATTAAACGTTAACGACCAAAAAGAGTTGGTGGATAAATCACGTAAATAGAAATATTTACCAAAGGAGTCTTTTACTAAATCTTGATAAAGTCGAGTCAGACGGTTTTGTGCGGCGTTTCCTCGCCAAGAACATCCTCCTCCTGTTTGTGAAACCATAAGACTATATTCCCCATTAGAAATGACATTAATCCATGGTTTTGGGGTGAATGGATTGGTGATGATATACTCTTTTCCATCATCGGAAAAGTGCCCATATTGATTGGCGTACAATGGTATTCCTCCTTGTTGAAACGTTTCAATAGACTTCATTTATTATTATAGCACTTTTTATTATTTCATACAAGCGTTTTCACTCATAAATATGCTCTTTAAAGTAAAAATAAACCAGTCACATGGACTGGTTTAAAATGAATCTCGAATGATTACTTGTCCTTTTTGAACAAAAAACGTTACGGCTTCTTTTCGAATCAATTGAACAGCAGTTAATGCAGCGTTCATGCCCCATTCGCGATGGGCGATCTTAACGGTGGATAGTTGTGGCTGAACATAACTTGATAGGTCGATGTCGTCAAAACCACAGATGCCAACGGTATTTGGAATGTCAAAATGATGAACCTTTAAACGGTCCATGATTCCAATGGCCATTTCATCATTTGCACAAATGAAAAGATCCGGCATTGGCTCTTCTTTTCGGATGATTTGCTCAACGATATCTTCACCTGACTGTTTCGTGAATAAACCAAAATACTCGGAATATGTTGAAATTTGATGGGAATGTATGGCTCGTAGAAACCCTTGAAATCTGGTTTGATTGTCATATGTTCCTGTTACACCATGGACATAAGCTATTTTATTCCGTTTGCGAGAAGTGATGGCTTTTGAAGTGAGTTCAAACATCGCTTCTTCGTTATCAATAGTAATATGATAGACGAACTCATCTGAGAGTTTTCGATCAAGTAAGATGATTGGCCCAAAGTTTTTTGCGGTTTTAATTAACAACTCATTGGATAAATGGATGTCGGTTACAATCGCTGCATCCGCACTTCGTTCTTTCAACAGATTGACACTTGAAATACCCGTTGAAACAATCATCGTGTATCCTTCTTTGGTCAATTGATGTTGAATGCCATCAAGCAACTCATGATACACAGGTCCTCCAAAATCAGATATTGCCACCAAGATGGTTTTCGTATTTTGTTTTTTTAAGTTTCTAGCCGCGGCTGAAGGTAAATAACCGATTTCGTTGGCGATTTGACGGACTTTGGATGCCGTGACTTCTGGAATACGAGGATCGTCATTTAGCACATAGGAAACCGTAGAAATCGACACTCCTGAGGCTTTCGCAACATCTTTAATCGATGCCATGATGTAATTCCTCCCATTTTAAAAAGTGTAACACCTGTAGAGCTTTTATAACACGAGGGTGTTTATGGTAATAAGTCCAGGTGGTTTTATTCAGTGCATTGTCGAGCATTAATAAAGTGATTCCTTTGTTAATACCGATGTAATCAGGACAATACCAATAACTACCATCTTGATTCTTTTCTATTCCATCCACAAACCCGTACGCTCCAAAAGCTTTTGGATGGTGTTGTTCTACCCATTCGAGGGTAGAAAATACCAATTCTTTGGCAAACGGTGCACTTCCTGCCACTCCAGATGGAGGGAAGACATTCATACACTCATGTTCACCGTTTGGCAAGTCGGTTGGTTGAACGCCTTGAGGACGATATCCTTGTTTGGTTAAACAAGCAGTTAACCCCCACATATGTTCAGAAAGTGTTGAAAATTCTTCTTGGTGATCAACACACCAGCGAAAGTTTCCAAGCGTTGCTTTTCTGGAATTATCAAACCAATCCACATCTGGAGCACGGTAAGTAGAAAAATCGATCCACGCATGGGAATATTGATAGACAAACAATCCATTGGATGGACTATATAAGTATTCCAAGTCTTTATAGGTACCCAATTTTCTTTCAAACCCAAGATAAAGTTCGTTGGCCAATTGTGGGTTTGCATTGAGTGAACTCGCATAAAGAATGTACATGGTCAATTGCTCGGCGGTCATATGCCAATGGTAGATCCAAGGGTCTTTTGAGTGTTCACGGTATGCCCCACCGATCGTGGGATTGTAAGCCATCCGAAAGGTCGGTTTTCCAATGTATTCAAAGATATACGCTTCCCAATCAATTCGATCTAGTAACATATCGAGTAATTGATGGCATTCAAGGTCTTCTAGAAAAGCCGTTGCGGCCAGTGCTCCATTAAAAAACAATGTGGAGTCAATGGTGGAATATTCAGAATTGCGAAAGCGATTTGCTGTAGAACGCTCGACAAAATGCACAAATAGTCCTTTGTAATGAGGAACTCTGTCACGAAATGTCATCAACGTTCCTTTGACAATCTGGCGCATTTCTTCATAAGTCATCCAGCCTTGCTTGACACCGATGATCCATGCACTCAGGGCAAAGCCGACTGATGCAATCGAAGCCATTTCAGGACGAATCGTTGAATCTGAAACAAGTCCATACCCCGGTGAGGTTGGATCGTTATTCAAATGATCAAATAAAAAGTCATAACTTGCTTTTATCTCTTTTTGGATAGTGTCCATGGAGTCCTCCGAAACGTTTCAATAACAAATCTATTGTAGAACAAATTGAGCGGAAACGCAAGGCCTTGAAAAAAGAAAACATCCCTTACTCAGGGATGTCAATGATTCGTAATGTATTGGTAGATCCATGTCCTTGACCCCAACCAGAGGTGATAATAATGGTTGCGCCTGGCATAAACCCAAAGTCTTTTGCGACTTCAATCGCCACTTTATCATACAAACCGTAGTCGGTAACATTGTCTCTCAATGTAGAAAAGACTCCCCAATAGTACGAAAGTTTGCGACAGGTTTCAATCGAATCTGTGATGGCAATGATGGGAACACTGGGTCTGAATTTTCCCATGCGTTTGGCTGTTCCACCGGTTTCCGTAAAAGCAATGATTACTTCTGCTTTGGGAAGTGTTAACGCGGTTTGAGCAACCGCGATACCAATGGCATCGTTGACTGTAGTGTGAGAAGATTTGATCGCTTTTGCAAGTTTCTCATCATAAGAGATGGTATCTTCAATGGCTTTTGCAATCGTATCCATCGTAAGGACAGAATCAATTGGATATTCGCCTGCAGCGGTTTCTCCAGAAAGCATGATTGCATCGGATCCATCTAATATCGCATTGGCGACGTCAGAAGCTTCTGCACGTGTTGGGCGAGGGTTGGACATCATGGATTCTAGCATATGGGTCGCAGTAATGACTGGTTTTCCCATTTCGTTGGCTTTTGCAATTATTTTCTTTTGGTAAATAGGGACCAGTTGAGTGGATACTTCCACTCCCAAATCTCCTCTGGCTACCATGACTCCATCCGCCACTGATAGAATGCTTTCTAAGTTGTCAACGCCTTCTTGATTCTCAATTTTTGCTATAATTTCAACCGTTTCTTTGCCTACGTCTGCTAAAATCTTTCGAATGGCTTGGACATCTTCTTGGCGTCTTACAAAAGATGCTGCAATCATGTCTACACCAGCTTGTGCCGCAAAACGAATATCGATATCATCTTTTGCTGAAATGAATGGCATAGATAGTTTCACATTTGGAACATTTACACCTTTTCTACTTTTGATAACTCCGGAGTTGTGAACGATACATTTCAAGGAATCTATAGTTTGTTCAATGACGTTTAATCGCATCTTTCCATCATCAATTAACAGATAATCTCCTACTCGAATATCATCGAATAACTGCGGAGTAGAAATATGGAACCGTTCTTTGTTTCCAAGAACACTATCTCTTAAAACAAACACTTCATCGCCTTTTTTGAATACAGCAGAACCGTTCTCGAATTCACCAGTTCGAATCTCAGGTCCTTTGGTATCTGCCATAATTCCAATATAACGATTCATTTGCTTGGCAATAAAACGAATCATTTTGATTCGACGCAAGTGCTCTTCTTGATTCCCGTGTGAAAAATTGAGTCGAGCAACATTCATCCCCGCATCAATCAAGCGTTCAATCATAATCTCGGAATCAGTAGCGGGTCCGATGGTACAAACAATTTTGGTTTTACGACGCATAAGAGTTCCTCCTAAGGAAAATATCCGAACTAATTATACAATAAATTCATGCAAAGACCAACCACAATTTGAGAAAACTCGCTAGTTAACGATCTTTTCTAGAGTCGGTTTTTTTGCGTCCATTGGTGTCTAAAATCCGCTTGCGGATGCGAATGGATTTGGGTGTGATTTCAACTAATTCATCTTCGTTGATGTAATCTAAGCACATTTCTAGTGACATTCTTCTGGGACGTTTTAGAACGACAGTAAAGTCTTTTGTGGACGATCTGGTATTGGTCATTTGTTTTTCTCTGGTCGCGTTTACTGCCAAATCACTTTCTCGGTTACATTCGCCAATGATCATTCCTTCGTATACTTGTACCCGTGGTTCCACGAACATTGTGCCGCGTTCTTCTAACCCGCCCAATGCATAGGAAGTGGTAACACCAGATTCCACCGATACCAAAACGCCAAACTTGCGTTTTCCAATGACTAAGTTATCCATAGGACGATATTCTAAAAACAAGTGATTGATCAATCCATATCCTTTGGTTGTTGTTAAGAAGTCTGTCATAAAACCAATTAAGCCTCTTGATGGCATTTCATACATAATTCTTGTTTGAGTGGGTCCTGGATGAAGTGTTTTCAGCATTCCAGAGCGTTCCCCTAATAATTCAATAACGCCACCGACAAATTCGTTGGGCGTATCGACTTGAACAGACTCAAATGGTTCACACAGTACACCATTGATCATTTTGGTAATTACTTTGGCTTGAGAAACTTCAAACTCAAACCCTTCACGGCGCATGTTCTCAATTAAAATTCCTAAATGGAGTTCGCCTCTACCTGAGACAATCCATTTTTCGGCTGCGTCTGTACGTCTAACTTTTAATGCAACATCTCGTTCGGTTTCTTTAAACAAACGCTCATCAATTTTTGTTGAGGTAACAAACTTACCTTCTTTTCCAGAAAATGGGGAGGTATTCGTTCCAAATGTCATTTCAACGGTGGGTTCAGAAATGGTAATCAACGGTAGTTGGATTTCTTGACCGATGTCACAGATGGTTTCTCCAACAAAGATATCCGCTAAACCTGAAATAGCAACGATATCTCCGGCATATCCTTCTTGAATTTCTATGCGATCTAGGCCAAAATAGCCAAACAGCTTTTGAATGCGGAATGTTTTTATCGTTCCATCTAATCGTACCACACTGACCATCTCATTGACTTTCATCGTTCCTTGATGAATTCGGCCAATGCCCATGCGACCAACGTAATCATTGTAATCAAGTAAGGATGGTTGAAAGATGAGGGGCTTATCAATTTCGGTACTTGGGGATGGAATATGCTTCAAAATGGTCTCAAACAAGGGAATCATCGTATCATTGTCGGATAAAAATGGTTCAAAACTGGATTTACCTTGGATTCCAGAAGCGTAAATAACAGGAAAGTCCAGTTGTTCATCGTTGGCTCCTAAATCAATAAATAACTCTAGGACTTCATCGAGGACTTGCACAGGTCTTGCCATCGCACGGTCAATTTTATTCACAACACAAATCGGTTTTACCCCTGCTTCGAGAGCTCTTTTTAAAACGAATCTCGTTTGGGGCATGGTGCCTTCTACTGCATCCACAACCAACAATACTCCGTCCACCATATTCATAATTCGTTCGACTTCACCGCCAAAATCAGCATGTCCAGGAGTATCCAAAATATTAATTTTGACGTTTCCAAAAGAAATTGCCGTAGTTTTGGCTAAAATCGTGATGCCTCTTTCACGTTCGAGTTGGTTAGTATCCATTGCTCGTTCATTCACTTTTAACGTGTCTCGATATGCATGTGATTGCTTTAACATACTATCGACTAAAGTCGTTTTGCCATGATCGACGTGAGCGATGATAGCGATATTTCTAATTTCCATAAAAAGCCTCTTTTCTATTGGGGGAACAATTGTAAAATGGATGGTGGGGTGGGTGCTGTAATCTCAATTAACTCGTTAGTTGATGGAGAAAGGAATGCAAGTTTCCACGAATGTAAGCAAAGATTTGAATCGTGCTTTGAACCATATTGTTGGTCTCCCACAATAGGGTGACCCATATGTGCACTATGAACACGAATCTGATGGGTTCTTCCTGTGTGCAATTGAAACGCTACGAGCGTGAATTTTTGTTTTCGTTTTAATACGGTATAGGTGGTTTTGGCTTGGAGTCCATTGGGTAAGACAAGGTACGAGTTTTGACGATGTCGGTCTTTCCCAATCGGCTCTTCAATGACACCTGCATCAGGGATGATTCTACCCTCTACAACTGCAAGGTAGGTTCTTTTGGTGGTTTGATGATCCCATTCGTTGCTTAACTTACTGTGAGCCAATAAATGTTTAGCAATGATGAAACATCCTGTTGTGTCTTTATCGAGTCGATGGAGATATCGAACAGGACCTATTATCTGCAATCGTTGGTAATAGCCAAGTACATCGTTGACCACGGTTCCGGTTTTTAAAGGATCATCTGGATAAATAATCTTCTTAGAGGGCTTATTGATGACCAAGACATCTTGGTCTTCATATAAAATTTGAAGCCTTCCATATGTTGGGATAAACGGAGTAGTTTCTTCCTCATTTAAATCAAAATCAATGGTTTTTCCTTCGAATAATATCGTCTTTGCCTCACAAGGGACAGAGTCCATAGACGCTCGCTGAGTGGATAAAATCCAGAAAATATGTTTTTTTGATAAGTGAAAATGTTCCAAAAACATGAGAAAGGAGCAATGATGAAATTTCTTTGACACATAAAACGATATCATACAATCTCCTCTTTTCTCAAAAAAAATGATGGGTAATCTCATCATTTTGTCCGTTCATCTTCATAGTTGTAGGTACTCGATTATACCTTCTTCAAAAATAAGGCAACCCCAATAACGACTAATAATATCGGAACTAAGTAACCTGATAAATTCAAGCCTCGTTCATCCAAAAAGAAGATGATACCAAGTGCAAGCAAGACAGAATTACCGGTTTGAAACCCTTTTTTTGAAATACTGAGGATGGCGGGAACAATTAATAATAATGTCCACCATCCATTAAAAAGTACCGAAAAAGTGAGAACATTCAGTCGGTTTAATAAAATTAGTAACCCAAGAACAATGAGGACAATGGCAACCGTATTGCTGTTATTTTTATTCATAAATTCTCCTGCATGAGTAAGTCGTATTCATAGTATCGATGTGTTCGTTAATTGTCAAGAAGTAAACGGATACATTTCACTGAAGTCTTATGTTTCCCAAGTCCATTCGGTTCTTTCTTTCCCTATTTTAATCAATGCCACTTTGGAACGGTGTTGCAGACGAAAACGTAGGGAGCTAATCGAGGACGGTAAACTGGATGTGGCTTTTCCATACATGGATTTAAAGCGAATCCCAGCATAGCCACTGACCACCATGAAATAAGCAAATGCATCCATGATTCGAACATCTTCAATCACCGACTGATGTGGTGCCAAAGCTTTGATTTGAATGGATTGCAAAAACTCAAGATATCCTTGTTTTGATAGTTCAAATTGATGGCCAATGATTGCTTGCAAAAGATTTCCAAGCAAGGAACGATTGGCTAATTTGGCTACATAATACTCAAATGTTGCCTTCACTTGTTGCTTCAAGAAGCGGTCAGGATACATCATGATGACATCAAAGATACTTGGCCATTCCAACACTTGATAGTGAGTTCGTTGGTTTTGTGGAATGGTATCCAGTTCTTTATGAACATCGAGAGGTTTCAACTTCTCAAATCCATCAAAAGGAGGAATGATTCCTCGATGATCTGGTACTGGTAAGAAGAGTTTTGTTAAAGCATGTTTATAACTAGTGACTTCTCTTTTAGCGTCATGAACGGTTGTAAAACGTTGGTAAAACAACTTGTTGGTTTCTCTTGTTGATTCTAGCGCTTCAACCACCGCTTCAAACAATGCGTATACTGCATAGTTTGTCCTGGCCTCATTATCCACCACAGGGTGGTAAATATCATTAGTAACTACTTGTTTTAACTGTCCATCCTTCGATAACTGTGCCAAAAGAAACCGTGCGGTTTCAATCATGACAAGTAACCCACCCATTTCATAGACGGAATAATCTCCACTGCGATCAACATAGTCTTTGATTCGTTTGCCAACTATGGCTGTATGATATAGATCAAGTATTCCAGGAGGATAGGTTTTCTTTGAATAGTATGCGCCAAGAAATCCAAGTTCAGTTGCGGACTCTTTTGCTACTTCTAGGTAAGAAACCAACCTCATAACAATATGCTTAGCAGCTTCAGAGTCGGTATTGATATAAAAATGAAAGAGTTCAAGTTCAACACAATCAAACCATGGTTTGGTCTGGGCTGAGCCAGAAGCCAATAAAGTATCTTGTAATAACCGATCAGTTGTGGGACGAACAGAAATCAAGCGATAAATGGATTGCTTTAATCCAGCGCTAGACGCTTCATCTCCTTTGATCTCGATTCCACTGTTTTTCCATGCATTTTTCCAAAAAACCTGATTGGTTTTTTCGATGCCTTCTATTCCTTTTTTTAGCGTCCGTTCGAGACGTAAAACTGGATTGTCAAATGCCGCTTTATCGGAATGACTCATCAGAATCACTTTCGTAAAGGAATATTCCTGATGGGGTTCTGTGGTGAATTCATACTCACGATAACTGCCATTTTCATTGCTTTTTATATCGAATGGATACCCAAAATTCGTTTGCATGGCTTCTGCAATCATGATTTTGGTTCCTTTTTTCATTGCTTCACATTTCCAAAGCAAGCAATTCTCTCTTGTTTCAAAGCGCGCTTCAATGGGGGTGGAAAACATTCCACTTTGAATCATTACATGTTGAGATTCATCTGCGGAAATGCTGTAATTAAGTAAGAATTGATTTTCTTGTTTTTGGTCAATCATTAGTTGAAGTTTTTCGTGAACTTTTCCATGGTGAGTTGCATAGGTGTTTTGTACTTCGAATAATCCGGTGTCTACATCAAATCGTTGCTTATGGAAAATAATCCGTTGCTCATTTCTAAGAAATGGAAGATGGTTAAGAGTTATGCGAATCGGAAATGGGTTGGGTAATTTCACTTTAGATGTTTGCTCATTTTCGTTGACGTATAGATCTTCAAAGGTGATTACAAGAGATTCAAGTACTTCATGATCATGAAGTTTACCACGTAAGCATAAACCTCCGGACCCAATCAAAAAATCCTTTTGTGGATTTGAAGCAGTTTCCAAACGTATTGCTTTAGACATCGTCTCACCCCCCAAAAAATGCTATAACTATTATATCATATTTCGGAATATTATGTGATGTATTCACTGCTATAGAATCATAAAAAACAATAAATCACACCAAATCGTGTGATTAATGTTTGATTATCTTTTTAGAAGATTACAAAACTCAAGAGCAGAGATTGGCTTTGAGAATAAATAGCCTTGTAAGAAGTCAACATCAATATTTTCCAACATTTTTCGCTGGGTAATGGTCTCAATTCCTTCGCAACAAACTTTCGTATTCTTGAAGTGACAAAACTTTGTAATGGTATCTATAAACGCGAGAGTATAAGGGTCAAACTCAATATTGAAGATAAAACTTCGATCAATCTTCACGTAATCAAGTGGCAGCCTGCGTAAATGATTTAGTGATGAATATCCCGTCCCAAAATCATCAATGGCAATCCGGACTCCGATACCCCTTAACGCATTTAGGATTTCAATCACTCTCGTAATATCATTGATGATTAAACTCTCAGTAATTTCAATGGTCAAGTATTTTGCAGGTACCTTGTAAAGTTGAAGGGCTTCCATTACGCTAGAGATTAGATCGCTTTGTAACATTTGCAAAACAGAGAAGTTGACAGAAACACTTATATCAAGCTTCGCATCCAGCCATTCTTTTACTTGACGCAAGGAGCGATCAAGGATATATTTTCCAAGTAAGATAATCATTCCTGATGTTTCTGCAACGGGAATGAATCGAACTGGAGGAACAACCCCTAGTTCAACAGAATTCCACCTCATCAATGCTTCCGCTGAACTTATTTCGCCATTTGTGGCATCGATGATTGGCTGAAATACGACATCAAACTCATCAAATCCTGACTTCACTGCTTTTTTTAATGCAACTTCTAATGTAAGTGTATCTTCATAATTCTTTTTCATAAAGGAATCGTATAGTACGAATTTATTCTTCCCTGAACTTTTACATTCATTCACCGCAAGATTGAGCTTGCGGAGTAACTCCATTACAGATTGTTCTCCTTCTTTCATGTAGACAAGACCCATGCTAACAGTAATGGATAATTCTTTTCCTTCAATTTCGAAGGGGAGATCGAGCACATATGTAATTTTTTGGGCAATTTCGAAAATGTGTTCACCATGTTTATTGTCTACAATGAATGCAAACTCATCTCCACCAAATCGGTATACAAAATTCTTAATCTCTGGGATTTGATTGAGTCGGTGTATCATTTTGATCAGTAGTTGATCTCCAAACAAATAGCTGTATGTATGATTTACTAACTTAAAATTATCAATGTTAATTAGACCAACAAATGAGTGGTCACAAGATAAAGTATTGGATGCATAAATGGCTGATAAATCTCGTTCAAACTGGGATCTATTTGGATGGTTGGTTAAAACATCCTTGTATTTGTATCCTGCTTGTTTCCTCGTGTTGTTCATCGGCATGAATTTTTCTCCCAGTATGTAGAGTAGTAATCAATTGGTATTGCTTTAATCCATTGAACATTATATCATAGATAAGGTAGTCGAGACACCTCAATATTCTCTATTTTTGGCACAAACCAGCGAATAAAAACGTTCGAATATGAAATGCTCAAGGCATTAAGCGAGGTGTTTTTTTAATTGTAGAGATGTGATGAAATTAATGTAACTTCAATCTTGCAATTTCATCTAAAATTTGATAAAATAGATACGCTAATATCGATGGAGGTGACAACAATGGCAAATATTAAGTCGCAAATGAAACGTAACTTGACCAACGAAAAACGTCGTTTGGCAAACTCTTCGTTCAAATCTTCGCTCAAAACCGCATTAAAGAATGTAGAAGTAGCCGTCGCTAAAAATGACAAAGCAGCCGCCACCGAAGCGCTCGCTTTTGCATACATGAAACTCGACAAAGCGGTTGCAAAAGGAGTTCATCACAAAAACTACGCTGCAAGACAAAAATCGCGCTTATCTTTAAAAGTAAACGCTCTTGCTTAGAGACCTGCAAAAATAAAAAAGCCGAAATCGGCTTTTTTTGTTTTTATAGACCTAGAATAAACAGTTCGAGAGCAAGCTTTTTGTCCATTTGACCACTCTTTATTTTATAATCGATTTGTTCTAAATCGTTGATGCATTTCGTTAACAATTCCATTGGTACTTCATTGGCATTTTTTTGAACATAATACATGCGTCCTTTGGAATACCCAAAATACTTCATCATCTCTTCTTGAGATGTTTTTTGTTTTAGGAGTGCTTTTGCATGAGCGATTTCTAAAAACTTATTGGCTAGTGCTGATAATATGACAGTCGGATCAACATTCATTTTCGATAAATCCGCTAACATTCGTAATCCCTGTTTAATATTTCGTGAAACAAGTTGGTTCACCAACTCAAATACATTATCTTCCAGATTTTTGGGCGTCAATGTTTGAATCATATCAATGGTAATCACCGAAGAACCCATTGCATACGTGGAAATCTTTTCGATTTCTTTTTCCATCAAAATCGCGGACTCATCACTTCGATTCACCAGTTCCTCTAACGCATCTGGGGTAATGGAAAGTTGTTCCTTTTGAAACAAAACACGTGCTATTTCATAGAGGTCATACTTGTTCGATATATCAAATTTTTCGACTTCTGCGTTTAAATCTAGCAAGGCCATGATTGGTTTAGGAATCGATAATTTATCACCAGGTACTTGAAGAATTAACAGTGTAGACTCACTTGGAGATGCAAAATAACGGTACAAATAGTCCACATCGTGAAAGGTATCTTTCGCTCCTTTTTGACCCGCAAGGAAAAAAGCATTTAAGCCTACAACGGCTTTTTTATCACTAAAAAACGGAATGGTCATCGAAGCATTCACAAGTTCATCTACATTCCACTCATCTAAATCAAATACTTGAGTATCCGCTTCATCAATTTGTGACTTTTCCAAATAATGTATTGTTCTTTGTTTGATTCGATACGTATCTAATCCATACAAAATAACCAATCGATTCTCCATAACATCACCATGATTATTATACCATGGATCTACACTTTCGAACATATCATCAACAAATTTGAGTATTCTTCCACCGATCCCACCACGTCCAATCTTGAAGTATAATTTGTTTTCGTATACACAATATTCCTCCAAAATAGGTTTCATATAACAACGTCCCATCCTGGTCTGTTCGATAGAGATGATTGGTATATTGATTCAAACGATTGATTACTTCGACAGAAGGATGAGAAAATGAGTTGTATAACCCTACTGAGATGATGGCTTCCTTTGGCTGTATAAATTTTATGAACTCCTCGGTTGAAGATGTGCTTGAGCCATGATGACCTACTTTTAGAATATCGACAGGTGGAATCTTTTTTGTAATCAACTCAAACTCCACTTGCTTTTCTGCATCGGCCATAAAAAGCCAATAAAGTCCATCAATTAGTCCGCCTAGAACAAGAGAGTTATTGTTCTCATTTGTTGAAAAATGATGACTATTCCACACCTTAAATTCTAATATTCCACATTTTATGAAATCGCCATCTTGGGGGATAATTTGTGGAATTTTTTCCGTATGTAGGAATGGACTTGATGCATATACAGTTTCGATGTCTAACGTGGATAATAAATGGATAGCTTCTCCATAATGATCTTGATGCATATGTGTGATGACCAATGCATCAAGATGAATGATGTTGATGGATTTGAGATGCTTTTGAAGACGATGTAATGAGTCTTGGTTTCCTGTATCGATGAGCATATTACATCCAAACGATTGAATCAATATAGCATCTCCTTGGTTGATGTCTAGTACCGATACCCTTGTTTTATACATGCTTTCTATCTTAAGGAGTGGTAAAAGTACTAAAAATAATAATAAGCTAACCAATTGAAGCGCTTGCCGCAAGGAATGCTTCTTCGACCACAAATACCCAAGCATGACATAGAAAATAATCACTATTTCAAACTGATTCATCGTAAACGACATCGTCCAAACATGGGATGAAACGAAGCGTGTCGATTGCTCAAAGAACTGTATCAGTACATAGAAAATGTGTTGTAAAGGTGGAAAAACCAGCGTTAATATCGACATCGGTAAAAACATAAACACAACAAATAAGGTGTAAAGAACATTGATTGGAATTTGAAACAAACTGACACCGGATTGGTAAATTGAAATGATGGGTAATGTAAAGCAAAAGGCAGCAATCGATAATTTGATAGTTGAATTCAAATAGGACTGTTCTTTCTTTTGGGGGAGTAGTAACAGTACAAAAGTCATTAAGAAACTTAATATAAAGCCAACTCTAGTAATAAAATATGGATTATATACCAACATCAAGATTCCTACCATACTGACCATATCGATTTTTGAGTATGTTTTGGCCAATGAAGACGTACATAAAAACGACAAAACGCTTGCTCTGAACAAGGAGATGGTCCAGCCAGTTAATATATTGTAAAAAAGCAAGAATAAGACTTGAATCATCCAGAAGTGATGTGTTGGTAAAAACAACCGATTCCACCCCCACTTCATTGCTCCTAGTATCAGTGTTAAGTGCATTCCACTAATTGCAAATAAATGCATAATTCCAAGCATCGAAACAGCTTCCTTGATATCCAAAGTAATTTCTTGATTGTCTCCTAGCAACATATACTGTAAATAGGGAACAACTCGTTCTTCAAACGTGGATTGTAGGTACGAATCCATAGCTTCACGAAGTGATTCACTCACAAATCGTTTGTCGATGATTTCTACACCACTTGCAAAGTAAGACCCCATACTTTGTTGACTGATTAGATACATATCATAATGAAATCCATGTTCAAGATTCATAACATCATGAACCTTTCTTTTCAAGTTTGCTTGAACAACCATCCCTACTTCATACTTTTCTGGGGATGGTAGAAACCAAGAGGATTGAGTACATCCGTGGCGAACAACGATGGTGTCTGTTGTTTTATCAACAACAACTCCCTTTTGGGTGGAAGGTAAGCCCGTTTGATACATGCTTGTTAGTTGCAATGCTCGAAATCCCATGACCAATAGTATCACTACGGATAATTTGCATATTGTTTTGTGATGCTTCCATAATCGAAAGAGTAAAACGCCATATACGACAATCATCCATAGATGCTTGGTCATCATCATTCCAAAAAACACACTCACAGCTATATAAAAATAGCTGCCCGCTTCAGACTGTAATAAAGCCTTTAATTTTTTCATACACTGCTTCTTTAATTCCCGAAACGTTCTTGATTTCTTCAATCGTATCAAACGGACCATGTTCTGAGCGATAATCAATGATTCGTTGGCCGATAATGTATCCAATCCCAGGTAAGGTGGCTAACTCTTCTAAGTTCGCACTATTGATGTTGATTAATGGAGGTAACCCACTTCCAGATAACGAGGGAATATGGATAGAAGTAACGAGTCCGATTGTTTTGGAACCATCAATTTTACTCATGTCCGCTCTTGTTGTTACTCCACCTGCCAAAGCAATCAACTGAGCAATGGTTGTCGTTTTATAGACTTGATAACTGCCAGGTATTTGGACTTCTCCAGTTAATAAAACAGTAATCATTCCGCTAGTTGTGGCGCCAATGATCGATGATGTGGTCGAATTGGTTGAAGGAGTCACATTTGATGTGGTAGTTACTTTTACAAGCGAAGGAATCACCACAACCATCGTATCATAGACAGGAATCGATAAATTGATTGAGGAACTATCCGCAGTTGATTTCTGGCCTCCTGCCAATTGAATCACTTCAAACAATCTTGTTCCTTCCACTACATAATAGACCCCTGGAAAGCGGACTTCTCCTTTGATCTCCACATAAACCTTTTTTGAAGTGGAAGTGGATGCTGGTTTTGCTTGTGATGAATTAGTTGAAGTGTTTGTTGTTGATGAAGTGGTAAATGGAACGTCTTCTCTTGATTGAAACAACACATTCGTTCCAATCATTAAAAAGATGGAAATAACCAATAAAAAAAAGCCTCCGTATCGCTTCAGTATGTTCATGATTTCACCTCATAAACATACTACGATAATTAGACTTGATTTCTTTTAGATATTTTTTTGAAGCACTAAAATGGTGCGTTCTGAAAAAACTCTTTTGTCAATGATTTGAAACCCTATTCGTTTTGCAATGGTCTCATACTCAACTAAATCATGGGTTTCCTCATAAATCGTGATCTGGTGGTCCGAAGATTCATCATGAACAGTAATGTGGTGAACAATGGAGTGCTCCCCTGTTCCTTTTTTACATTCCCAATGAAACTTGAACTCCTGATCATCTTCGACATATCCATCCAACATATCAATGTATTCAGCGGATAAAATGTCAAAAATAAAAACCCCGTGATTGTTTAGTGAATCATAGATATTTTGAAGACCAAATTCAACGTCTTCTAAAGAAGCAAGATGGTTGATAACATCCATGGATGCAATTACACTATCAAAGTGGTCATTCAGGGGATCTAGCATATCGTAAACAAAAATATCGAGTGTAACTTCTTCTTGATACGCTCGATAGTTCACAATCTGAACCATTTCATTGGATAAATCCGTTGCGCAAACGTGATAACCCCGTTTCGCTAGTTCCAAAGATAAGGTTCCGGTTCCACAACCAATATCAAGAATTGTTCCTAATGAAGTATATTGATCTAATAAATCAAGATAGGTTTCATATACATCAGGATCGATAAAAGAGTCATAAAACTCTGCTAAGACTTCATAATCCATCGTTATACGTCCAACGTTAACCGTGGTCGTTCAATGAACAATTTTTCTAGTCCGTAATACTCCCGTTCTTCTTTATGCATTACATTGACTAGCACATCTCCCAAATCAAATAAGATCCAGCGACTCTCTTCTGCACCTTCTATTCTGATTCTCTCAACCATGGGGCCAAGAGCATCTCTCATGTGGTGAACGGATGCGCCAACTTGTCTTTCTGAAGATCCTGTCGCAATGACAACATAATCAAACAATGGGGAATAGGTACGAAAATCATAGACAATAATATCGGTTAATTTTAATCCTGATAATGTTTTTACAATGGTTTCAATGATAGAACTCATGTAGTTCCTCCTAAATGGGATTGGTAAAAGGAAAGCGCCTTTAAGGTAATATCCATCAACTGATGTCCTAGGGACTGTTCGTGGTGGACGATTTCTTGTAGTGTTTGAATAAATGCTGCCAATAAGTCATTTCTTGCAATGTCACGAATGTGCTCATTGGGAAATGATCGAGTGGGTTCTGCGTAATCTGCGACATACAAAATAAGTTCGAGTGTGGACATGTTTGGACGTGCGCTTCCATGATACAAAATGGCGTTGTGGATATCTTCATCTTCAATGTAGCAATCGACTTTTGCATAATCGACGGCCGACAAACAATGCCAAAATGGTTTCGGCCAGATGGCTAATTCTTTGGCGGCAAACGAACGAACAATTCTTACTATATGCTCTTCTTCTGAGTCATACTTCGTTGAATCATGCAGTAGTGCTGCAATTCGAGCTTTAGATTCATCAACTCCATACAACGAAGCCAACTGTGCACAAAGCTCTTCTACCCCTAAAATGTGCGAAAACCGATTGGCTCCGCCTTTTGCGACCAAACGGTTTGAAATCATCGTACGTAATGAGTCAATTGAAATCATCTTGTTAAATGATGGCTGGACGGACATAGACACCTACAACGAAAGGCGCATGAGCACGTACATTGAATGGTCCGCGCATGGTCACGAATCCCAGTCCTGAAAAGACGATATCGTATTTTAAGTTGTCTCGCATTTTAAACTCATGGAACACCCATTTAGGTACTTTTTCAGTTTCTGCAAATGGTGGTGTTAACAACGAGTACAATTTTGTCTCGTATAAACTATCTGCTCGTTCTGTTTTTGTTCGATGAACGTTTAGGGTATTCGCAAAATACGTGGTGACATTGACTTTATCTCCCGTTTCACCACTAATAATATCCAGTCTTGCTAAACCACCAAAAAATAATGTTTGGCCTTCATCCAATTGGAAGACTAAAGGTTTAATTTCTTTTTTGGGCATCGTTAACTTATAGCTAGACCGTGTCAAGTAATGGGTGTATTGATGCTTATTGATGACACCAGGAGTATCAAAAATAACCGTTCCATCATTTAATGGAAATCCAACCATTCCAATGGTGGTCCCAGGGGTATTTGAAACTGTTACAACATCTACGGGATGCCCCATGTAGCGTCGTAAAATTTGATTGATTATTTTAGATTTACCCACATTCGTGGAACCAACGATGTAGACATTTCGATTTCCTTTGTGTTTCAAAATGAGTGCCATT
>JAUXXX010000022.1 GCA_030684695.1 bacterium
CAAATGAGAATTAGGAACTTAAAAAGAAAAATAAACAGATAAGTACAAGTCAACAAAACATGATCGAATTGCCTTAATTTTAAACACAAAATACACTGATTTTTGGAAGAATTTTCCTTACAAAAACGTATAAATTTACATAAAAAAAAGTTTCGTCAAATCTTGTTCGAAAGTCATCAATTGTGACTTGCAAACCACATAAATCAGCGTATAATGAAGGTGTGGAAAGTCATCATCTCCTTGGACTCCCCTGAAGTGGGAAGCCCAATGAAATGATGAACGAAAGGAGGACTCTATCATGGACAAAAAACCAGAATTCAAAAAACCAGAAGTGAAACCAGCAGCAAAACCAGAAGTAAAACCAGTTGCTAAACCAGAAGTAAAACCAGCAGCAAAACCAGAAGTAAAACCTGCTCAAAAACCGTTCAAGAAATAATTGTGCGTCGAATATAGATTCAATCTAGGCATTCCCTTTGGAGTGCCTTTTTTGTTAAATTTTGCGATAATGTTTATATAAACATTGCACAATTCCTTTAAAAATTATAGTATAAATTGTCATTTTTCTTGCTTGCATGTATCATTTTTTTTGATATGATTATACGTAGAGCCATCACTTATCGAAGGAGAATACCACATGAAACTAATCAAATCCCCACTGAACCCCATCCTCTCTCCCAATCAAAAAAACGAATGGGAAAATCTCGTTGTCTTAAATCCTGCAGTGATTTATGACGAGGAAAAACAAGAATTTGTCATGCTGTATCGTGCAGCTGGCGATACACTCGAGCACTACATCTATTTGGGACTTGCAACGTCCAAAGATGGATTTCATTTTGAACGACAATTGGATCATCCTGTTTTAGAACCTGACTACAATGGAGAAGATGGCGGATGTGTTGAAGATCCTCGTTTGGTCAAAATGGGTGAGTGGTATTACTTAACTTATGCCGCTAGACCTTATGCTCCTGGACGATATTGGCTGAATGAACCCAAGCCTTGGTTTAATCCTCCAGTCGATGGCCCAGTATTCTTACGCTGGAACAATACGGTAACCTATCTTGCCATTACCCAAGACTTCATCCATTACAAAAAACTAGGTCGCATTACCGATACGAGGGATGACGACCGTGATGTGTACATTTTTCCGGAACGAATCAATGGAAAGTTTGTTCGGATTTCTCGTCCGATGTATGCTTGTGGAGAAGGATATGAAAATATGCGTGCTGCGATTTGGATTTCATTTTCCGATGATTTAATGGAATGGCCAACAAGAAAGCTTTTAATGAAGGGTGAATATTGGTGGGAGTCCAAAAAGATTGGTGGATCATGTCCACCGTTAAAAACACCTTATGGATGGTTTATGATTGTTCATGGAGTTTGTGAAGAAGACCAATCCTACCGGGTTGGTGCGGTGTTAATGGACTTGGTTCACCCAGATAAGATTCTGGCTAGAACCAAAGAACCCATTATGGTACCCGATCAAGACTATGAAGCAAGAGGAGTATACAATGGTTGTGTATTCCCTACAGGAAATGTTGTCAAAGATGGAATCTTGTATGTGTACTATGGTGCTGCGGACAAGACAGTATGTGTCGCAACCTGTGATTTTGAAGAATTATTGCAAGGCATGATCCACAATCAATTGTAAATTTATCCCCCCTTTAGGATTCTTCCTAGAGGGTTTTTTTATTTGAATAGAAATTTGCAAAAAAATGTAAGGGCTATCTTGCATTATTGAATCATCTCGAATATAATAAGGTTATCGGTTAAGTTACAAAAACGGAGGACTCAAAATGAAAAAGATTTTTTCAATGGTTTTGTTGGTTCTATTTGCATCTGTCATCGGTGCTTGTCAGACCACTTTACTACAAACGACTACCACTAGTTCTTTGCTTTCAAGTACTAGTGAAACAACGATTTCTTCCACCACTTTACCAACAACTAATACACCAACGACTCAATCCACCTCACCAACCACAATTTTAACGACATCATCTACCACTTTATTGCCTACTACATCGACAACCACGATGACTTCCACTCAACCTACATTATCGAGTGTATCGGGTATTCAAATAGAAGGATCCATCATCACGTTTGAAAGTGTACCATCGGCTACGAAGTATCGGTTGTATGTTTATGATACACAAGACCAATTGGTCAAAGAGTTTTTTGTATCCTCAGGTTTTGATTTATTATTACTCTTAGAACCAGGAACTTATCGCTTTTCCATCAAAGCAACCGCTCCTGGATTTAACGATTCAAGCATCACGTACCCATTAGAACAAGCCATCTTTGACAAAAATGCGGTCAGCGTATTGTCAGAAGAACTACTTAATGATCCTACCAAGATTCGTTTTATCGGAAGAACATATTACAACGACCAAGACGCTACACGCTACTTTTTCTTTACTGCAAGTGGGTTTGAAGTGACATTTTATGGCACTGAGCTCAAAGCTATTTTCAAGGCGTCCAATTCATCTAATCTTTCAAAACAAGCCTACCTTGTGGTTTTTATAGATGGAGAAGAAGATCCCACCAAGGGAACTACCATTGTACTAAATCAAAACATTGAAGAATATACGTTAGTTTCCGGACTCCCTGAAGGATTTCATACCGTCAAGGTGTTAAAGCGAAGCGAAGCAATTGATTCGAATACTTCGTTAATGCAATTATCAACGGATGGGATTTTTTCCACCCCACCGTTAGCAAAAAACTTTAGAATCCAGTACATCGCTGCTTCCTCTTCGACAGGATATGGAAATCTTGGATCTTCAAGTGTCAGCAAATCGAGTGCGAACTCTCATGGATTGCTGGCGTTTGCGTACTTAACATCGTACTTACTTGATGCTGAAACCTCGATCTTCTCTTCGAGTGGATGGGGAGTTTCGAGAGGATATAACACAGGGGGAGCCATCAACGAAACCCAAAACATTCCCGCTGCGTACCAATACTTTGCAATCAATGATGCCAATACCGTCTTTACTACACCAGGGACTTGGAACCATAGCGATTATGTTCCTGATGTTGTAGTAGTTAATTTAGGAACCAATGACTTTAACTCCAGTGGGTATAATTCGATGAACACTGAGCAAAAAGCAGCGTTAGTTTCGAGATTCATCGCCGATTATTCCGCGTTTCTTGTCCTGTTAAACAATCAATATCCCAATGCAGTGATTATCGTTGCTTATGGATTGATGGGAGAAGCTTCTACACTTGGTGGATTTACCAATCAAG
The DNA here is from genome assembly GCA_030684695.1 of bacterium. Classification (GTDB taxonomy): domain Bacteria; phylum Bacillota_I; class Bacilli_A; order Izemoplasmatales; family Hujiaoplasmataceae; genus JAUXXX01. Next base: position 3,238 of record JAUXXX010000022.1, read on the forward strand.
CCATCCAATTAGCCAATCAAACCATCGGAGAAACGGTCTGTGTTCCATTCCAAATGGAAGCTGCTGGAACAGCACCCAACCCATATGGATCCAATTATCATCCCAATGTAGGAACGAGCATGAATGTAGCTCAAGCATTGGCAACACTCATACATACCCTTACCGGCAGAGAAATCACCCGTGAAATGATTACTTATCCCGCATAATTCAAAGAAAGCAAAGGTCGACTATCCATGAAAAAACACTTCTTGCACGGAACTTGGACATTATCCTCTCCATCCTTATCCATTACTTGTGAAGGGATGGTTCCTGGTTCTATTTATGGGGACCTTTTACGAAACAACCTAATTGAAGATCCGTTTTATCGTGACAATGAGTTTAAGGTTTGTGCACTGATGGAACACGATTTTTCTTATGAACGTACGTTTGAAATCAACACAATCGATGACTCTTTACAAACTGTTTTGGTTTGTGAAGGGTTGGATACCTTAGCAAATGTTTATTTGAATAAGGAACATATTGCATCGACAAACAATATGCACCGAACGTATCGAATTGATGTGACTAAAGAATTGCGTGTAGGAGTCAATCATATTCGCATCGATATTTTATCTCCGATCCAATTTATGAAACAAAAAGAGCAAAATCGAACCTATCCCTTATTTCAAAACAAAGATACCATCAAAGGATACATCCACTTACGCAAGGGAAGTTCCATGTTGGGATGGGACTGGGGTCCTAAACTACCTGATGGTGGAATTTGGAGAAGTATTTACCTAGAAACCATCCATCAATCGAGGATTGATTCGTTGATGATTCATCAAATTCATCAAGAAGATAACGTCTTTTTACGTATCACTCCACTACTTGAAACAAGGGTGGATGCACCGCTTGATTTGTTATGCATTATCAAAGATTCACAAGGAAGTATTGTCCATTCAAGCATGTTTCCTGTCATAGGGTCACCAACTTTTGATGTCATGATTCATGATGCGAAGAAATGGTACCCTTGTGGATATGGAGCACAAGAACTCTATACCATCGATTGTATGTTGTTTTCCAACGGAGTTAAAATCGACATGCAATCCAAACGCATTGGATTGAGGGAAATTGTAGTCAAACGTCAAGACGATACCTACGGGCAAAGTTTTACATTTGTTTGTAACGGCATTGAAATCTTTGCTCGGGGAGCGAATTACATCCCTGAAGATAACCTATTATCAAGAACCAGTAAACTGCTTACAAGAGATTTACTTACACTAGCCAAAGAAGCTTCCCACAACATGATTCGAGTATGGGGAGGAGGCATTTATCCAGAGGATTACTTTTATGACATCTGTGATGAATTAGGACTGTTAGTATGGCAAGATTTGATGTTTGCTTGCTCGGTATATGACATGGATGATGTTGATTTTGTCGATACGATGAAAGTGGAAATAAAAGACAATCTAATTCGGATTCGTCATCATGCATGTTTGGCACTCATTTGTGGAAACAACGAAAACGAAACAGCGATTGAACATTGGAATGTGCCATCCTTAGAACGTAGTAAAGATTATTACATTCGCCAATACGTTACCACCATTCAACCCATTGTTTCCACCTACGCACCACAAATAACATACTGGGTCTCTTCTCCATCAAGTGGAAAAACACCGTTTGAAGGATCAAATAGTGACCATTTTGGAGACATGCATTACTGGGGAGTATGGCATAACAACGAACCTATTCATTATTATCGTCATTACTTTCCCAGATTTATGAGTGAGTTTGGTATTCAATCCTTTCCAGCTCTAAAAACCGTAGAAACATTTACCAAAGAAATGGACCGAAATATCTTTTCATATGTAATGGAAGTACACCAAAAGAACAATACAGCCAACGATAAGATATTAAATTATATAGGAAAGATGTTTCAGTATCCCAAAGATTTTAATTCGCTTCTATATGTATCTCAACTCATCCAAGCCGAAGGCATTCGGTATGGAGTTGAGCATTGGCGAAGATTTCGTGGACAATGCATGGGAGCGGTTTATTGGCAATTGAATGATTGTTATCCTGTGGCTTCTTGGTCAAGCATTGATTATTTTCATCGTCCGAAAGCACTATATTATCACTCGAAGAAGTTTTTTTCGGATGTGCTACTCTCCATTGAAGAGACAGCCAATCAAGCCAACATTCACCTTTCCAACGAATCTTTACAAGAAATTCAGGGAGCCATCCATCTTAAGTGGATGGATGTGGATGGAATCATCATAGAAGAGCGATCCCATGAAGTCGTAATTCTTCCTCAAACTTCTGCAATAGTGGACCACTTCTCAACCACCCTTGAATACAGTCAACTCATGGACAAAGTGTTGGTTGTCGAGTTTACTAACAAAAGTGGTCAACGTGTATCAAACCAAGTGTCGTTTGTCCCTGATAAACATCTTTCTTTAAAAAAACCACAAATCAAAACTCTTATCCATCTTCAAGATCAAACATTAACCATGGAGTTATCAACAGACACCTTGGCAAAGTATGTTGAAATTGGTCACAACATACACGATATCCGCGCCTCAGACCAATACTTCCACTTGTTTCCCAATAAACCAATTTTTGTAGAAGTTCCTTGGAATGATTCAATAGAAGAGTTCGTAAATGGATTGCAGCTTCGTTCTTTAGTAGACACCTATTTGTAGGAGGATTTCATGAAAGATAAAATTAACATGCTTGATATTGCCAATGAATTAGGAATTTCAAAAGTTTCGGTATCCAAAGCACTTTCTGATAAAGAAGGTGTTTCTGAAGAATTACGCGTGAAAGTAAAAGAAGTAGCGCATAAGCTCGGATACCGGATTAACAATTCTGCTCGGAGTTTGAAAACCGATCGACAATTTAATATTGGAATCTTAATCTCTGAAAAATTCATTATGGACAAAGAAGCGTATTATTTTTATGTTTCTGGAGAAATCATTCGTAAGTTAGATGATTATTCCATCTCTGGGATTATGGAAATCATTACCGAGACCAGCGAGTTAAACGCTTCCTCCCCACGTTGTTATAACGAGAAAAAAGTCGATGGGCTCATTGTCCTAGGTCAATTACAATGTGATTATTTACAAATGATTGAGTCCTTACAAGTTCCTTCTGTATTCTTTGATTTTTATGTAAAAAACGCAAAAATTGATTCGATTACAGCAGATAACTTTTTCTCAGGATATTCCCTTACAAACTTACTTGTATCAAAAGGACATAAAAAAATCGCCTATGTTGGATCGATTATGGCAACTTCCTCCATTCAAGATCGTTATTTGGGATATTACAAATCCTTGATAGAAAACGAAATATCACTTCGTAAAGAATATGTAATCGAAGACCGTGATGATCATGGCCGATTAATTACTTTACAACTACCAGAAGATTTACCTACTGCATTTGTTTGTAACTGTGATCAAGTAGCGTATTCCTTGGTTCAAGAACTAAAAAAAGCTGGGAAAAAGGTGCCAGATGATTGTTCTGTCGTCGGCTTTGACAACAGCTTGTATTCAACCCTTGTAGACCCACAAATCACAACCGTAGACCACAACATTGACAAAATGGTTTCTACTGCAGTGAAAGTGATTACCAAGAAAATTGCGAATCCTCAACGGACCTACGACCGGATCTTAGTACCTGGAACGATCATTGAGCGATTTTCAGTAAAAGACTTACGCCTTGACCAAGTATCATAGGAGACTCCATGACTAAAAAAATTCTATTCTTCGTGCTGATGAGTTTGTTTCTTGTTGGTATTGTGGCTTGTCAATCTACTACGGACTCCATCAACACCACGACTTCAACATCCATTCCTCCCACTTCTTCAACGTCAAGTACATCAAGTCTCAGCACAACGTTAAGTACTATGACTTCACTGACTCCTACCACAGTTGATTCATCCATCACCACTTCTCCATCCAATCTTGAAATCACATTTTCTCAAAGTCAAGTGGTGCAATTGGTGCAATCAACCAAAGACATTCCAGTGGTCTTTACCAACTTACTGCCAAGTGAAGTGGCGTTGATTCAATACTTCAGTTCCAATGATGCCATTGCAAGTATTTCTTTAGAAGGCAAAATTACAGCTCATCAGGTTGGACTTGTACAAGTTACTGTCTACTTCTCAGAAGACATTCAAGCAACCATTGATGTCATTGTATCCAGTGGACATACCGTGATTCCTCCCAATAAGACACAATACTTGGTCGGAGAAGATCTCGATATTACTGGTGCCCTATTACAAATACGTAATCATCTTGGAACGATTATCAACCGCATTTCCATTACTGAAGACATGATTGTTGCTTATGATTCCAGTGTGTTAGGAAACCAAAGGGTAGAATTTTGTGTTCAGGATGACTGCTTTGGGTTTGATATCTTGGTAGTCAATACCAAACAGTTATCAAGTATGATAGCAGACATTGTCTTGGATAGTACCGAATTGGTTGTTGGCAAAAAAATTGAATTTTTCGCAACACATCTCACATATGATGCCATGAGAGTACAAGTGTCCAATGTTTATGATTACCAAGAAATCCATTTATATGCTCACATTAAAACCCCTTCTTTAAAAGAAGTACGAGTTAGTAGCTTTTGGTTTCAACAATACATCGAAAATCTTCAAAGCATCATGATGAATCCAACAAGAAATTTAGAAGGAACCGTCAATGATAAACTACATGATTATGACGTAAAAGTGTTATTGTTGGCCAATGGGCGTCCTGAGTTTCGGTTTCGCTACTTGCCAAAAGAAAGTGGAGTTTATCAAGCGACTTTTTACTTAGAAGTGGATGGAGTCATCATTCAAACGATGACAAAACTCTTTGAAGTCAGCGAAACCATGGATGAATCTTTTCAAGGATTTTTACAAGTAAATCCAAACGCTACTCGCCATTTTAGTTTTGAATCCGGAAAAAGTTTTCATCCTGTTGGTCAAAACGTGGCGTGGTACACATCCAAAGATCGTCTTCATTATGATTATAAATATTGGTTTAACCAAATGGGTCAAGCCGAAATGAATTATGCCAGAGTTTGGTTAGCGGCGTGGGGCTTTTCCCCATTTTGGGACGATATTATGAAGTATGATACGCGTCTGCCCAACTTATACTCTTTGGATCAAACACTCAATTTTGCGGATGAAGAAGGCATATACATTCAACTTTGTTTATTGCATCATGGAATGTTTTCCAAAGAAGTCAATCCGATGTGGCCAAATTCGACAAACACATGGTATACCTCAAGATATGGAGTGAATCCCTACTCAAAGTATTTTGATAATCCAGGATTGTTCTTCACTTCTGATTTTGCAAAAGACAATTTTAAAAACCAATTGCGTTATTTGATTGCTCGCTATGGGTATAGCGACCATATCATGAGCTTTGAACTATTCAATGAAGTGGACTGGATTGAATCTTATAATGCAGTTTCGGGAACAGCGTGGCATGATGAAATGGCTCAGTTTATTCGTTCAATTGATCCCAACCAACACATGATTACCACTTCCACCAAAGGCGATTCGTTTTTATCCAGTACGTATAGCGTATTTCGTCTTGATAGCATTGATTATGTGAATGTACATAATTATGGCATTTTCAACCATGTTCAAACACTACCTCCCAAACAAAACACCGGCTACTTAGCATTTCAAAAACCGATTATGTATAGTGAAATTGGCTATAGTGGAAATTCAGGAACGGACCAGTTTGCCAAAGACCCTAAAAACATTACATTATCCCAAGCGTTATGGGGAGGATTGATGGGGGGCGGTGGCGGAAGTGGAATGAACTGGTGGTGGGAGTCATGGATTGATAAATTCGATGCCTACTCCACATACCTACCCGTTTCACGATTTGCCAATCAGATGAATTTAGTGGGTGAAAGCTATGCAATGCTGCAATCCAGTACCTCTAGTTTGGCTAATGTATCCTTAAGTGCCAGTCTTTGTGGATATTTAGGTTATAAAGTTGATCAACGAGTATATTTATACATCTTTGATGTTTCCTATACATTATTCAATGATTCTGTGGGATTAAAAAGTGGAGTGACTCTGTCGATTCCTTCGCTCCCATTTGGAGACTATGTCTTCAAAGCCTATTCAACAGCCAATGGAACGCTTTTATTTAATCAACAAATCACCTATCAACAAGGAAGTTTGTTGATGGTGACCCTCCCTAATTTTTATCAAGATATTGCAGTATCCATCGAAAAAGTAAACTACTAATCCATAACCATGAGGTGACAAAATGTCAAAAATTCAAATGTTCGGTGAAGCTTTACCCCATATGCCTTGGGAGCCACGTCCTGCCAAAAGCGATGCGGTGATTTGGCGGTCTTCAAAGAATCCAATTGTAAAACGCAATCCCGTTGACGGAATTGCTAGAATCTTTAATAGTGCAATCGTTCCTTGGGAAAACAACACCTTCATCGGTGTTTTCCGTGCAGAAACCATCGCAACGCTTCCTCATTTACGTGTGGGAAGAAGTGATAATGGAGTGGACTGGGTGTTTGAAAACAAGCAACTACAAATGGTGGACGAACAAGGAAAATCCTGGAATCCTTATTATGCGTATGATCCTCGCGTCATTAAGATTGAAGACATGTATTATGTCGTCTGGTGTACAGAAGCCCATGGCCCTGCCATCGGCTTAGCAAGAACGTTAGATTTTAAAACCTTTGTTCGCTTCGAAAATCCATTTATTCCATTTAATCGCAACGGGGTTTTGTTTCCACGAAAGATCAATGGAAACTACCGGATCTTATCCAGAGCATCCGACAATGGTCATACCCCCTTTGGGGATATCTTCATGTCTGAAAGTCCTGATTTGGTCTTTTGGGGAAAACATCGTCATGTCATGGAACGTGGTGGCAATGGATGGTGGCAAGGATTAAAGATTGGCGGAGGACCTGCGCCAATCGAAACAAGCGAAGGCTGGTTGCTGTTTTATCATGGAGTTTGTAATACATGCAATGGGTATGTCTATTCCATGGGGGCAGCGATTTTAGATATTAATGAACCATCGATTGTCAAGTATCGTTGTAAAAACTATTTACTCACTCCAGAAATGCCTTACGAAGAAGTTGGGTTTGTGCCCAATGTCGTTTTCCCTTGCGCCACTCTTCAAGATCCAGCAACTGGCAGAATTGCAATTTATTATGGTGCGGCGGATTCGTATGTAGCACTTGCTTATACCGAAGTGGAATCGTTGGTGGAATACATCAAAAATAATCACGAAAGTGTTGGTCGCGACCAAGAGATTGGCAGATGATTGTCAGAAAAATGTTCGTTGTAGTGGTGATGTTGTTATTAAGTTTGAGTATTGTTTCTTGTCAAACAACCATCTCTACCACCACGACTTCGAGTACTTCGACAAATTCATCCAACACTTCGGTCCCATCCACCCAAACAAATACTTCAACGATAACGACAACTCAAGAAACGACGGTGACCACTTTGACTCCATCTACAACGAATCAACGAACCATCATCGATAGATTTGAATACTTACCTGGACAAGGAATGGTCGGGGAATTGTTTGAGATTGCTTTTTATGAACCTGTTGATTCTTTGGTGATTCAAACCTTATACAATCCTTACGATTATTCACAAATCTCGCTTCGAGTTCAACTGAAAAATCCAATAGACGAAGCTCAAACCATTTATGCTTTTTGGTTTCGACCTTATCAAGATTTACGAATTGTAGGCGGAAGCATCAATCAAGATGGCTATTATGTTGGTGGTCAAGAAACTCTTCGTTGGTTGGTGGATTCCTTTCACCATTACAGAGTACGTTATACCCCTAAAGTAGCGGGAAGTTATCAGTTTACGCTAGAAGTACTCCTTGATGGCGAAATCATCCAAACAAAGGCAGGATCGTTTGAAGTCCTGGAAGCTATCGAAGAAGTCAAAGGAAAAGTAAGTGTCGATACAGTAAACAATAAAAACTTCATTTTTGAAAACGGGACCACTTACATGCCCATGGGTTTAAACCTCGCATGGTGGTCCACGACACTTGCATCGCACGATTATGCCAACTGGTTTAAAAAACTAAACGAAAACAATGGAAATTATGCCCGTATTTGGATGGCAAACTGGTCATTTTCACTTCATAAAGATAGTTATTCAAATTTTGAGACCAGACAAAACATTGCCATTCGTTTGGATCATGTCTTTCAAAGAGCCAAAGAATACGACGTTTATATTATGCTTACTTTATTAAACCATGGACAGTTTAGTGCAGTAACCAATCCAGAATGGTCAGAAAATGTGTATAACAAAGCCAAAGGTGGGATGTTAGACTTCCCCATTCAATTCTTCTATAACGCAGAAGCGAAGAAGTGGTACAAAAACGAATTGTTATACATCATTAGTCGGTACGGGTATAGTGATCATCTCTTTGCTTGGGAGTTGTTCAACGAAGTTGATTGGATAGATTCTTATTCAGCCATCGCTGTAACCCAATGGCACAGTGAAATGGCAACTTTTATCAAACAACACGACCCTTTTAAACACATGGTATCTACATCGTATAAATATACATTTGGAACCGCTGCTTACACACTTCCTTCCATGGATTTTGGGGCAGTTCATAGTTATGGGTTTAGTGATGTCCACTTTTATCAAAAACTCATAGATGAAACAAGAACACTGTGGAACAGGTATCAAAAACCGATGTTTTTTGGAGAAATTGGCATTAATTGGCAATCAGGATCCACAAGTTATCATACGGACTATACGGGTGTAACCATTCGTCAAGCCGCATGGGGAGGAATGATGTCTGGGGCAGGAAGTGCTCACCATTGGTGGTGGGATTCCTGGATTGAAGCATTCAACATGTGGGACCGTTTTCAAGGTGCGGGGGCATATGCCAAGTATCTTGATCTTGGGAATAAAACCCATAGCTACTTGCATGAAAATAACCAAATTACCAGTTCACATACGAATGCAAAAATCATGGGATATCATACTCAAGATGCGATTTATGGATACGTTTACCATCATCAATGGAACTACTGGAATAAAACACCAGAACCCATTCTTGACGCAACGATTGTAATTCCACTCACCAATGGATTATACCAACTCACCGTGTTTGATACGTTTACAGGAGTGATCACTTCCATCCATACCATAAACATTACTTCATCAAATTTTTCCTTAACCATACCATCCCTTCAAGAAGATTACGCGTTTATTCTCAAACGAATCTAATATAAAAAGGAGTCTACTAATGAAAAAAGCACTGCTATTTATGGTTTTTGGTTTGGCCTTTATCGCCCTTGTGGGTTGTCAAACCACGACAGCCAATCCATCCACACAAGTTACATCTAGCAATCTAACGACCCAATCCTCTTCAGGAAATCCAGGTTCAACGACGACTCAATCTTCAAGTTCATCGTCTACCACACAGTCTTCTAACTCGTCTTCAACACTTCCAACGACTAGTTCTACGGGGTCGCCTACCACTACAAAACCCACTCAATCCTCGTTTTGGGATGCCAATGGAAATGGAATTCCAGACTGGACCGAGCAAAAGATTACGTTAAAGTACGCCACCTGGCAACATACATCCGCTGACATCGTCACAATCGAAAGTTTAATGGTGAATGCATTTATGGCGAAGTATCCCAACATTACGGTTGAGTTTCAAATGATGGGGGCTTCTAGTGAAGAATGGGATTCTAATTTCATCGCAGCAGTGGAATCCAATACTCTGCCAGATGTGTTCTTAGTGAATCGCTTGGCTAGTTTCTTGCCTTTTAACATTTTGGCTAACATATCGGATTACTACAACAATGATCCAGATACTCAATTCTTATTTGATTCTGTGAAAGAATTAGGAATGTATAATGGCAAACGTTATGCGATTCCAACCATGATTTATCCTACCATGTGGATTGTCAATCTTGATATTTTAGACGCTGCGGGAGTAAATATCCCCGGATATGACTGGACGTATCAACAAATGGCGTCCATCGCCCAAGCAACCACCAATGAAAATACACATATCATGGGAATGTATGGCTGTTCTTTTTACAATCGTGAATTACCAAAAGTTTTAAAAATCGCCGCAGCTACCTCCAATGAAGAACTCATTGCGGCTAAAAAATGGCAAAGTTTCTCGTATGATGGCAATCAATTTAATTTTAACGATCCCGTGTTCTTATCGGCGATGACGTTATTAACTGATGCAGTCAATGGAGGGTATTGTGTTCCTGGATTATCCGCAGCACAATTAGAAGAACGGTATTTGTCTTCTTCCTTTGAACCCACTTATAATGGCAAAGTAGCGATGTGGAGAGATGCTTCATGGAGCGCGAAGAATTACTTTAGCCAAATGTTGTTTGAATGGGATATTTATCCTGGACCCAACGGAGTAACCGGTGGAAACACAGACATCGCAGGAGTAGCGTCTACTTCGTTACATAAAGCAGCAGCATATCAATTCCTAAAATGGATGACGTACAGCGAAGAAGGTCTTTTAACTCGTTTCCAATTGTTTAAAGATTACGCCGATCAAGTGTATATTTCCGCGAACAACTATGGATATCCAGTTGTAGATTACGGCATTGATGGCTTTGGCGTAAACAAAGTGTGGAGCGCCATCCCTTATGGAATCACCGCTCCGGGATTTGTAAGTCCTGAGTTCATTGAGTCATTAAGAAATGGGGCTTACTGGGTCAATAAAGAAGTCGTTGGTTGGGATGAAGCCGATTCGGTGGCATATTCATACTTGTATCAAACGATGATTGGACAGACCACATACGCAGCCATTATGGAATTGCTTCAAGTAGAAGTGATGATTGCTTATCAAAATGCTAGAAATACGTTAGATCAAATGATTCGCGATTTGAAATAAACAAATATATCAAACAACAATTCTTAACGGCCGCTACGACTTCGTAGCGGCCCCCAACAAGGGGGCAACATGAAAAAACTCGTTGTCATTGCTATTTCAGTTTTGATATTTTATTTAGTCGGAGTGGTTCGAATTTCGACTGTTTTCGCTGCGTTTGGAGGAATAAATTCTTCTCAACCAGTCTCCGTGAGCTCGTTTCGGGACAATACCTATTACCGAAAGCTTCAAGAATGGAAGGCACAATATTCTGTATCAACCATGTCCCAACAACAGTTTGAACTCGTAGATTTTGTTGGTTTAAACCCCCATCTAACATTCACTCAAAAATCAATCTCTGACCCAGAGTACGTTGCATTTTTGAATAAAAACGATGAATTGTTCATCCAAGTCAACGTTGCTCAAACAGCTCTTTATGCCATTGGATTTGATTTCTATATTCCAGAAGCATTTTATTCCATTCCTTCGATCAAGCTACAAATCAACGGAAAGTCATTGTTTAATGAAGCATCAGATTTAGAACTACCCGTTGCCTGGGAAATGATTCCTTTGGAAGAAAATCGCAGGTACAATCGCTATGGTAACGAGTTGTTACCAGATGCAGAGTCTATCAATGAATGGACCACTTACTTTGCGGATGATTATTTATCATCTAGTGTTGGCCCATATCAATTCTTGCTTGAAGCAGGAGATAATACTATTTCGATTAAAGCTCTTAATACTTCTTTATACATTGGAGCGTTTCACATCAAGGGATCAACGGCTCTACCTAGTTATCAAGAGTATCGTCAGCAAGTCCCGATTAATCCCACTAATGCAGAAAAAAACATGGTCATCATTGAAGGAGAAAGTTTTGATATCAAGAACGATTTGGAAATCAAATCGAGCTATTACAAAGAACCTTCCATGACACCATATACTCATAAATTTACCGTTTTAAATCAACTCGATGGAAACTCGATGTCCCGTGGTGGAATGTCGGTAAGCTATACCTTTGAAATCGCCACAACAGGCGATTATCAAATGGCATTCAAAGTGCTAAAAGGATCTAATTCTGGAATTGCTAGTGCAAAGAATATCTACATCGATGGACAAATTTTGTTTCAAGAAATATCGGGGTATTTCTTTGATTCCACCAAACGATGGGAAAATGTGACCTTAGGCATCAACAATCAACCCTTCTTATTTTACTTAGAAGCGGGTGTCCATACGTTAACGTTTGAATCCACAACACATCCGTATGCTGATATCATGAACCGACTTAACTCGATGAAAGATGAAATTAGTTCGATTAGTTTATTAGTAAAAACCATTACTGGCGGAAACAAAGACGATGCAATTGATTGGAACATTCTCAGATACATTCCCAATCTCAAGCAAACCTTAGAAACCTTCGCTACAGAATTAGAAACCATCTATGAAGAGATCAATTCTCTTGATCAAGGTTTAAATGTCGCTGCTGAAGTCTCCACACTCAATGTAGCTGCGAAGCAATTACGACGCGTGGCGAAACTTCCCAACAAGATTGGTTCGAAACTACAAGAGTTTAGTGAAGGAAGCGGGTCCAGCTATCAATTGATTGGGAACGCCATCTCTGCACTCATGTCTTCGCCCTTATCGGTGGATAGAATTTATTTATATCAAGGTCAAGAACTTCCTTTTCCAACAGCATCCTTTTTTGCCAGACTGTGGGATGGAGTAAAGAGTTTCTTCTATTCGTTTTTTGATGCCAGATACAACGATATCGGCATCGATGAAGATACCCTTGATGTCTGGGTCGGACAATCAAGTTTGTACTTAGATATCATTCAAAGCATGATTGATCAAGATTTTACAACCCGAACTGGCATCAAAGTCAAAGCTTCGATTATGACCAATCCAGCTAAGATTGTCTTGTCCAATGCGACCAATGACAATCCCGATGTGGTCTTATCCATTGATAGTTGGAATCCGTATGCGTATGCCCTGAGGGGAATGTTAGCAGACCTTTCCAAGTTTCCAGATTTTGATGAAGTAACCAAACATTATTATGCCAATAACTTTACACCAGTAATTTTTGAAGATGGGGTGTATGGCATTCCAGAAACCCAAAGTGTATTTTTGTTATTTTATCGCACAGATATCTTAAATTATTTGGACATTTCTGTTCCCAATACGTGGCAAGACGTCATTCATTTACTTCCTATTTTACAAAGCCATCAAATGAACTTTTTCCACCCATTAGGGGGAGATGGTGCGTTTAAAGGTTATGGATTTGTGTCGCCATTGATTTACCAAATGGGCGGCGAAATTTATAGTGAATTGGGAGCATCTTCGTCTTTACGAGATGTCAAAACCATTCAGTCCATTCAGTTCATGACCGATCTATTTACGGTTCATAATCTTCCACTTCAAGTGTCATCCTTCTTCGAACATTTTCGAAGTGGTAGTATGCCCATTGGCATTTCAACCATTGATTTGTATTTACAATTAAAGTACGCCGCTCCCGAGCTATCCGGACAATGGGGCGTAAGTGTCATTCCTGGCATGTTTAATGAAGAGTCAGGAGAAGTACAGCGTTGGTCCACCACCTATGGAAAAACATCGATTCTATTTGATAATTCCGATAAACTAACACAAGGATGGGAATTAATCAAATGGTGGAATTCCACTCAAACTCAGATTAAGTTTATGCAAAACATCAAAACCTCGCTTGGAGAAAAGTACTTGATTCTTTCGGCAAACATGGATGCCTTGGTATCTTCTGTTTGGGAAAATCAAATCAAAGAACCCATCATTGCCCAAGCCGCTTGGTCAAGAATTCCTGGAATTACTCCTGGGTCTTATATTGTCGAACGGGAGCTTTCAAGCATTTGGAACAAGATTGTGATTGAACGGATGAATGTCTCTGTGGCGATCAATGAATCGATTCCTCGGGTGAACCGAGAACTTGCACGTAAGTTTAATGAATTTGGCTATTATACTTCCACCAACCCATCCGGAAAGCTCTACATTGTGCCAATGAACTCCAACATTTCAGACTGGATTAAGAAGGATTATACAAGCGATGAATAAATCAAACACGATGGTGAATTTAAAACCAAAGCAGTTCAAATGGAATAGTTCGTATTTATTTGTGATGCCCTATTTGTTGGTTTTTTTCACACTGGTCGTGCTCTTGATTGTCATCTCAATTTTATTGTCACTCACCTATTACGATACCATTAATTTTCCAACATGGGTCGGACTTGAAAACTATGTCGCGATCTTTACACAAGACAATGACTTCATGCAATATGCCTTACCCAATACCTTAAAATATGCACTCATCATTGGACCTGGTAGTTATGGATTATCGTTTTTCATGGCGTGGGTCTTGGCACAATTAACACACCGTGTTCGGACGATTGTCGCGATTATTTTATACTCTCCTTCCTTGACCAACGGCGTCTTAATGGCTGTTATTTGGCGGGTGTTATTTTCAGGAGATTCTAGAGGATATTTGAACTATTTGTTATTAAGTCTTGGATTCATCAATGAACCCGTTCAATGGCTTCAAAACTCTCAAATGATTTTTGGCATTATGATCTTTGTGGGTATTTGGTCATCGATGTCGGTTGGGTTCTTAGCGATGATGTCAGGGATTTTAAACATCAATAAAGATTTGTATGAAGCCGCTTATGTCGATGGAATGAAGTCCAGATGGCAAGAAATCTTTTATATTACCATCCCTTCCATGAAACCGCAGATGTTGTTTGGAGCAGTGATGGCCATTGTTGGAACGTTCAACGCTGCAGGGTTGGCTTCGGCTTTATCAGGGTCTATCCCACCTCCACAATTTGCAGGGTGGTTGATTGTCGACCACATGGCCGATTACGGCTTTGCTCGATATGAAATGGGTTATGCATCGGCGTTATCGGTATTGTTATTGCTATTGGTCTTTTCGTTTAACAAACTCGCAACTAAACTCTTTTCGGAGAAGGGGTGAGTTCGATGAATTCATATAAACTACCGCTGACAAAAACGGAAAAAATCATCCGCAAGTACAAACGAGCTCGTCGCAACCGTCGTGCCAAATTCTTAGGTACGATGATCAATCCCAGCCGGTTCCACAAGTCGCAAATCAAGTTTTTTATGCTTTTAGTCCCGTTTTTAGTAGTGACTCTACTACCACTCATTTATATCTTCTCGCATGCGTTTAAACCTTTAAGCGAGCTATATGCCTATCCTCCTAGAATTTTTGCCTCACGTTTGACATTGGATAACTTCGAGAACTTATTCTTAGCAGCATCGCAAACCGGAGTATCGTTTGGACGCTATTTCTTCAATAGTTTGATTTCGAGTGCATCGGTCATCGGATTATCGATGTTAATTGGTTCATTAGCAGCATTTTCCTTTTCGTTCTTGAAATACAAGATTAAAAACACGTTGTTTTTATTAAATCAAATTGCGATTATGATTGTACCTTTGGCAGTAGCCGTACCACGTTTTATTGTGATGTCGAACTTAGGAATCACCAATTCAATGCTGGCACATATCATACCTTTGTTAGCAATGCCAGTGGGTGTCTTCTTAGTCAAACAATTTATGGATCAAGTCCCAAGAGAATTGTATGAAGCTTCGATCATTGATGGAGCGAACAAATGGCAAATTTACTGGCGTGTGGTCTTGCCTTTGGTCAAGCCAGCACTCGCCACCGTTGCCATCCTTGCCTTCCAAAACAGTTGGAACAACATGGAAACCAGTGAACTTTACATCAAACAAGAAGCACTGCGTACATTACCATTCTATTTTTCTACTTTAACCTATAATACAAGCTCCATCGCTGCACAAGGGATGAGCGCGGCTGCGAGCTTGATTATGTTTGTACCCAACATCTTACTGTTTATCATCTTGCAAAACAGTGTAATGAACACCATGGCTCACTCGGGGATTAAATAATATGACAATCAAAAAATGGTGTTTATTGCTTGTTATTGCCTTACTTTCATCCCTATCGTTGTTCACAAACGTTCCTCAAGTAGAAGCGATGTCGGCGTATAAAACCTATACAGTTGACCGAAACAACCGTCTTGCAGAAACAAACGAAGCGTACGAAGCCATGTTTATGCTCCGGATGCTTAGTGACGGTTCCACACTCAAATCAGCCAAAGATTTGTTTATTGATTCAGACGACTATTTGTACATTGCCGATACGGGAAACAAACGAATTGTCATCTTAAACCAAGATTTAACACTTTTACATAGTTTTGGAACGGATCACTTGATCAAACCTCTTGGAATTACAGTGGTTGATGACTTGATTTATGTTGCGGATTATGGATATGGCAATGTCGCTACGGATTTGGGTGCGATTTATGTCTATGCCTTTGATAAAACCAAAACACTGACCTTTGAAGCCATTTCCTTGATTCATACGTATTCCACTCCAAGTTCACCGTTGCTGACACAAGATGGGTTTATCTTCCGTCCGATGAAAATTGCAGTGGATGCCAATAAAACGATGTATGTGGTCAATGAAGGAACGACTTCTGGGGTATTGATGATCAATGAAAACAATCGCTTCATCAATTACTTTGCCTCCAATAAAGTAGAAATTACCTTAGGGGAACGGATTCAACGTATCCTTTATCAAAACAATGAATCGGTCTATTTAACCAAAAATATTCCATCTCCGGTTTTAAACATCGCCGCTGATCCGAGTGGATACTTTTATACCGTCACTCAAAAGCAAACGACCAATTCCTTAGGTGATAACATCAAAAAGGTCAACATTGGTGGGGTCAATTATTTCAAAGATTTGATGTTTGTCTTTACCGATATTGTCGATGTAACACCGGGTCGTGTTGGGAATGTCTATGCAGTTACATCGGCAGGCTTCATCGCCGAATATGACAATCAAGGCAATCTCTTATTCCTCTTTGGCGGAAAAGGCACAGGCCTGGATAAGTTAGGATTATTCTTATCTGCTTCCGCAATTGCGATTGATTCCAATAACAATTTGTATGTTCTCGATGACCATTCTTCGAGAAATTCGATTCAAGTCTTTCGTCAAACGCCATTCGCTGCTCAAGTACATGAAGCACTCGATTTGTACAATCAAGCCAGATACATTGAATCCATTGATGTTTGGAATGAAGTGTTGCGTTATAACTCGATGCTGGATATGGCTTACCGGGGCAAGGGACTTGGACATTTGATGAACGAAGAATATGAACTGGCATTAGAATTATTTAAAATTGCGCATGACAAAGAGCATTATTCGGAAGCGTTGTGGGAACTCCGCAACTTGTGGATGATGGACCATATGTCAGAGTTGTTGTATGGACTATTTGGGATCATTGTTTTGCTTGTTTTGTTTGGATGGTGGAAGAAAAAGACTCATGTGCTTTCTTCCATACAAGAAAAGATCGCACCCGTTTTAGCACTTCCTTTGATCAAAGAAACCCTCTTTATGTTCTACTTCCTCAAGCATCCAAGTGATGCCTGTTATGAAGTCAAAGCAAAGAATAAAGTATCGATGACCTCGGCGTGGTTTGTGATTGCACTCATATTTGTCTTGTATATTTTGTCCATCTTGCTTACTGGTTTTATCTTTAATAATGTCATTCCCGAAGAAACCATTTTAGTCAAAGAAGCATTGTCGTTGTTGTTACCGATCTTAATCTTTATTATTGCGAATTATTTAATGTCGTCCTTGATGGAAGGAGAAGGGACATTCAAAGCCACATTCATCAACACCATTGGTGCGATGATGCCGATTTTTATCCTCTTTCCACTAGCGATTGTTTTTTCAAACTTCATCACCTACAACGAATCTTTCTTGTACACAATGACCTTATCGGTCATGCTGGGATGGATGGCGATATTATTATTCTTTAACATCAAGGAAACACATAATTATTCGGTGTCTCAAACTATTGTCAATCTTTTGTTAACCTTCTTAATGATGGTCATTTTGATTGTGGTCTTACTCATGATTTATTTGATGATTGCCCAAGTACTTGGATTTGGTACAGACATCATAAAGGAAGTGATTTTACGTGAATAAAAAACATTTGATGATCATCGGATTCGCGTTATTGCTTCTTTGTTTGATGGTGTTGCCTCAAGCACTCGCCACACATTCCACTTTTAATCCCATATTGACACAAAGCAAATACAATTTATCGACTACCTCTAATTTCTTTGGGCAAGCAGAAGACACAAGACCTGTTGTAATACCAATAGATGCAGACGCTACTGTTCGTGGAAAAGGGTATACTTTAAAAAATGAAAATAATGATCTTGCCTTGTATGTCAAAGAACGTTATTTCCAAATCGCTGTGATTGACAAACATAGTGGCTATATTTGGTACTCGGTCTATCCAGATTATTTAGGACTTGGTTATTCTGGAACGTCAAGATTGTTCATTGAATCAGGGGTCGTCATTGAGTATTACAACCTAGACAACATCTTAATTGAAGATTCCAGATCCTTTAGTGGTGGTGGAACCAGATACAATGTTCAAATGACTTTCGATTATGACACATTGGAAAACGGATTTATTGTTTCAATCGATTTTAAAGATTTGGCGATTTCGTTTGATGTGGAAGTGAAAATTGAAAACAAAGATTTGATTGTTTCCATTCCACAAGAGTCACTCATCGAAGGTCAAATTGAAAAACCAATGTTAAACATTGATGGAACGACTTCCATCAAAGTAACCAAGTTTCGTTTAAAAGGTGTCTTTGTCTTTCCGTACTTTGGTTCGAATAATTTTGAAATCAATGGCTATTCGATGATTCCTGATGGTTCGGGTGCACTTATCCGCTATACAAACAATCGAAGTCAGACTGCGTATACCAAACGAATCTATGGTGCTGATGAAGGAATGACTCCGTTTCGGAGTGAATCAACAACGTATTATCTACGTGATGAACTGACTTCATCTGCACCAGTATTTGGCGTCAATCATGGATACAACCAAGCAGCTTTCTTGGCTCAAATGACCAAAGGAGATGCTTACGGTGAAATTCATTCCTATCCGTATGGATACAACGCTTATACCATCAATACCACTTTCTTTAAGTGGATTGTAAGGGAACGTTATAGCATTCAAACGAGTTCTAACACCAGCGATTCCTTCCAATTGATCAATACCCTTCCCTATACTGGAGATTATGAAGTCAAGTATCATTTCTTGTCTGGGGAGGATGCCAATTACTCCGGGATGGCCAACAAATACCAAGAACTATTACTTCTTAACCAGTCGACCAAACAAGGAACGTCTTTCCAGTTAGCACTACTTGGACTTGATTACAAAGGCGGAATGTTTGGCAAGGACTTTGTGAAAATGACCTCATATGAAGATGTCATTATGATGGTTCAAGAATTAAAAGATTTGGGACTGGAAGGAATTGATGTCTTATATCAAGGATTTAATCAAGGCGGACTGTATGACAATTTAAAAACCATCAGTGCCGCGTCCTTGCTTGGAGGAACCAAAGGGTTCATGGAAATGAAACGTTATCTTGATTCCATCGGAAGTGAGTTATCGCTTCAAATGGATCCCATGATTACGTACTCTGCCACACTGGGTTCCAAAGCGATTAAAAAAATTACCTTTACACCATTTCAAACCAAAAGTGTTCGGACTTCACTATTTGCATTCACTTATTATATGTCACCTTCTGACATCGCAGCGTATGTGTTAAAGTCCAGTCAATCCTTAGCCAAATTGGACAGTGACTCACTGTACTTATCAACGGTTGGAAAAGCCTTGTTTACCTTTCGACAAGATGGTCAAAACATCGACCGAACGTCTACAAAAGACATGATCATGAATCAACTTGCAATGCTTTCGATGTACAAACTTACACTAGACCAACCTAATTCATATTTATGGAAGTTCACAAGCACTTATGTTCAAGCACCGATTGAATCGAATAAATATGCCTATGTGACCGATTCTATTCCGTTTTTATCTTTGGTTCTGAATGGTTCTTTGCGTCAATATTCCCCTTACTACAACTATGTAAGTGATTATGAGTTGTTTGGACTACGCTTGATTGAGTATGGGATTGATCCAAGTTTCTTTATTACCAAAGAATCGACTCATAAACTACGTTATACCAATTCTGCTTATATCTATACTTCACAATATTCCTTATGGAAAGATGTCATGATTTCACAAGGACTTTACAACCAACAAGTGTCATCCATCATTGGAGGACGTGATATGTTGTCTCACTCCTACATCAGCAGTGGCGTGGCTAAAATTGTGTATGCAGGTGGTTATACGGTCTATGTCAATTATCAAGCAACTCCTTTTGAAGTAGTTCCTGGCGTTAGCATAGGAGCCAAAAGCTCCTTGGTGGTGTCCTCATGAAAAAGTTCATTGTAGATGTGAAATCCTTCTTTTTCACCGTAGGGGAATTCCTTAAAAAAATCCTTACCTGTATCAAAAATGCAATCAAACCAATCATTACCAAGATCATGCGTTACAGTGGGTTAGCGTTTCTTGCCAAGAAACTTCGATTACTTCCCAACAAAGTCAAACAAGCCATCTACGGACTGCTGTTTATCATGCCATGGCTGATCGGACTTGGACTCATCGGTATTCCGTTGTTATCAAAATCGATTCGGATGGCGTTATCGGATAAGTACTACTTTATCGCAGGGGTTGGCTGGCAAATTACCGGAACATGGTCAGATTTTACCCAGTTCAAACGAATCATTACGAGTGAACCGTACCACTTAACACAAATTTTAAACACGATCAATGACATTTCTTTGGTTGTGCCGTTGGTGGTTGTATTTGCACTCATCTTAGCGTTGATGCTCAATCAAAAGGTCAAAGCAAGAGCGATATTTCGAACGATTTTCTTTATCCCAGTGATTTTATTATCCGGGAACTTATTGGCTGGATTCCAAAGCAATCAACTGCTTACTGTGCCAGCGATTGCGAGTGGGGCGATATCGAGCATCTTAAGTGATTACTTCCCGCAAGTGTTTAGTGAAATTGTTGCATCGGCCTTTGAAAAGATTGTTTTAATCTTATGGTTATCGGGGGTTCAAATCCTTATCTTCTTAGCGGGACTTCAAAAAATGGACAAGTCCATGTATGAAGCCGCAGAGATTGATGGGGCGTCGATGTGGGAATTGTTTTGGAAAATAACCTTACCTGCATTGATTCCACTTCTTTACATCAATATCATTTACACCACGATTGTGTACTCGAATTTATCCAACAATGCCATTGTTCAAATCATCAATGTGTCATCGGATCAAAACCGTTCGTTAGCTGGAACATTGGTCGATGAAGTCAACTATGGTAGAGCGTATTCAGCGGCATTGTCATGGATTCTCTTCACCATCGAATTACTCGTCATTGGAGGCTATAGTTTGATGGTTAAACTAGCTTCCAAGCGATATTCATAAGGAGGGGGCCATGAATTCATTACTTCATAAGCATCAACTCAAAAAGCTCTTCCTTGGAAGAAGAGGCAACGATGGTTTGCTATTTAAAATCGTCTTGTATTTATTGTTAATTGGCATTAGTTTTATCTTTTTATACCCGTTGTTATCGATGTTGTCGATGTCGTTAATGAGTGTTGAAGATTTGGTGGATTCATCGATTTCGTGGGTTCCACGAAATCCAACATTACGTCACTTTGAAAGTGCATTTGTGTGGATGAAGTTTTGGGAGTCTTTCCTTGATTCCCTACAAGTCTCCATTTATCCTACCATCGCTACAGTAGTATCATCGGCGCTCATTGGCTATGGATTTGGTCGATTTGAGTTTCCACTCAAGAAACTACTCATGGGACTCATGATTGCAATGTTTCTAATCCCTTCGGTATTGACCTACATCCCAACGACTGTGTTGTATCGCGATTTAAAGATCTTTGGCATCGATTTACAATTGATGAATTCCATTCGAGCATTCTGGGTACCGGCTTTGGTTGGGAACGGCATTCGTCAAACCATCTTTATCTTAATCTTTTATCAATTCTTTAAGATGATTCCTCATGAGTTGATTGAAGCGGCGAGTATGGATGGGTCCGGACCATTTCGAACATTTTTGACCATCGCTATTCCGATGGCCGCTCCCGCATTCTTAATTTGTGGATTGTATTCGTTTGTGTGGTACTGGAATGAAACGACATTAGCAAGGTTGTACTTTGGTTCTAGTGTTACCACACTCCCCATGCGACTGGAAAGTTTTATTGCGATGTATCGATCGATGTATGCACAAGGAAAAGTAACACTAGACACTGTTTCAAGCATTTATAACACAGGCGTTCAATATGCAATGACGTTATTATCGATTCTTCCCTTATTAGTCATTTATATTTTCGCTCAAAAATGGTTTGTCGAAGGAGTCGACAAATCCGGTATTGCAGGTTCTTAAGGATTTCCTAAGCTGAGCTTAGTTATTTAAAGAGATAGATAGAGGAGGCAATTCATGAAGAAAGTGTTATGGGCAACAATTTTTTGCTTCATGATGCTTGTTTTGGTCGCATGTCAAACAACAACATCGGCGAATTTGACCACGCAAGCACCAGTAACAACTACAACAAGTGCAACGACACCAACGACTTCTAGTGCAACAACTTTGGCACCTACTACTCTGGCGCCAACCACACTGCCACCAACAACGACCATCACGACCACGATCCCTACGACCACAGCGACAACCACTGTGGCGACCACGGATACGGCTCCGGTCATTAGTGGTGCAGATGACATCACGATTGAACGAAATTCACCGTTTATTCCGCTTGCAGGAGTGAGTGCCTATGATGCAGAAGATGGCAACCTAACCTCTCGGATTAGTTATTCGGGAATTGTCAATCCCAATGCAGTTGGCGTCTATACCGCTACCTACACGGTTGTCGATAACGATGGAAACGTGACAACAGTCAACCGGAAAGTCACTGTCGTCTTTACAGACAGAGTCGCACCATTGATCACTGGAGTTGGAGCTAAAACCATTTATGTGGGCGACGTATTTAATCCACAAACTGGTGTGAGTGCAAACGACACCGTAGATGGCAGTGTTGCAGTAAGTGTGAGTGGAGCGGTTAATGTATGGCTTCCTGGAACGTATCAACTTACGTATAGCGCTACCGACCAAGCAGGAAACACCGCAACGCAAATCCGTACGATTACAGTAACATTTGGTGACTTTGTCTTTGGTGAGGAAGAAACCATTGAAGAATCTGCCTTTATCGTTGGTGGAGCGTCCATTACTTCCCCCGCTATTAGTGGTGGGAAAATCAATGCAGCGATTGCAAACTTTAGTTATGTCATGGTTACCATTCAAGCAAGGGCGGCTGTAAACAAAGACGTCGCGATCATGCTTAGTGGAAGTGTTGCTAGTAGCCATGCAGTCTTGCCGGTTACAACTTCTGTACAAACCTTTACCGTGTACTTCAAGATTGATAGTGCATTGGTAGATCAAGTATTTACCTTAACCCCAGACGGAGTAGAACTACTTGATTTTGATTTTTCCTACTCATTCGCTGAAATTCGCGACTTAATTGCCCCTGTATTAAACGTTCCACGTCCAGATGCAGGCTATAAAGTAGGCGGAACACAAGCACAACTTGAAGCCATTTTACGTAGTGGAGTTACAGCAGTGGATGACATCGACGGAAACATTACCTCTAGCATCGTCCTTGACTTTAGTGCTGTAAACTTTAATGAAGTAGGTATTTATGATGTCATTTATACCGCAACAGACAAAGGTGGAAATCAAGCATCATACACGAGAAAAGTGACCATCGGGAACTTAGTGGATGCTGGATATTTAACCGACCCTCATTTCCAAAACAATGGAGATGGTAAATGGAGTCACAAGTCCAGTGATGGAGTTGCATCTATTGCCTACAACCCAACCGAAGGAACGATGATCGTTACCGTTTCATCATTAGGAAACTGGTTATCCGCTGCCGGCGCAGTTTCGAAACTAAACTCCAATGGATTAGAGGTTGATCAATGGTATTTATTTACATTCACCGTCAAAACGACCATCAACCGCACCATGGGCTTCCGTATGGGCTTAATGTCCAATCAAGCCAATAACTGGATTGATGACTTTGATGGAAGAAGTGATTATCTATTTGCTATTAATAACGAGTATCAAACATTCTCATTCTACTTCAAGTTGAATACCTTGGTATCCACCAGTGGAGCAGAAGAATTTATCATTGAACTCAATTTAGGAAACTTAAATTACTCGAACATCGGAAAAGATGGCGTTACAACATTTAAAGATGTTGCGATGTACAAAGTAGTCACTAATTTTGAAGCTCCCACAGTCGAAGCTGTTGTGGGTCAAAATCTACCTACCAAATTTGTGGTAGGTGCCAACCAACCAGTGTGGGCAAATTATGTCGTCTTTAAAGACATGTCTGGACTTGTGTTAACTCCAAGTGTGGATGTATCGGCTCTTGATATGAACGTAGCCGGAAATTATGTCGTACGCTACTCTGTAACAGATTCCCATGATTTAACGACCACTTACGACCTCAATGTCCAAGTAGTAGAAGCTCAAAATGCAGATACGACAGGACCAGTCATTACTGTTAAATCCGGAGTTCCAACCACTCTTGATCAATTTACCAACATTCAAGTCAACTTAACACAACTTGTTGACGTAGAAGATGCCATTGATGGCATCATCACTGTGTACCCAAGCATGGTTCAAAACGGCGGCTTAAACTTTAATGTCGCTGGTGTTTATACGGTAACCTATACCGTGTTTGATAAATCAGGAAATGTTACAATCTTAGCCGTGGATGTTACCATCCTTGATAAACAAGCCCCCACCATTAGCGTTGGAGATTTCGCGATTAGCGTGGGAGATAGTTTTGATGGTCTACAAGGCGTTAGTATCATAGATAACGTCGATGGAGCGATTGCACTCAGTGCATTAACCATTGATGGATTGGCACAATTCGTCGCAAATGGCAAAGTGTTTGTTACGGGAGTGTTTAATGTTACGTATACCGTTGCGGACGCTTCTGGCAACGTTGCTTCTAAAACGATCAAAGTTTCTGTGACAGACATTATTTTTGATGAAGACTCTAGAACTCCTTTAGGAACACCAGACGAAGGACCTACTCACTCAAGTGCAACTTATGATGCAGTAGAAGGAGCAACACTCATTACCAACATCAATCCCAATACACAATCTTGGGATCATGCAAGATGGGTGTATTACCTAGGTGCAGGTACCGATTTAATCTTTGGAAAAACCTATAAATTTGAATTAACCGTCAAAGCAGCGCAAGCTACAGACATTTACTTTAGAGTCGGTGCTACGTTATGGGTTGATCCATGGATT
Organism: bacterium; assembly: GCA_030684695.1. Taxonomy (GTDB): domain Bacteria; phylum Bacillota_I; class Bacilli_A; order Izemoplasmatales; family Hujiaoplasmataceae; genus JAUXXX01. The sequence goes on from JAUXXX010000022.1 coordinate 28,424, forward strand.
GACAACTTCACAGGTGGAGTACAATCGATTGCTGTTACGACTGAATACATTACTTATTCGATTATCTTTACCGTGGACAAAGAAATGGTCAATGGCAATGCGAAGTTCCAATTTATGTATGGGTATTTACCAAGTGACGCAACCAATACTATTTACATCAAGAATTTTGACCTCTTGATGCAACAAGAACCCATCGTTAATAACATTTATGACTTACTGAAACTTCCCGCTGAGCAAAGTGATTCTGTTGCGACGTTTGAAAACAATGTGTTAACCATTTCAAACATCATGAACTCCGGTTCCGCAAGAATCGTCAATTACTTCGATTGGAATAAAGCACTCTTTGCATTAGGAGAAACGTATCGCTTTGAAATTACCATCAAAGCAGACCAAGCACGAAGTGTAGAATTTTGGATTGGTTCTGCCCTGTGGGAAGAACCTTGGTTGGATACCTTTGAGGGTGGAAGACAAACCATTAACATTACTTCTGAATATGTAACTTACTATGTCTATTTCACCATGAACAAAGCAACCTATTTAGCCAATGGAGCGAAATTCCAATTCCAATACGGATTTGGTAGTGACGATCCTCTAAACAAGATTTATATTTCCGCATTCAACGTTCAACACGTCTATAACAAATTGGCTGCTGGAAAAGATTATCTCAATGTGGAAACATTCGGTTATGCTGATGAAGCCGCATTTGAAGCCGCATGGACAAACCGTGTTTCTGGATCCAACATTAATCCTTCTGCATTGATGTCTTTAGAAACACTCAATGGTGGAATGATTCTTGAATTGCCACAAAACATTAACAATGGTTGGTTCTTAGCTCGCAAGTATAGTTCTTTAACTTCATTAGGAGTTACAAACGATTACAAATATTTAGCATTCTATATGACCAATAACACCAATAAATCTCAAATGGCGATTTGGTTGTATTGGAGTGGGTCTCAAAATGGATATACCGTCAATATTCCAGCTCCAGGAACATCAGGCTGGGTCGTGATTGATGTCTTAGCAAAATCAGGATACAATCCTTCTCAAATTACTGATTTCGCAATTGGTTTTGATAATCAATCTTATAATATTGTAACTGGTTCGATTACGGTGTATCAAATCTCTGCCTTTAAAAACGCAGCAGATGCTTTCAAAGTACCAGTGACTTTAAAAACCAATGACATTTCTACCTTTGATGCCATTCCTGTTTTCAATGCAGGAGTCGTTGGATCGGTCAGTCATGCAAATGCAGACGCAATCATTGCTTTACTTCCTACTTCCGTACTAGCCAACAATGGTTCCATCACAGTACCAGTAACTAATTGGGTCGATGTAGATGGATTTAACAAAGACGTAGCTGGATCGTACACCTTCCAAGCCGTTTTGGGAACACTTCCAGATGGAGTAGGAAATCCACTTGATTTGGTTGTTTCTATCGAAGTTGTCGTTTCGTTAGAACCAGTGGTGTTGTTTAACAACTTTAACCAATACGCTGATGACGCTGCTTTCCAAGCAGGAGTTGACAATATTGTTGGCTTCCGCGTTGGTGGTGGAACGTTTATTCGAACCAATGGTTTATTGGTTGTTTCTGAAGGCAATTCTTACATTCAAACCAATGTATCCGGAAGTGTTGGTACCAATGGAATCCGGATTATGATTACCAAAGCTTCCATTCCTGCTAATCTTCAATACATTGCCATTCAAGTCAAAGCTACGAATACGACCAATATGGTAAAATTCCAAGCGTTTGTTTACAATGCAGGTGGAACACATACCGAAATTACATCCACCATCGTTTCTGACTTTTCTAAGCTTGGTCAAGGAACAGTTGTTTACATTCCAGTCTCTTCTTTAAAATCAGATACCACTCAAGTATCCTTAGTCATCAATGCCAATAGTGGTGCCAGTGGACAATTGCTTTGGGATAACATTTATTTATTACAAGATTTTTATCCTAACGCCGCTCCTGTGGCTTCAGTAACAAGTGCCAATCAAGCAATCATCTCTGGACTTACTTTAAAAGCAGGAGAATCACTAGTGTCGATGCTTCCTACACTTTTATCGATGATTTCGATTAGTGATACTGAAGATGGAGTGATTCCCGCTACGCAAGCAATGGTTAACTTCGGGACATTGAATGTGGAAAATCCAGTGATGGGTACGTATCCAATCGTTATAACACCTGTAGACTCTCAAGGAAAAGCGGGAGCTGCGATTACGATTACGTTATCAGTGGTTCAAGTATTAAATGACTTTGAGGCATATGCCGATGACGCCGCATTTAAAGCAAACTTTGGTTTGGTAGGATTCCGGATTTCTGGATCATCTTGGTTACCAGCCAATGGACAACTTGTTGATGTCGAAGGCAATAACGTTTTACAAGTCAATTATGGCAATTCTACCAACGGTATTCGATTTAACATGACCAAAGCACAACTGATTTCCTTAGGGGCTACTCATATTGGAATGTATGTAAAAACGAGTGTAGCACTTACTGGAAACTCCATTTTCCAAGCATTTGGATATGATGCATCATTCGCTCAATTAAGTGCCTTAGGAAATGTGGCTTATACAGCAACAGGAACGTATGTATTTATTCCAGTATCTGCATTAAGTGATTCACATGTATCGATTTCCATTATGATCAATGCCGCAACTGGCAATAGTGGAGTACTTACACTCGACAATCTCGTTATTAAATAATCATACTTGTTTTAGGGGAAAGGGTATTCCTTTCCCCTCCCTTTAGGGGGCTGGAGGATGTATGGCAAGACGTTTTCAATTAGGAATCCTATTTCAAGATCATATGATGTTTCAAATCAATCAAGAGATTACAATCAGTGGTATTAGTAATATTCATCAAATGATATCGGTTGAATTCTTAGATTATGTTTATCAAAAAGAGGTCCCAGTAGGGCCATTCACCATTTGTTTACCAGCAGTACAAGAGTACTTCGAACCCTTTGAGATGAAAATCTCTACATTGGAAGAAGTTGTTCTTTTACGTGACTGTATATTTGGAGATATCTTTATTGCCGGTGGGCAATCAAACATGGCATTTGTCCTCAAAGATTGCGTTCATGATGAACTGATTACAAATCCATTGATTCGTTATTTTAAAGTTCCAGAACTTCCCTATGAAGGTGCACAACATGACTATCCATGGGCGTATCAAGATAAACCATCTTGGGGGCTTGCGACATTAGAACTAATCCCTTGGATGTCTGCGATTGCTTATGAGGTCGCAACTGCACTATTTAAAGAAACCAAACGACCGATTGGTATCATTACTGTAGCCATGGGAGATACGTCTGTTTTTAGTTGGACGGATTTGATGTCCTTGCAAGGAAACAACCGGTTATCAAGACATTTAAACAACTATCAATTTGAAGTTGAAAAATATCGTTCGGAATCAGAATACACCGAACGTTTTCATACACAGTTTCCCATGTTAATGAACTTTTATGGAGTCATTGAAGAAGGGGTGAAAGCAGGATTGGATGCCTCATCCGCGCATGCAGAAGCGTATCGCAAGTATCCCAATCCGTATTTACCCATGGGACCAATGCATCATAACCGACCAAGTGGCTGTTTTGACACAATGATCAAACGAATCATTCCCTATTCTTGTAAAGCCATTCTTTACTATCAAGGCGAAAGCGATCATGAAAATCATCGCTATTATGAAAGTGCATTAAGAACCATGATTGCTTCTTGGCGTATTGCCTTTGAAATGCCTCATGTGCCGTTTTATCTTGTTCAAATCGCCGGATACGCCTATCCAGGTGCTAAAACCGATGCCATCCCATTTGTCCGCTTTGCGCAGCAACAAGTAGCCCTAAAAGAACCACATGTCTACTTGGTTTCTGCAATTGATCAAGGAGAAATCGATAACATTCATCCAGTAGATAAACGAATTGTAGCGAAGCGTATAGTAGATTGTGTGTTAGAATATAGTTATGGTCAAAAGAGTGATACGTTATCTCCGTATGTTAGTGACTACATGATCCAAGAAGACCTTATTACTTTGTCAATAAAGGGATCGACAATTCCCCTTGTTTCCAAGAGTGGAGTATTCAAAGGAATCTTAGTATCTAGTAATCACCAAGCCTTTGAAGAAGTTATGAATGTACGTGTTGGCAATCAAACCATCACGTTCCCTATTGAAAAAGACACAAAGGAAATTCGGTACTTGTTTGATAACGCACCCAGTTGTGATATTTATACCGAACATGGACTACCATTACTACCATTTCGCTTTGTATTTGACAAACATTAAGGAGTTGATATCTTGGATATCTTATTTTTACAACCCAAATTTCAGGAACGAATTTGGGGCGGAACGAAACTAAAAGAAGTGTTTGGTTATGACATCCCAAGTCCTCATACCGGGGAATGCTGGGCCATTTCGGCACGACTTGGCAACGAATCCATTATCAAAAATTCGAGCCTTGCTGGGAAAACGCTATTGGAAGTCTATGAACAATACCCAGAGTTGTTTGGCAGTCTTCACCCCATACACTTTCCACTGTTAATCAAAATCATTGACGCCTCTAGTGATTTATCTGTCCAAGTTCATCCCAATGACGATTATGCTTTCGATCATGGGATTGATTCTGGTAAATCAGAATGCTGGATTGTCTTAGCTGCAGAAGAAAATGCATCGATTGTTTATGGACATACCGCTTCTACAAAAGAAGAGTTTATTCAAGCAATCAATGCGGGTGTATGGAATGATCTTTTAGTTCGTAAAACAGTCAAAGCTGGCGATTTCATCAATGTTCCTGCAGGAGTCATTCATGCCCTTGGAAAAGGGATTATGGTGTTAGAGTCGCAGCAATCTTCTGATACGACATACCGACTTTATGACTATGATCGTTTGGATGACCAAGGCCAAAAAAGGCAACTGCATATAAAGGAAGCTATTGAAGTAAGCATGATTCCACATGTGGAAGAAAAGGTCCAAGTTCCTTTTTCGTACTTAGGTAGAAACAAAATCACAAGATATGTTTCGAACAAGTACTTTACCGTTGAACGTTGGGATGTGTTAGAATCACTAACCATGGTCAATGAGTCCTATCAATTGGTCAGTTGTATTGAAGGATCAGGGACAATTAATTCACAACCTTTTCAAAAGGGAGATCATTTTGTAATTACAAGTCTAGCAAAGAGACTACGACTCGATGGATTTGCAAGCTTGATTGTTTCAAGAGTATAGAAGTGATTTCTAGATTGGTTTGCTTCATCTTTTCAATTTGAATAGGTTCAATTAAAAACACAAGAAAATGCGAATGTTTGTTTCGTTCGCTACTCTCTTGTGTTTTTTAATTTATTCGATATTTTCAGAATGTAAATATGATAGATACTACCAATACTTTCCTTAACAAAAGAATTAAGTAAAGTGTGGAGTATTTAAATGATATGCCATTTAATAGAGGTATCTTATAGAGTGGTAGAATGCTTTACACTTTTTTGTGGCTTGTTAATAAAAAAGGCAAGGAACAACGCAACCAATGCGAAAACCATGTTTCCAATGATTGCGATATTGTAGTCTCCTGTTAAGTCATAAGACAATCCAAACGGCAGTGGCCCAAGGGCACTACCAATCACCATAAAGACGGTTGCGACGCTTCGAATGCTTCCAAGAGAGGCCCTACCATAGTAATTAGGCCATAATACATTTAGGGTGATGCTTTGGATGGCGACCGCTAGTCCATAAAATAAGATAAAGACAATGGCAGTCAGGTAATTAATGACACCAAAGAGTAAAAACACCATACTCAGTAAACTCATGCTCACGGTACATTTTAAGATGTGTTTTACAGGAAAACGATCAATGACTGGTTTGGCAATAAATGGGATAAAAAATGCAGGGAATGCAATGAGTCCAATGATAAATGCTGATTCTTGATCACTGACACTTTTTAAGTTCATTATCGTAAAAAAAGTGAAACGTCAATCCAGTAGAAAACATCGCTGGAAGCATGGAAATAAACCCAGCAATCCAAAAAGATTTGGTGGATAACGCTTCTTTGAGTGTATAACTTTCGTTTGCAATTTTTTCTAGTAATGTGCTTTGATCGATGTTTGGATCAAGGGGTTCGTTTTCCACGGTTAAGCCATAGTCTTCTGGTTGATTACCTACAAACAAAACAACCAAAGGGAGAAAGAATAAAGCGATGACTATACTCCAAATTCGCCATGCAGTTTGCCAGCCATAGGATGAAATCATCCAAAGATTGAGTGAAGGTACGATTAAGGTACCAAGTAAACTACCAATCCCGCTAATGCTTATGGCGAAGGCTCGATGTTTCGAAAACCATTGTGGAACCAGAGCATTTGGTAAAAGTGTCATCGAGCCTTGTCCAAAATAGCGAAGCATGAAAAAGCCAAAGGAAATCATGATAATGCTTGATACAAAGCTGTTGTAAAAGGCGGTTAATGCTAGTAATACCCCAATGATAAGCATCATTCGTTTGTTTCCATGCTTATCAATGGCTTTGCCCACAAAGATGAGTAATAGGCCACTAACAGTCGTCGCAATGCTATAAGCACTCGAGATGAGTGTTGATGAATATTGGAACTCTTTATTATAGGCATTGATAAAGACACTAATAGAGTAGGTTTGCCCAGGAGAACTCATGAACAACGCCACTCCACTTACAATGGCAATAACCCAGCCATAATATAGATGTTTATTAATTTTAAGAATGATTTTTTTCATAGTTTGCCCTCTTTTAAAACTACCGAATTATAGCATAGTGAAGTCATAATTTCAATAAATAATGTCTTTTCAATTATGTAAGCAAACTGCAAGATTTAATGGAAGAGTTAATACTTTATCGATCACAATGTAAATTGAGAGATTGCTTGTGTGAATCAAGCTCATCGCAATTGAATTTATATCCTATTGGAGTTGGCCATATTTCATTTCGTCAGTCCAAATGAAATAACAGTAAGTATAAAGATATTGATTCAAGAATTTGGACTTTCATGATTGAAATGTTAAGTAGCCTACGAGGGAACCAATCATGTATTACGAAATATATGTCAGTATAGAAACATTATTATTCTTCAGTCCCTTGAAAAGATTGAACCATTCCGATACACTATAATAAAATGAATATCCTTTATGTTTTTCATTTACCAAAGGAATCGTGAAGCAGAGAGATTAATAGTATGATTTGACAAATCAATTTGATTTTTTAAGTTCTTTGTAGAGATCACAACGATATTTTTAAAAATCACCAAGATCAAGAGAAGGGAGAACCCATGAAACTTCATGTTGCTTTACGACATATTTATAAATTGTATGAAGGTGATGACTCCTTAAAAGATGTATCGGTTCTAACGGATCAATTAGAGAGTCTTTGTAATGAAACATCTAAAGAAGCACTTGATGCAAAACGGTTTCTTTGGTACATGGGCCAGGTCAATGTCTTTGAAAGTGTTCAAAGGAGTGAATCGATAGCAAAAGGACTTCTTGATTGTGTAGCTTTATTTGAACAAAATGGTCTTTCAACGGAACAATCTCTTTGGGTCATCACGAACTGTATTTATGCAATGGGAATAGATGTCATACTCCCAATCACTGAGCATCAACGGATTAATTATGATAGCGAAAGTGATCAATTGAGTTTCACTAATCAAGAAATGACAATTTCAATAAATGATGAATCAAATCCAATCGAATCCCTTTTGGAACAACACACATTGGTCATCTATTTTGAACTAGGTGTAATAAACAAGACATCCCCATTACTCCTTACATACCCTATGAAAAAGAATAATTTCATAGTTCGCTTTATGAATGGATTTTGGTGGTATTTATCTTTGTGGAAGGTAACAGGGTGGCAATGGTTTTTGGGGTTGTTTTCGTGGATTGTATTAATTTTAGGTAGTGTCTTGATTCCGACTTTGATTCTTGGCCCCATAGTCCATACTCCAGTGCTAATTATAGTAGCAGGTGTCATTATTCTTGGTGATATCAGTTATGTCTTCATACATAAGTTCAAGAAGATAGAGAAAATTCCTTTGCTTGTTTTGATATCTATCTTAGTACAAACCTCCTTGATTCTATTGTTTATACTACCAATGAACTTATACTACATCATATTACTTTTCAATATTATGTCCTTTTTAATATACTTTTCTATCAGATATGTACTTGATCAAGTTCAATTAACAACCACAAATCCCTATTTTGCCTATTTTATGGCCTGTATTGCATTGCAAACCATCGTAGCTGTCATTGCTAGTACGATACATTCAGGATTCATATATGCAACTATGTCAATCATCATCACTATATTATGTGCAATAGGATTGTTTTTTATAAGGTCAGAAAATTTCACTAAAAAAACCTATCCCGATTTTGACCAGATATATTCTGTTGGTATGATTCTTATGGTTATAATTTCATTTACCTTTGTTGGTTATATCTTTCAGTACTCCGTTCTCCACAGTAGTTTCTTATTAAGTGTTTCGGAAGGTATTCTCACCTACATGTTCATCTATTCTTTGGTTCATGCGGTTGTTACATTATTTTCATTTAATAGAGGTGTAAAGCAAATTATTATTACACTTGGCGTTTTCGGTCTTTTACTACCTGAGGGAGCCCTTTTTTCGTTGATTTCGAACCAGTATTTGTCACATGATGTTTTTATCGCTACCTACTTACTACATATCTTTTTCCATGCTGTAGTCTTATTCAAACGTAATTACGATGTATCAGCATTGATTCATGTTGCTTATGGAGTAATCATCATTGCCATTCGATTGTTTCTAATTGG
>JAUXXX010000019.1 GCA_030684695.1 bacterium
ACAAACGATACTTATTGTTTCATTGTTTTCGTTATAATTCACTCACCTCATTCCAAATCATTGAAATTAACATTCAATACAATACTGAATCATCCGATCTCAAAATAGAAGATATCAGACATTGAAAAAGTCCTCCGAAAGAAAAGGGAGGACATTTTGCATAATTTTTAGATTTTATGATACAAACATTCATCTCAAAACTTTACAAAGACATCAAATCTTTTCTTTCTCTTTTGAGATAAGTTATTGGTCTTTGTATCAAAAAATCAATGTCTATACTTCATTGACCTAACATAATCGACAATTGGTTGGATATGCAACTCATCAACATAATTAGTAGGATTTATAAAACCATTGAGAAATTCGATTTCCTCTTGTGTTTTGTCTGGTTTTTTTAGAAGAGAATTTTTTCCGATGGATAGAAAGAATTTCATGATACCTTTGACTTTGTTAAAATCAAGCCCACCAGGGAGGTAAAAGAATTTATGTAATAATAGCGAATTTGATGTGAAATTGTGATCTGTGATTTTCTTTACTTCTTCTTCGACCCCAGAGTTTCCACCACATGCAAAAATGATGGATGGTTTTTTAGAAAACATCTTAAGAGCTTTTGATAAACCATTCATCTTTCCAATATATACGCCTGTTCCGAAAATAATAGTATCATAATTAGATATTTCTGATTTTCGAAACTTAGTAAATGGTCTTAACTCGGCGTTTAGAGCATCAGCTATCCAAGAAGCGTACTGTAAAGTGTTTCCGTACTTGCTTAAATATAGAACTATAATCATTATTCTCTCCTTTATATTATTCTGCTTATATGAAACACACAAATTATTCCTTCTTGAGTAAGGATAACATTAGAAAATTGCTATTAAAATAACAGCAATAAGTGTCAATACATTAATAGGACCCCATACCATTCTCTCGGGTTTGCTAGGAGTAATCAAATTCATAACTGAGCCTAATGAAAAAAATGCAACTACAAACCAAATTCCTATGGAGCCAATTGAAGATGGTTGATTGTCTATCAAGTTTGTCTTAATCAAAACCACATATACAAAAAACCACAGAATCATTATTTGGATAAGCGGAATGAACCTCATGTGTTTTGGTAAACGTTCTGGAAATTTTCCTCCCATTGCGTATTTTCCAAGCGGAGCTCCAAAAAATAGTGCCAATTGAAAAATGGTAACAAGTATAGAAATTATAAGATAGTAAGTTCCTAACACAACATTCATCTATTTTTTCGAAGCAAACGGTCGTAAGCTTCATCCTCCAAGCATCAGTTTTTTTATAACAAAAGGTTTGAATTTAACGATTTATAGATAGTTATTACTTTTTTATGCGATATAGAGTGATAACACAACATATATCTATTGTTCGTTGAGTTCATTATACTATAATTTCGAACCCATCTGTGTAAACTTATAGTAAAATAATGCAAAGTGATTATAGACGAAACTATATATCTGAAAACCATTGTACCTGTACATATAAACTTGCTCAAGATATAAGTTTCACATTATTTTTGATAAGAAACAAGGACAAATATAAAAAGACCCTCTTTCATAAATATCAACAAAATAGTTGAGTTATCTATGCAAAAAGGCCAAAATATAATTAATATGATAATAATTGTTCTTGTTTGAGTAAAACTCGTAATGCCCCTTCCGCAAGAGCTCTCATTTCATCTTCTCCTGGATAGATTGTGAGCGGGATGATTGGTGAACAGTATTGTTGTAACATATCAATCAGCGGTTTGTTATAAGCGAGTCCACCCGTGATTAATACCGCATCAATTTGTCCTTTTGCCACAAAATAGAGGCTACCAATTTCTTTGGCCACTTGATATGCCATGGCTTGTAAGTAAAAACGAGCTTCTTCGTCTCCATCTTCGACACGTTTTTGAATGACCAGTCCATTAGAGGTTCCTAAGTAACTCACTAGTCCGCCACCGCCAACAAGCATTCTTTTAATTTCGTCTTTGGTGTGTTTGCCTGAAAAACACAAATCAATCAATGGATAACTAGGAACTTGTCCGGTTCGTTCAGGAGAAAACGGTCCATCTCCTCCTAAGGCATTGTTCACATCAAGTACTTTTCCAAGATGGTGCCATCCTACAGAAATTCCACCACCTAAGTGACATACAATGAGTTTTAAATCGTGATAATCTTTTCCAATCGCTCTGGCATGACGTAAGGCAATCGCCTTTTGATTCAGTGCGTGGAATACCGAAGTACGATCAATTTCCTTGACACCACTGACTCTAGCGATGTCATGCATTTCATCGATGCACACCGGATTTACGATATAGGAGCTTCTACCATTGGCTTTTGCAAATTCAAACGCAAGCATCGCCCCTAAATTAGAAGCATGTTTCCCAAATTGTGCCTTTTTTAAATCATTGACCATTTGCTGAGTAATCAAATATGTTCCACTTTCCTTGAGTGGGCGAAGCATTCCACCTCTTCCCACAAAGATGTCCATTTGATCCATTCGATATCCTTGTTCGATCACGAAATCAAGGATGATTTGTTTCCGAAAAGAGAGTTGATCATTGATGTCTGGAAACTGCTTAATGACTTCGACATCATGACGAAGGGTCTTTTCTTGAATAAGTTTATCGCTATTAAAGATGGCAACTTTGGTCGATGTAGACCCTGGATTGATTACTAGCATGAGTACATTATTCACAAAGCATCACCCCTAACGCAATCGAATGTAATTTGGTCGATGCTTCATCGGCACGACTTGTTAACACGATTGGTACTTTCGCACCAATCACCATACCAGCAGCACTGGCACTTGCTAAAAATACACTGGTTTTATAAAAGATATTTCCAGCATCTAAATTGGGAAATAATAAAATATCGGCTACTCCTGCTACACTACTATGAATCCCTTTGTGTTTGACACTTTCAAGAGAAACTAAATTATCAATCGCAAACGGACCATCGATCAAGAAATCTCCAGGATATTGATGATAATGTTCCATGATTGCTTGAGCATCGACGGTAGAAGCAATTTTAGGATTGACTTTTTCTACTGCCGAAACCAAACCAACTTTTGGGATAATATAACCTAATTTTTTAGTTAAATACACTGCATTTTCAATGATTTGACACTTTTCTTCCACACTGGGTTGGATGTTCATCGCTCCGTCTGTGATGTAAAGTACGCGATCCAAAGTGGGATAAGACAACAATCCAACATGGGATAATAGCGGGCGAGATTTAATACCCGTCTGACTATTTACAACTCCTTTTAAGAGAATTTTGGTGTCAATCAGACCCTTCATAATGAGATCAGCTTGTCCAGTATTTACTAAGTTCATCGTTTGTAATACTGCATCTTCATCACTTATTGCATGATGAATACTCACTTGTTTTTCAATTTTTTCTGTCATACAAAAAGCGTTGATTTGATCAGAATTTCCAATCAAAATAGCCTCAATGATTCCTAAATGAATGGCTTCTGCAATCGCATGAATGACCAAATCGTCGTGTGCGTTGCACACCACGATTCTTTTTCGTTGTGCGTTTTTAGCTAGGTCAAGTAATTGAGTTACCGATCTAAGCATGTATAAGACCCTGCTTTCTAATGAAATCTCTTCCTGCTTCAATGGCTTTCACATTTAGTTCAACCATATGAGCTTTTCGTTCTCCTAATACATAGGCCAATACTTTATGAATGGTGGAATCTTCGAAAATTTTGCTTTTTTCTAAGTAAGCTCCTAGCATTACCATATTAATTACTTGAATACTCCCAAGTTCAAGGGCGATATCATTGATTGGAACACCTATGACTTCGACTCCTTCGACTAAAACAGTTTCACTAACAAGGGAATTATTGTATAGAATAAAACCACCTTGTTTGACACGATCCATAAACTTAATCAAGGAAGGATAATTGAATGCAAGCAAATGATGGGACTTTAAAAATACGGGAGAATTAATTGGTTTTTTGGAGACAATCACCGCACAGTTTGCGGTTCCACCTCTCGTTTCAGGACCATAAGATGGGCTCCACAATCCATTCAAATCTTCACTAGTCGCTGCATAAGCAAGAATTTGACCAGCCATCATGACTCCTTGACCACCAAATCCTGCAATTCGAATGTTTACGGCATCATTCATGGAATTCACCTGTATCTTTAAATAGTTTTAATGGGAATACTGGAATCATGTGTTCTTCCAACCATTTTAAAGAATCCACTGGCTTAATACCCCAGTTTACTGGACAAGTAGACAAGATTTCTACCATTGTAAACCCACGTTTTTCTTGTTGATATTGAAACGCCTTTTTAATGGCTTTCTTCGCATTTCTAATGTGTTTTGGAGTGGTAACAGTAACTCGTTCCAAATAGGCAACTCCATCAATTGTTGCAAACATTTCGCTGACTTTGATGGGGCTTCCATGTTGTTGTAACACACGGCCAAATGGAGAAGTAGTCGTTTTTTGACCAATCAATGAAGTAGGCGCCATTTGTCCACCTGTCATACCATAAATGGCATTATTGACGAAAATGACTGTAATGTTTTCACCGCGATTGGCAGCATGAATGGTTTCTGCTATACCAATAGATGCCAAATCGCCATCTCCTTGATAAGTAAAAATAATATTATCCGGTAATACACGTTTGATTCCTGTAGCGACTGCACACGCTCTTCCATGAGGTGCTTGTTGCATGTCACAATTAAAGAAGTCATAACTAAATACCGAACAACCAACAGATGCAATTCCGATGGTATCTGGAAGTAATCCGAGTTCAACCAAGCATTCGCCAACCAACTTATGTACGATTCCATGAGTACATCCTGGGCAATAGGTCAAAGCATTGTCTGTAAGACCTGCAGACTTTTGATATTTAACGGCCATCTTATTTCACCACCGTTTCTTGGAAGCGTTCAATTGCACGAACTACTTCCTCTACTTCTGGAATCATTCCACCGGTTCTTCCAAAGAACCCAACTGGATGTTTTCCATTGTTTGCGATTAATACGTCATCAAGCATTTGTCCCAAACTCATTTCAGTACATAAAATACCTTTGATGTTCGATGGAATTTGTTTGAATGCTTCTTTGGGGAATGGCCATAATGAAATAGGTCGGATTAATCCCACGTTGATGCCTTTTTCCTTTAAGACTTCTAGTGCACTACGAACAATTCGTGACATGGTGCCATAGGCCACAATAACATATTCTGCTTTTTCCATATTGATACATTCAAAACGCGTTTCATTCTTAATGACGTTTTGATATTTGGCTTGTAGTTTTAAATTGTGATTTTCAAGTTTTTGCGGATCAATGTTTAAACTTGATACAACGTTTCTACCAGAATGGTTTTTCATTCCATTCGTTGCCCAATCCTTGGGTGGTAAAAACCGTTTTTTGATGGGTTTGTTAAGATCGACCGATTCCATCATTTGACCAAGTAATCCATCGACTAACACCATGACAGGGTTGCGATAATAATCCGCGATATCAAAGGATTCTTTGATAATATCAATGGTTTCTTGAATGGTTTCAGGAGCGAAAACGATGACGTGATAGTCTCCATTTCCTCCCCCTCTTGTGGCTTGATAATAATCTGCTTGAGAAGGTTGTATTCCCCCAAGACCAGGTCCACCGCGCATCACACTTACGATTAAACAAGGAAGTTCAGCTCCAGTAATATAGCTAATTCCTTCTTGTTTCAACGCAATTCCTGGCGATGAGGAAGAAGTCATCACACGTTTTCCAGCGCCTGCAGCACCATAGACCATATTAATGGCTGCAACTTCAGACTCTGCTTGAACAAACACTTTATTATGCTCAATCATATATTTGGAAAGATATTCTGGTATTTCATTTTGAGGGGTAATGGGATATCCATAAAACGCATCGCATCCACCTAATACTGCAGCTAACCCGATGGCTTCGTTTCCCTTCATCAATACTTTAGGCATTTGTAATATCCTCCACAGTGATGACAGAATCAGGACACATAGTGGCACATTGTGCACACGCAATGCATTTATCCATATCGGTCACCTTTATAATGTTATATCCTGATTTATTCATTGCTACTTTATCCATGTAAAGAATCTTCACAGGGCAAAACGCAACGCAAAGCAAGCAGCCTTTGCACTTTTCGTATTCAAATGTTATTCGACCTTTTGGCATAGTTCCTCCTACTTAATTCCAGCTAGTTTGAAAGTATCTTGTGAATGGAATAACTTCTCCCGCGAATGTGTAATCAATGGGAAGAAGCGACTTTTCAATGATGGTATAAACAATCGCTTTGTTGGTTTCTTTTGAAGCTTGACGTAAAAAGGTATCGCCTTCAATCAAATTCTCAACTGTTGTCTCTTTTAATAAATTTGTATTATTAATCAAACCGGTAATTTCAATTTGACCGGTAGCTTCAATCTTGGTGATTAGTTTTATTACTTGTTCAACACTAGAGGTCTCCATTCGAAATGGATTCACCACAAGAAATAGATCCACTGGTGTATTCACGCAATAATCGCCAAACTGCTGGAGCAATTTGGCGCCTAAATCATTCCCGCCCAAGTCATAAATCGCTGTAATAGATTCATCCAAGAAAGGTCGATACACTTCTCCACCGATAAAGGGGAGATCTGCGTACATTCCATCTTTAAGTTGGTTGGATAAGACCTCTACTTGATGACTCTTTAACAAGGCAACTTGCTCTCTTGAGCGGAAATACGGATTGATAACATCCAAATCAACGACTACATTTGCCCGCTTGATGATGGCTAGATTGATTGCAATCTCTGTTTTACCAGAACCATAGTAGCCGGTTAAAAAGGTAATACGATTCATCTATCGTTTGATGTAATTCGCGTGTAAACGATTAATCGTTTGAATGCGATTCTTTGCATAAACCTTCGCAGCTTGTTGGGTATCGATGTTTTCACGTTTCGCAATTTCAAAAATTTCAAGTAGGCGATCATGAATCCGTTCAATCTCACGTACGGCTTTGTCACGGTTGTAGGTTTTTAACTCATGATACACATTGATAAGCCCGCCTGCATTAATAACGAAATCAGGAGCGTATAAAATACCCATATCTTTAATCATGTTTCCATGTTTTTCTTCATCCATCAACACATTATTGGCCGTTCCAGCAATCACCAATGCTTTGATTTGAGGAATGGTTTCATCATTGAGTACAGCTCCAAGGGCACAAGGAGCGAACACATCCACATTCGCTGAAAAAATCTTGTCAGGTGTGAGGTATTCGACTTCAGGATGCTCTCTTTTCATCCGATCGATGTGTTTTTGATTAATTTCAGAGAAATAAATTTTCTTCGCTTTATGTTCTACTAAATATTTGATTAGGTAATAACCTGTTTGTCCAGCCCCTTGAACAGCAAAAGAGTATTTAGAAATTTCGTCATCGCCAAAGGTAAAACGTAATGCTGCACGAATCCCATGGAATGCTCCTAAAGCAGTCATTGGGGATGGGTTACCTGATTTTCCTTCAAGTCCTACTACATAATCGGTTTCCATATTCACAAAATCCATATCTTTCGTTCCAGTGTTCACATCTTCTGCCGTAATATAACGACCATTTAAACTTTGAACATAGCGACCAAGTGCACGGAAATAAGCTTCGTTTTTTACAGTGTTTGCATCACCAATTAATACGGTTTTTCCACCACCTAAATTAAGTCCAGCTGCTGCTGCTTTGTAGGTCATCCCTCTAGATAAACGAAGGCAATCTAATACCGCTTCGTCTTCCGTCTGATAGTTCCAGAGTCGAGTTCCACCAAGTGCAGGCCCTAAGGTTGTATCGTGGATACAAGTGACACCCTTTAATCCTGTTGTCTTGTCATAAAAATAGACAATTTGTTCATAACCATGCTTCTCCATGTAGTCAAATTTGTTCATTTTGTTCCTCCTTATAGTCTAATCGCGTTTAACGTAAACGCTTACAAAAATATTATAACACTGTGTCAATAGATTTCAAAGAAAAAAATGAAGTTGTTATAAAAAGAAAATAGACTCTTTAAGATAAATCTTAAGGAGCCTACTCAAAAGCATTAATAACCGATAGCAAAAGCGAAAACTAAGACGATGGAAGTAATCAATAAGACAATCAACTGTAATTTAAATGTCCACTTAAACCACTTCGCATAACTGATTCCAGCAACACTTAATCCGATGAGTAAGACAGCATTTGTTGGAAAAATGATGTTTGTATATCCATCCCCAAAGACAAAGGCCAAAATGGCAAGTTCTTCAGAAATGCCAATGATTCGAACCAAGGGAATGAGTATTGGCATGATCAAGATTGCTTTTGTGGAGGCACTACCAATGAAAAACTGTAAAATCAAAATAAACAAATATATCAAAAGAATGCCAAGATAAGGCGACATGGATGACATAAACAACTCAAGAGAATGAAGAATCGTGTCAAGAATCAAAGCTTCTGTAATGATATACTTAACAGATGCCGCTAACAAGATTAAAAATAGTGCGGGAGCGACAGACAATGCTCCTTTTACAAAGATACGAATGGTTGGAATCCATTGTTCTATAATCTTCTTGCCTGCCATAAGTCCACCAAGTAAGAAAACAAGAGCCATGACAGGAATAGCTGGAATGCTGATGAAAAAAAATACCTCAATCAAACTAATCAGCATAATGACTGCCATAAGCACAACAAACAGCCAAACATAAGATGTATATATCGTTTTTCGTTTTTGAATAGATAAGGATTGATCCACAATATCTAGGAAGCGATCCTTCTTAAGTAAGTCTTCTTCATAAGATAATGATGCTTTGGGATTCTTTTCAATTTTCTTTGCATATTTGACAAGAAATGTAGAGAGCAAAACATACATGATGATAAATACCACAATCCTTAACCAGACACCTGATAAAATGTTGATTCCTGCTATATTGGATGCAATTCCAACGGAAAATGGGTTGGTAATCGCAGAAGCAAAGCCAAAAGCAGCTGCCATAAGGGACATACCTATACCAAGTAAGGTATCAAATCCTAACGATATCGACAACAAAATGATTATTGGCATCATGGCCATCGATTCTTCAAAGATGCCAAAGAATGCTCCAAATATCATAAATAGTAAGACGAGGACTCGAATCAATAGATACTTATTATGATGAAATCGTGTTACCAAACGTTCGATAATGACTTGAATCCCTTTGGTTTCTTGCATGAGTTGAAAAGTACCACCCAATACAAGTAAAAAGATAGAAATCATGATGATTGCAATGGCATCTGAACTAAACAATACAAAAATGGGGGATAGAATAATTTTCCAAATGGCCAAGCCTGCCACCTGTGTACTAGGAGTATATGGACCAATGATCTCACCTAATTCATTGCGTAGATACGATCCAATCGGTACAAAATACGTTAACATCCCAGCCAACAATACAAGAGAAAGTAGCATGATAACAATACGAATGAAACTTTTTTTGCTTACATTGATAAATTGTTGGTTATCTTCCATTCTACACCTCACACAAGTTTTTTTGGTCTTGCAAACAAGAATCCTTGTTGATAGATGCAATCTAGCTTCATCAGAGCACTTGATTGTTCAATGGTTTCGACACCTTCCGCAATCACCATTTTTTTATTAGATCCTGCAATTTTGATAATCATTTGAATGATGTCCATATTAATGGCGAGATGAATACGATCTACGAATACCCGGTCAATTTTTATCATATCGAAGTCAATGGCAGTCAGAACACTAAGCGACGAGTAATCTCTTCCAAAATCATCAATTGCTATTTTTACACCTAACGACCTTATTCGCCTTATTTGTTGGAAACAATGCTCTAAATTACCAACAAAGGTCGTTTCTGCTACTTCAACAACGATCAAAGAAGCATCAATCGCGTATTTAGCTAGCTCATATTTCAAAAAATCAATGAATTTAGCTTCTAACAATGTTGCAGGTGCCACATTAATGGTAATGGATGCTTTGCTATAAGCAGGCTGGTTTCTTAAAATTTTGAAGTATCGGAGTGCTTTATCGATTAAAAATCGATCCAAGTCTTGAACCATTTTTGACTTTGTTGCATGTTGAAATAAAACCAAAGGTGAAATGTTCGAGTCATCTGGTTTTTTCCATCGAGCTAAGGCTTCGAGCGCAATGGTCTCACCCGTTAATGTGTTTAAAATGGCTTGGAAATGTACATCAATTTCATTGGCTTCCATCGCATGTTTGATGGCACTCGCCATTGTTAAGTTTTCTTTCAGACTCATTTGAAATTCAGGAACAAATCTCACTGCAGTCAAAGTCATTCTTGACTTACTTTCAAGCATTGCGAGACTTGCTAAAGAGACCAATCCCTTGATGGTAGGTGAATCGTCTGGGTATATCGCATACCCAATGTTCTTCTTCACGGTCACGGATACCCCTGAAACAGAGTACGAAGCCTCTAAGAAACGGTAAATATTACGAAGCGATTCTTGGATGATTTGGGGGTTGGTCACAACAATCACAAACTCGTCGCCAGCTAGTCTACCAACCAATGCTCCTTTTTGGACGAACCATTCAAGTTCATTTGCGACTTCCTTGATGACTTGATCGCCTACATCGTGTCCATAATAATCATTGATATAACTGTAGTTTTCCAAATCGAGATAAAACAAGATGGCTGAAGGTTTATTCTCGATGACACTGATTTGTTGAAACAATCCAATTCGATTATAAAATCCAGTTAAATCATCTCGTAAACTCTTTTGAAACAACTCTGAATTTAATCGTTTTAAATCAGTAATATCATGTCCAACTGATAAAATCGATTCGATTTCATCGTCTTCATTTTTTAGCAATCGATTCTTCCAAAAGATCCATTTTTGAGTTCCTTCTACATTCCACTCCACAATGGATTCAGAATAACCATGTTTCATAACATCAAGAAACCATTCATCCTTGGACAATCCGATGATCTCTTCTTGGTTTTCAACAGACATTTTCATAAGTTCATCCTTGGTATAGTGAAAGAACTTTGCATAATTTTCTGTTGCGAAGACAATTTTTCCTTCTTTACTAAACTTTACAATGATGTCATTGGTGTTTTCTAAAATTGCTCGTTCTTCATATTCTTTCTTGTCAAGTGCTTCTTTTGATTCATTCAGTTGAGCAATCAAATCTTGTAAGTGCGATACATCAATATCAATTCCAATCAATTTTTGTTCGGAGATGCTCGCTACTTTAGAATAAATCCACGTGTGCTGTGTCATTTCTGGAAACTTTAATCGTATTCGAGCTTCAAAAGGGTATTCTTTCGCTTGTTCAAAAGAAAAGTTTTCAATCATATGACGATCTTCTTCATGAAAATAGCTGATTAGTTCTTGGGTAGTCGATAGAAGTCGTTCACTGGATATATGATGGAGCTCTCGAAAGGATTTTGAAAAGATAAATGTCCATAACTGTGATTTAACATCATAATCAAAATAGACGGCATTATTATAAGTAAAGAAAAGTTGGAAAAGCATATGACGTTCTTTGGTAGAACGCATCACAAAATATAGTCCCAACGATAAGATTGCCAATCCAATGATATGGCTGATGTGGATTAATGCATCTATTACGGGATGCATTACTATAAATTCATCGAGACGGCCAACAACTCCTATGAAAAACTCAATCAGTGTGATAAGCAGCATGACAATGGATCCTGTTTTAATAAGTTTGTTTCTTTGGGAAATTCCATATACGAGAAAATTAAAGGTGATAAGGAATAAAATGGTTAATAAGAAAAGGTTGTGATGTTCCATCAATTGCCCTGTGACAAGCAAAGCTATATAGAAAATAACATAAAATAACAAAAGAACGATGGGAATAACCAGCGCTAGTTTGGATTTTGACATTTCACTCTTCATGTTATCACCCCATGTTGTCTTTCTTCCTTAGATTTTAACATGCTTTGTGCATGTCTACAATTAAGGATTGAGATATAAGTAAAAAAAACCGCCCAAAGACGGTTTTTTTTCTAAAATGCTTCCGATACTGTCTTTCCTTGTAAATGCAAGACCAAATAATCTGGGCCTCCGGCTTTTGAATCCGTTCCTGACATATTAAATCCACCAAAAGGTTGGTATCCAACGATGGCTCCTGTACATTTTCTGTTCAAATACAGATTTCCAACATGGAAGTCTTCTTTTGCTCTTTCTAAATGTTCCCGGTTGTTCGAAATGATTGCTCCTGTTAACCCAAATTCTGTGTTGTTTGCTACTACCATTCCATGGTCAAAATCGCGAACTTTGCACACAGCTAAGACAGGTCCAAAAATTTCTTCTTGCATTAAACGTGCATTTTCATCCAAATCAATGATAACAGTAGGTTCAATGAAATAACCTACTTCATCCAAGTAACCTCCACCAGCCACAAGTTTTCCTTCTTGTTTGCCTATTTCAATGTATTCGACAATTTTATCAAAATCACGTTTGTCATTCACTGGTCCCATAAAGGTAGTACTAAGAGATGGATTACCTACTTTCAATGCGTTGGTTTTAGTAATGATTTTTTGAACTACCTCATCATACACATCTTGATGAATGATAGCACGTGAACATGCACTACACTTTTGACCGCTAAAACCAAATGCACTCTTTACGATTGCTTCTGCAGCCAACTCAATATCACAATTTGAATCCACTAAGATACCGTCTTTTCCACCCATTTCTGCAATTACACGTTTTAACCAGATTTGACCTGGTCTCACTTTCGCAGCTTCTTCGTAAATATTGATGCCTACTTCTTTCGATCCAGTAAATGATATGAACCGAGTTTTTGGATGTTTGACAAACCAATCACCAATTTCTGAACCTTTTCCTGGACAAAAATTGACAACCCCTGCAGGAAGTCCCGCTTCAATCAATGCTTCCATAAATTTATACGCAATGACTTGAGTGGTCATAGCTGGTTTCATAATAACGGTGTTACCTGCTACGATAGCGGCTGAAGTCATTCCTACTAGGATAGCTAATGGGAAGTTCCATGGAGCGATGATCGCTCCAACACCAAGTGGAATGTACTTATACGTGTTTCGTTCCATATTACGACGACTGAGTACACAATCATCAATGCGTTCTAATGCAAGCATTTGACGTCCATAGTATTCTAAGAAATCAATGGCTTCTGCGGTATCTCCATCTGCTTCTGCATACGATTTTCCTGCCTCTTTGGTCATCCATGCACTAAACTCATGTTTGCGACGGCGAATAATTCCCGCTGTTTTAAATAAAACATCTGCACGTACACTTGGTGAAACTCTTTTCCATTGTTCAAATGCATTAAGTGCAGAATCCATTGCGAGTTTTGCTTCATCCATCCCCGCTTGAAAAATATGACCAATGGCTTCTTTGTGCATACTTGGGTTTTTGGATGTATACAAACGACCTGTTTGTATCATCTTTCCCCCGATGATGAGTGGATAGGTCTTACCTAAATTTGCTTCGACATATGCCAATGCTTCTTGATATGCTACTTGATGTTCCACTTTCGTAAAATCAGTTAATGGTTCCGTTTGATAGGAATAAATAGCCATAAATCCTCCTTATAAATCGTATTTTACACAACAGAATGTTCCACGTCTGTAGTGGTTTGTAAATGGAATCGTTTGATATCTAAAATCGATACATCAAGAGTTGTTGGATGGCCTAGCATGATTTCAGACAATAAAATACCTGTCATTGGAGCGAACATGAATCCATGTCCAGAGAAACCGCATGCCATAAAAAACCCTTTAACTATGTCACTTTCACAAATGATTGGTTGACGATCGGGAGACATATTGTACGATCCTCCCCATTGACGAATGACTCGTAACTCTCCAACCAATGGTAAAATTTCACAAACCGTTTTTGCCATTTCATCGAGAAATTGATGACTTGATGAAATGTCATGATCACGTGGTGCCAAAGGATTGCTCCTTCCCATTAAAAAGGAACCATGAGGAACTTGTTGACAATAAATATTTTTAGAAAATGACATGACCATCGGCCCTTGCATTTTCTCAATGGGCTCTGTGACCAATATTTCATGGTTTTCAGAATATACAGGAATATCAATGCCGACCATATCCCCAATCTCTTTGGAATAACCTCCCGCTGCATTGACTACTTGATGACAAGTATAGGAGTTTTTGTTCGTGTGGACAACAAATTTACCCAATTCTACTTGATCAATAGATTGAACCGACTCATAAAAGAAAAATTGGACTCCAAGTCTTTTCGCAGCTTGATAATAGGCATCGGTCATTTTAAATGGATTCAAATGACCATCAGTTTTACAAAAAGTTGCACTTAAAAAAGCATTTGGATTGAGATGTGGAACGATTTGTAAAGCTTCTTCTTTGGTTACTACTTTAGAAGGAATACCAATTTTATGTTGTAATCTTACGTTTTTTGCAAATTGAAGTTCTTCTTGTTTGGTAGTAGCCAATATCAAGTAGCCTTCTTGTTTAAATTCGATATCTCCAGAATATTGTAGCTCTTCTTTCGCAATTTCAAAAAACTCGATACTCTTTTTTGCCATCACACAATTGGCTTCTGTTCCCCATTGTTGACGAACTCCAGCTCCGCATCTTCCAGTAGCGCCATTCGTTAAATATCCTGAGTCCAAAACAACAATATCTTTTGCACCTCTTTTTGCTAAATTATAGGCAATCGACGTTCCGGAAATTCCAGCCCCAATAATCACGATACTACTTGTCATGATCACTTGCCTCCTTAATGGCTTTCAATTTGACACCAGCAGTTAAGGGTCTCACTTTAGGAGCAGCGACATCTTCGACTTTAACATGCAAAAACAAGGCAATTTCACGTTGGATTAACTCTTGACAAGTGGAACCTTGACAAGGTCCCATTCCAACACGTAACTGTCTTTTCAAATCTTCAAAAGTGGTAAATCCTTGTTCGAGCAATGCATGAATTTCATCTTTGGTGATGTCTTCACACCGACAAATAATCACAGGTGATTTAGGCATGTTTCCTCCGAATAGTAATGACTTCATACACAAGTGAAGAATCAATTTGAATGGACACAAGCAACGTACGATCTTGTCTTCTCGAAACTAACGTTTGAAGTATGTTTGCATCTCCTACAATCTCACCACTTCGATTCACTGCGTGCCACACTTCACCTTTTTGAGGGCGAGGTAAAAACTCATACGGAATCTTGATAATGGCGTGCGGATGATGGACTTCGGCCACAATGATTGCCAGTCCAGGACAAGATGTGACACAAATGGTACAGCCAGTACATTTGTCGAAATCGACTTTGGGTTGTTGATTGATATCAGGCCCGATAATAATCGCTTGAAACGGACAACTGGTTTCACAAGGGTTACAAGGAATGTCTTCATAACATTCAATGATTGCTTTTGGTTTGGATAATTTTGATTGTTCAGGAAACTGATCTTTGACTTGTTCGATAGTAGGAATTCCGGTCTTATGTAACATTGCGGGCCTCCTTAATCTTTTCAAGTCCTTGACGTGTCTTCTTGCCAAATGGACCGCTTCGTAAATATTCTAATTGTTGATGAAAATCCGCAATTTGAGAGTTGATTTCTTCCGACTTCATTCCTAACTTATTAGATACATAGAGTCCTGATAAATACCCTTCCACAATGGCACTTGAAGCTTCTTCAATGCCATAGACATCTCCTGCTACAAACAAGCCATCATACGATGTTTCATGAGTGTCTGAAGCAATGGGTACGATACCCCCAAATTCAGGAATGTACTTCATATGTACTCCTGCCATGGATAACAATTGGTGCATGGGTGCTAAACCAACCGATATGCAACAAGCATCGCATTGGATGGTCTTTTCTGTACCAGGAATTGTCTTCCAAGATTCATCTAGTTGAATGGTTTCAACTCCCGTTAGGAAATCAACACCATGTGCTTTTTTAATGGTGGTATTGGTAAGAATAGGAACGCCTAATCGACGAAGTTTTGAAGCATGGACTTTATATCCTCCAATCGAAGACGCTGCTTCGATTACTGCTTTTACTTCCACTCCTGCTTGTAGTAATTGATAACTGACAATGAGTCCAATGTTTCCTGAACCAACCATGACAATGGACTGACCAGGATACACCCCATACACATTCATGAGCGTTTGAACTGCCCCTGCGCCATAGATCCCTGGTAAATCATTTTGTTCAAAAGCAAGTACTTTTTCCATTGCTCCTGTGGATACAATAATGGCTTTGCATTGATATTTAAAATAGGCTTCATTCTTCATAACCGTTACAACTTTGTCGGGGTAAATTCCCAGCACAGTTGCGTTTTTTTCAATCGTTAAAAACGCTGAATAGGGCTCTAAGTCTTTAATTAGTTTCGCTGCAATGTCAAATCCTCTGGTCTTTGCATATTGCTTTTCGGATCCAAAAAATTTGTGAGTTTGCTTGACTAACTGACCACCAAGCTTTGAGTTACGTTCAAATAAAGTGACTGAAACTCCTTGTTTTACTAAACTATAAGCAGCACAAAGCCCCGCTGGCCCGCCACCCACAATAATGACATCTGTGTGTATCATCGTAGCACTCCTTTTCCAGATTGGAATTCTACTCTCATGCCTGGTAATAATTCTGTAATACAGGTTTTGACATTTGGAATGCCATCTACTGTCATATGACAACTAGAGCAGTTCCCAATGGCACAATAAAAACCACGTGGACGTTCTAAATGGATACTTTTGGATAACACTTTGATACCACTTGCATGTAAAGCAGCGGCAATCGAATCACCAACTTGACCATACATTACTTCACCGTTGTAAAAAAAATGAATCTTTTCCTTGTCGATTAGTTCCAGAATTGGATGCTCTTTGATTCTCAATATATCACCACTTTCACTCTTATTATGATATCATACAAACGCTTTCATGCAAAGGTTTTTTCACGTCAGTACACGACAAATATATCAAATGGTGGATTCAATAGATATCGACAATTTGGTAAAAAGTGACAAGCGCATTTTTACTTAGTAAAACTGCTACTTTTCAAGTAACCCAAGACATGGTCCCCAGACCTTTTCCAGAGAAGAAACCATCGACGTGATCAGTTTTTCTTGTAAATCAGCATAGCCTATCACAAGAATTGGTTCATCAATCAATTGCTTTTGAACTGCATATTCTTGGATGGATTGTAAACGAATGCCAGCTGTTTTTGCTAGTGAAACAAGTTGTGTACCAGTCACATTACATTTCACATAAAGCAAAAAGTGTAAACCAGCATCTTCGCCTTGAATTTCAATAAAGGGGGAAATTAAGGATTGATTGAGAGCGTGAATTAACGCATCTCGACGAAATTTATAAGCCATTCTCATTCGAAACAAATGTCGTTCAAAGTGACCTTTTTTCATAAAATAAGCAAGTGTAGCTTGTTCTACGTTTGGCACTGGACAACTAAAGAACCCCAATTGTTCTTGAAACTGAGTCATTAATGTAACAGGTAAAACCATAAATCCCATTCGAAGAGCAGGTGCAAGTGTTTTTGAAAAAGAGTTTAAATAGATGACTTGATGATGTGCTTCCAATCCATGTAGGGAAGGAATCGGTTGACCTGTAAACCGAAATTCGGAATCATAATCATCTTCTATGATAAAACGATTCGGTTTTTCATGTGCCCATTGTAATAGTTCGAGTCGACGTTTAATCGGCATCACCTTACCAGTAGGAAACTGATGCGATGGAGTAATATGAACAATAGATGCATTGGATTCCCGTAGTTGCTTGATGTTTAACCCATATTGATCAAGTTCGATGCTTTCAATCTTTCTACCGTATGCTTGATACAGTTTCGAGATTTTAATGTAACTAGGATTTTCTACTGCAATGGATAACTCCTGTGGAAACATCATCGAAATCAAGCCTAGTAAATATTCGCTTCCATTTCCGATGACTATTTGATCAGGACGAACATTCATTCCCCGAAACCGTGCAAGATGATTACTAATACCTTCACGCAATTCCTTCATTCCCAACAATTCTGTTTGGTTCCAAAATTGAGTATTTGCTTCCGATAAAACAAGTCTTGTCATTTTGGCCCAGATGAGGCTAGGAAACAACAATGGGTCGATGGCATTTGTTTTTAAATCAAACTGAAAGGATGTCACTTCACTTCTTAATTGATTCAATAAAGAATATGTCTTTTGACTTTCTTTTTTTGGAGCGAGAAGCGCTTCTTCGACAAAATAACCTGTGCGGGGAATAGAGCGTAAATATCCCTCAGCCACCAATTGATCATAGGTAGTCTCAATGGTTTGAATACTTACTTTCAAATGTGCAGACAGATGACGCTTCGAAGGCATTTGTTGGTTCACCACCAAAATTCCTTGATGTATTTCATCACGGATTTGAGTATAAAGTTGTTCATACAAGGGAATTTTGCTTTGTTTATCTAAAAAATAGGTTAACATGATCTCACCTGACCTTATTAAAAAGATTAAATCTGGCTCTTTATACCATACCAGTTCTACGCTATAATCTTACTGTATCAAGATTCATTTGTCAACCCAGGGAAGGGGTTGCATCTTCATCTTGAACAGATTTAACCCGGGGAAGGGGTTTGTCTATGTATAACGAACGTTATCAACTCAATAAAGAATTAGCCCAAATGCTAAAAGGTGGGGTCATCATGGATGTAACCAACGTACAGCAGGCCAAAATTGCGGAAGAAGCAGGTGCAGTTGCGGTAATGGCACTAGAACGAATACCTGCAGATATAAGAGCAGCCGGAGGGGTCTCTCGTATGAGTGATCCGTCTTTAATTAAAGCCATTCAAGCTGCAGTGAGCATACCAGTCATGGCAAAAGTACGAATAGGTCATTTCGTAGAGGCCCAAATTCTAGAAGCATTAGAAATTGACTACATTGATGAATCAGAAGTGTTAAGTCCAGCCGATGATATTTATCACATTGACAAGCGTCAGTTTAATGTACCGTTTGTTTGTGGCGCCAAAGATTTAGGGGAAGCGTTACGACGAATCAATGAAGGTGCTTCCATGATTCGTACCAAAGGAGAACCTGGTACTGGAGATATCATCCAAGCAGTACGACATATGCGTTTGATCCAATCGGAGATTCGCAGAATTCAATCTCTTTCTAAAGATGAACTATATCATCTCTCAAAAGACTTACAAGCTCCTTATGATTTGGTCTTGTATGTACATGAGTTCGGAAAGCTTCCAGTGGTCAATTTCGCAGCTGGAGGAGTCGCTACTCCTGCTGACGCTGCGTTGATGATGCAACTGGGTGCAGAAGGTGTCTTTGTTGGATCAGGAATCTTTAAATCTGGAAATCCAAAACAACGAGCTCAAGCCATTGTGAAGGCAGTAACGAACTATAACAATCCTAAAATCCTGGCTGAAATTAGTGAAAACTTAGGAGAAGCGATGGTTGGCATCAATGAATCTGAAATTGAATTATTGATGGCAGAACGAGGAAAATAATGAGAATTGGCATACTCGCACTGCAGGGCGCATTTATCGAGCATCAACAAATGCTTGAAGAACTTCGGGTAACTCAGTTCCTCATACGCAATCTCGAAGATTTTTTACAACCCATGGACGGTATTATTTTACCAGGGGGAGAATCAACAGCAATGCTAAAAATGCTATATGATCTCGAGATTTTTGAACCCTTGAAATCACGAATACTTTCTGGATTTCCTGTCTTTGGAACTTGTGCTGGATTAATCTTACTGGCTAAAAATGTATCCAATGATTCACGTCGTGGATTTCAAACCATGGACATTACCATCAAACGAAATGCATACGGAAGACAACTTTCATCTTTCAAAACAATCGGCAATTTCGAATCGATTGGACATGTTCCCATGACGTTCATCCGTGCTCCTTTGGTAGAAAGTAATCAAGTAGACGTTCAAGTTTTAGCTCAAGTTGATGGGGGAATTGTAGCAGTTAGACAAGGGAATCAATTGGGTACTACCTTTCATCCTGAATTAGATGATGACCTACGAATTCACCAGTACTTTCTCGAAATTGTATCAAATTATATAAATAAATAAAACGGCTAAACTTAGCCGTTTTCTTTTTTTATTTGAGAAGATGACTTAATCCAATAATCACAATCATGTGAATCGGATAATACCAATAAAAGAACCACTTATTTTCTTTTGTTTTATTACCATTATACAAAAACATCAAAGGAATGAACAGCAAAGCAAATTGTTGCTGCCACGGATATAAATAGAGCGAATCATTGACAGAAGGAATTTGAATCAACAACAAATGGATGAGCACAAACAAGATAGCTTTCATCCATGTTTTATGAACGAAACCAAAGATTAGAATCAAGAGCAATCCATACACGGTATAAGGATACTGAACAATCGCAGAGAACACCAAAATCGGAATTGCTAATAAATGATGCCACTCAACAGAACTCTTTAAAACCATCAATAAACTTAATCCCAAAAGCAAGACTATAAATACATTACTTTTAAACAGTGCAACTTCACCTGTCGATAATCCATAAAGCAAAAACAACAACTCCACCAATATAGTAAAAGAAAACAGTCGAATCCAATAATGTTTTAGATGTTTGCTTTTTAAGAAACCCTCTGCAATTAAAAATGCGAATATCGGAAAAGCAAACCGACCAATGAGTCGAAATGCCAGATTCCAGTTTGGATCTTCAATCAAGTATAGACCAATATGGTCGATGGTCATCGTGAGAATCCCTATCCATTTCAGTATGGCTCGGTTCATAGAAAATCACCTCAATGCTAAAAACCATGAACTTGAATCGTTGGAATCCATCTTTTAGGATACAATCACAAAAGAAAACTCGGCTTCACAAGCTAATTCATCATCTACATATGCTTTTCCAAGTCCTACTCCATATTTCGTTTTGACTCGAGTGATTTCGACTACAAGTTTTATTCTATCGCCTGGAATGACTTTTTTTCGAAATTTGGCATCTTTGATTCCTGCAAAAAATGCAGTTTTTCCTTTATGTTCGTCACTTGCCAAAATGACGACGGCACCGACTTGAGCTAAAGCTTCGATGATTAACACCCCTGGCATAATGTGCATATCAGGAAAGTGTCCGGTAAAATGGGGTTCGTTTGCTGACACGCACTTTTCTCCTATACCGCTCACACCAGGAATGATATCAATCATACGATCAACGAGTAAGAATGGATACCGATGTGGGATTAATTCTTGTATTTGATTGCTGGTTAACGTCATCATTGACCTCCATATTTTTTGAATACGATTGACGCGTTATGGCCTCCAAATCCAAGGGAATTGGACATTGCATAGCGGACATTTCGTTTTACAGCTACATTAGGTGTATAGTTTAAATCACATTCTGGATCCACAACTTCATAGTTGATGGTTGGCGGACAAATATCTTCTTGAGTAGCTTTAATTGTGATAATGGCTTCAATTCCTCCAACGGCTCCTAAGGAATGTCCATGCATCGACTTGGTTGCCCCTATATTAATCGATTTCGCGTAATCGCCGAATACATTTTTAATACCTAATGTTTCATATTTATCATTGAGTGGAGTGGATGTCCCATGTGGATTGATAT
Organism: bacterium; assembly: GCA_030684695.1. Taxonomy (GTDB): domain Bacteria; phylum Bacillota_I; class Bacilli_A; order Izemoplasmatales; family Hujiaoplasmataceae; genus JAUXXX01. The sequence goes on from JAUXXX010000019.1 coordinate 21,574, forward strand.
AGTCAATCATTGTGGGTTCAATTCCTGCATCCTTCAATGCATTTTGCATACATTTTGTAATCCCTCTTGCTTGGTCATCAGGAGCAGTCATATGAAACGCATCACAGGTGGCGTTATACCCAACAATTTCTCCATAAATGAAAGCGTTTCTTGCTAAGGCATGCTCTAATTCTTCTAAAATGACGATACCCGCACCTTCTCCCATGACAAACCCACTTCGACGCTTATCGAATGGAATGGAAGCTGCGTTGACATCGTTTGAAAAATTTAGAGCTTTCATGGAGGAAAATCCAGCAATTCCAGTGTCATTAATTGGAGCTTCCGCTCCACCTGCAAAAGCAATTTCTAAATAACCATCACGGATATAACGAAATGCTTCCCCAATTGAATTCGTAGCACTACTACACGCTGTTACTACGCTAATAGCAGGTCCAAATGCTTTGTATTTCATGGAGATGTGGCCAGCAACTAAATTCACAATGGAATTAGGAATGAAAAAAGGCGAAACGCGTTCTGGTCCTTTTTCATAAAAGTTACGAACTTGTTCATTGATCGTCCACAAACCGCCAATGCCTGAAGTCGCAAAGTTACCAAAACGATCATGATCAAAATTATCTGGATTAAGCTTTGAGTCTTCAAAAGCTTCCTTCGCAGCAATCAGTCCAAAAATCATCGTTCGATCCAATCGTTTTACTTCTTTTGGTTCGAGATAATCTTCAAATACAATATCTTTTACTTCTGCTGCTATCGATACCTTTTGACGAGTTGGATCGAACAAACGAGTCGTTTCAATTCCATTTTTCCCATTTTTAATGGCTTCCCACATTGTGGGGACATTATTTCCTACGGGTGTAACTGCACCCATTCCTGTAATAACAACACGTCTTTTCATCATATCCTCCTAGTACATCACCATTCCGCCATCAATGGCAATGGTTTGTCCTGTAATGTAGTTTGCTAAGTCACTGGCTAAAAAGCCTACAAGATTCGCGACTTCTTCGGCTTCTCCTGGTCGTCCCATGGGAATTTGTTCCAAATAGGATTTTAAAATTGCTTCGTCCAAGGAAGCTGTCATTTGTGTTCGAATCAAGCCAGGCGCAATGGCATTTACCGTAATCCCACGTTTAGCTACTTCTCTTGCAAGTGCTTTTGTTAGACCAATCACTCCAGCTTTGGAAGCTGCGTAATTGGTTTGCCCAGCACTTCCGGTTAATGCAACCACCGAAGAGATGTTGATGATCTTACCAGCTCGTTGTTTCACCATGTATTTAACCACATGTTTGGACATCGCCCATGTTCCTTTTAGGTTGGTTTGAATGACTTGGTCAAATTGATCTTCATTCATCCGCATGATCAAGGAATCTTGGGTAATACCAGCATTGTTAACCAAAATATCGATTCTTCCGAAGCGAGCAATTGCTTTTTCCACCAATTGTCCTGCTTCTTCAAAGGAACTGATATTGGCTTGAACGATTTCAACTTGACTACCCAATGCTTCTAATTCAGATTTAAGTGTTTGGGCTGGTTGAACACTTTTGTTATAGTTGATAACTACATGTGCTCCTAAGGAGGCGAGTTTACGAGTAATGGATTCTCCAATACCAAAGGCTCCTCCCGTGACTAAAGCTACTTTTCCAGTTAAATTCATGATAGTTCCTCCAATTTCACTAAATCTTGTACGTTTTGAATCGATAAAGTCTTTACATCCATATTAATCTTTTTGATAAGTCCTGACAAGACATTTCCAGGTCCAATCTCAATAAATGTGGATACTCCTTGTTGGATCAAATACTCAATGGATTGAGAAAACTTAACACTTCCCATGGTATGCTCTTCTAACCTTGAAGGCAGTTCTTCGTAAACGAGTGGCAACGCAGTAGAATTAAGAATGATGTCAACTTGTGGACGATTGGTTGGTAAATGTAAAAGAAGTTCTTTTATTTGCTTGGCGGCTTGAGCCATAAATGGGGTGTGAAAAGCCCCACTTACTTGAAGTTTAACAACTCGTTTCGCACCACATTCGGTATAACGTGATGCTAATTCTTCATAAGCATTCCTCGTTCCAGAAACAACATGTTGAGTAGGAGAATTGTAATTGGCAATATGGATAAATCCATGGGTTTTAGAAATTTCTTGGCACAGTGCCTCAAGCAATGACTCCTTGGCTCCAAGTATGGCTCCCATGGCACCAGGATGCTTGATGGTTGCTTCCTCCATCCACTTCGCCCTGGATTGAATCAGTGTAAACAAGGAGGATAATGATAAAACCTCACTGGCATATAAGGCAGAATATTCTCCTAAACTGAATCCTAAAAAATAGTCCACTCTTTGTTTGATTCGTTCTTTCACTATTTCATAAATGGCTATCGACGTCGCTACAATCGCTCCTTGAGTGAATGCGGTTTGATTCAGTCTTTCGTCTTGTCCATAGATGATGTTCTTTAACTCAGGATAATACATAGACTCAATCTGATCAATGACTTGTTTACTCTCTTCAAACGTTTGATAAAAATCTAAGCCCATCATGGGACATTGAGTTCCCTGACCAGCAAATAAGACGGCTATCTTACTCATAGAATCTCCAATCTTTGAATGATATCTTTTGTTGAATCAAATAGGTCATGAATAATCTTTTCTACAGTTCTTATCTCGCGAATCATCCCAGCTACTTGACCTGCCATAAAAGAACCGTTTTCTAAGTCCCCATCCACTACCGCTTTTCTTAAGGAGCCAATGGTGAGTGTTTCGAGTTCTTCTAAGGATACTCCTTGTTGTGAGAGTTTGACATACTCTTTTGCCAGGTGATTTTTTAAGACACGAACAGGCGCTTTTGTTCCTCTACCTGTGACGATGGTATCGATATCTTTGGCCTTGATAATCATTTGTTTATAATTCTCATGAATCGGTGCTTCCACACTTGCCAAAAAAACGGTTCCCGCTTGAATGCCTTTTGCACCGAGTGCAAAGGCCGCGACTACTTGCCTGACATCCGCAATGCCACCAGCAGCAATGACTGGAATCGAGATTGCGTCCACTACTTGAGGAATCAAAGCCATAGTAGTAATTTCTCCTATGTGACCACCCGATTCAGTCCCTTCAGCAATCACTGCATCTGCGCCAGCCAACTCCATACGTTTGGCTAATGCAACACTAGGTACAACAGGAATTACTTTGATCCCAGCTTCCTTCCATGCTTTCATGTAGACGCCAGGATTCCCTGCTCCGGTTGTGACAACGGGTACCAACTCATCAATAACAAGTTGTGCAATCTCTTTAGCATTTGGGCTCATAAGCATAATATTCACAGCAAACGGATGTGGAGTTAATTGTTTGCATAGGCGTATTTTTTCTTTTACGATATCTGCAGTATCCGAAGCAGCAGCGATGATGCCAAGTCCCCCAGCATTGGATACTGCAGCAGCTAATACATGATTGGAAACACTTGCCATACCACCTTGTAAAATGGGATACTTAATTTGAAGTAACTGACAGATATTTTTCATAGATCTCCTAAATGGTTAAGATACAAGCTCCATAAGTAAAACCCGCCCCAAATGCCACAAAGAGGATTTTAGAGTCTGCTGGCAATGGAGTTTGCTTCATCACTTCATCAAAGGCAATGGCAATTGATGCTGCGGATGTATTCCCATAATGCTCAATGTTCATGTAAAACTTCTCCATCGGAATTTGTAATGTTTTTGATGCATTTTGGACAATTCGACGATTTGCTTGGTGTGGAATAAATAAGGTAATATCCTCATACGATAGTTTCGCTTCTTTGGTAATTTCTTCCAAGACAAATTCAATGGCTCTTACCGCGAAATGATACACTTTTTGTCCATCCATATGGACAAATTGATCCACATACAAGGCTTGTTCATAATCTCCTCGAGCAAGCGGGAAAAACCATGCAGGTTTTGATTGAGAGGTTGGTTCTAATACAATACACCCAGCTCCATCACCAAACAATACACACGTATTCCGATCAGAAAAATCGGTTACTTTAGAAATAACTTCAGCTCCTATGACTAACGCACTAAGGTAGGCACCACTTTGAAGCATACTCGATGCGACACTCAATGCGTACACAAAACCAGTGCACGCTGCATTGATGTCAAAAGCAGTCATTGGTTTATCTCCTAAACCAAGTTTTCGTTGAACCATGTTGGCAACAGCAGGACTTTTTAAGTCTGGTGAAAAAGTCGCAACGATGATCAAATCCACCTTGGATAGGTCATAATGAGTGGAATCCACTAAATTTTGGACCGCTTTCGTTGCCAAATCAGAAGTATCCATGTGTTCCACATGACGACGATTTTTAATTCCGGTTCTGGTATAAATCCACTCATCGGACGTTTCCACGATTTTTTCTAAATCGATATTTGACACTATTTTTTCAGGAACATAATGTCCTGTTGCGACAATTTGGACATTAGATTGCATCGGTTTCATACGAGGTATCCTCTTCTTCTATGGGTATGTTGGTGCCAAGAGATCCATAGACTCGATATTTTTGATAACGATTTTCTAGTCTTCTACGATTGGACTGTTTGTTTAAAAGAGCAAACTCTTTGATGAGTTCGTCTTTTAAAACACGATATGTTTCTCGGTACTCTTCATGAAGACCCGCTCCATATTCCGGAATGATTTTTTCACATATACCAAACTCAAACAAGTCTTGAGCAGTTAACTTCATGACTTCAGATGCTTGTTTTGCAAGGGAAGCGTCTTTGTATAAAATGGAAGCAAACCCTTCTGGCGAAAGAATCGAGTAAATTGCATTTTCGAACATCCATGTTTGATCCGCAACGCCAATGGCTAAAGCCCCACCAGATCCACCTTCACTTAAAACAACAGAAATGGTTGGGACTTTCAATGAGGAAAATTCAAATAGTAAAAGGGCAATTGCATTTGCCTGTCCACGTTCTTCTGCTCCAATTCCAGGATAAGCACCAGGGGTGTCAATGAGAAATAAAACCGGTCGATGGAATTTTTCGGCTTGTTTCGCAAGGCGCAATGCTTTATGATACCCCTCTGGATGAGGCATTCCAAAATTACGTGCAATTTTATCTTGGGTTTGCGTGCCTTTTTCCTGTGCGATGATGGTAATTGCTTTGCCATCTAGAGAAGCAATTCCACAAACAAATGAGTGATCGTCTCCAAATAAGCGATCTCCATGCAGTTCAATAAAATCAGGGAATAATTGTCGAATGACATGAATCGACGTCGGTCTTTTTAAGTTTCGAGCGAGTTGAACTTTTTCCCATGCGGTTTTATGTTTATTTTCCAAAGGTGTCACCACCTTTTTGATGAAACTTGAGCAAACTAATAATCGTCTTCTTGAGTTCTTTTCGATCAGTGACTAAATCAACCATTCCGTGTTTGAGTTGAAACTCAGATGTTTGAAACCCTTCAGGCAAATCTTGTCGAATGGTTTGTTTGATCACACGAGGTCCTGCAAAGCCAATCAAAGCTCCACTTTCTGCAATATTGATATCGCCTAAAGATGCAAAACTTGCTGCGACTCCCCCTGTAGTTGGATTTGTTAACACAGATATATATAATAGAGAAGCGTCATGATGACGTTTGAGGGCTCCTGCTGTTTTCGCCATTTGCATTAAACTAAAAATACCTTCTTGCATCCGAGCTCCACCGGATGCTGAAAAAATCACCAAAGGATATGAGTTAGCGGTCGCATATTCCACCAAACGGGTCACTTTTTCACCAACCACTGAGCCCATGGAACCCATCATGAAACGTGGGTCAAGTGCTCCAATGGCAATGCGAATTCCATCCATTTCAGCACATCCACTAACAAAGGCTTCTTGTTCCTTGGATTTATCACAGGATGCTCGAACTTTTTGCTCATATTCTGGAAAATTTAATGGGTTTTGAGCCTTCATTTCAGAGTCTAATTCATCAAAGCGTGCATTATCGGTCATCATCTTGATGCGCTCTCTAGCACCAATGGTAAAGTAGTGTTGGCAAGATGGACAAACATAGGAATTACGAATCAATTCCTCATGTAAAATTGGTTCTAAACATTTATCGCATTTAACAAACAAATCGGCTGGTATCTCAATCTTACTTTCGAATTGTGTTCTCTTGCGAAACTGTGCATTAAACTGTGCAAGCTTTGCTTTATGGATATCAAAAAAATCATTCATAATTGGCCTCCATAATCAGTTTTTTTACCGAACCAGTATCATAGTTTCCCCGAACAAACTGAGGATTGTGCATCACAACATACAAAAAATCGATGTTTGTATGAATTCCATCGATGATAAATTGCTCTAGAGCAACCCGCATTTTACGAATGGCCTCTTTTCTTGTATCTGCATGAACAATGACTTTAGCAAGCAAAGAATCATAATAGGGAGGTACGACATACCCGTTGTAAATATGGGTATCAATCCTGACGCCAAACCCACCTGGAAATACGATGTTTTTAATTAGACCAGGAGATGGACGAAATTGATGAGTAGGATCTTCAGCATTGATTCTGCATTCGATCGTATGACCTGATTGAATCAAATCGCGTTGTTTAAAAGAAAGTGGGTTTCCATAAGCAATTTTTAATTGTTCTTTCACCAAGTCAACTCCTGTCGCCATTTCAGTAACAGGATGTTCTACTTGGATTCTAGTGTTAATTTCTATAAAATAGTATTTGCCAAAAGGATCCACAATAAATTCAACGGTTCCAGCGTTTTGATAACCGATGGCTTTGGCTAAATCAATCGCGGATTGACCCATTTGTCTTCTAAGATTAGGTGTCATAATCGGAGAAGGAGATTCTTCTATGATTTTTTGATTACGTCGTTGCATGGAACAATCACGTTCAAACAAATGAACCACATTCCCAAAATGATCGGCGAGAATCTGAATTTCAACATGTCTAGCACTTTCAATAAACTTCTCAATATATACTCCACCGTAACCAAAATTAGCCAATGCTTCCATGGAGGTTTGAGTAAATAATTTAACAAATTCATCGCTTGATTTTACAATAGAAATCCCTTTTCCTCCACCACCAGATATCGCTTTAATTAAAACAGGATATCCAATCTGATCCGCTACTTTTTGAGCAGCTTCTACATCTTCTACTGCACCTTCTGACCCTTCCACTATTGGAATTTTAGCTTTTTTAGCGATTTGACGCGCAGAAGATTTATTTCCAAGTTTGGCAATCACTTCACTTTTTGGACCAATGAATTGGATATTACATTTTTCCACCAATTCTGCAAAACGTTCGTTTTCAGACAAAAAACCATACCCAGGATGAATGGCATTGGCTCCTTTAGAAATCGCCGCACTTAAAATACGGTTCATATTTAAATACGAATCGACACTTCGTTCTGATCCAATACACACCGCTTCATCCGCGTATTTGACGTGTAAACTCTCTTGGTCTGCTTTGGAATAGACGGCAACTGTTTTTATACCCAGCTCCTTGCAAGCGCGGATAATCCGTAATGCAATCTCTCCCCGATTCGCAATTAAGACTTTATTTTGCATCGTCAATTGTTACCAGCTCTTGGTCGAATCCGATGGATTCCCCATTTTTTACATGAATAGAAACCACTTTTCCACTTATCGGAGAAGTGATTTCGTTCATGATTTTCATCGCTTCAATGATGCATAGTGCATCCCCTTTTTTCACAAAATCACCAACTTGAACAAAAGGTTGATCGGTTGGTGATGTGGATGCGTAAAAAGTCCCAACGAGTGGTGACTTCACAGTAAATCCGATTTTTGGCTTTTTATGTAGGGTTGGCAAGGATTCGATTGCTTTGGGTTCACTGTGTTCTGCTGAATACAATGAAGGCGCAGAAGTGGGTCCGTTTTTTGACATTTTAATCTTCACATCCTCAAACTCAAGTTCGAGTGAAGTAAGAGTACTTTGTTCAAAGTCCTTGATAATGATCTTGATTTTATTATAGTCCATAGGCTTCTCCTTCGTGTGCGTAACACGTGTGCGTGCAATGAAAAAAAATAGACGAGTGCATCGTCTATTTTAAGAGGTGCAATTATGTGTTGGTTTCTAGAAAAGATAAGATATCGCCAACGGTTCTTAAATTGGGAGCGATGTCTTCTGGAATCGAAATGTGGAAAGAATCTTCAATCGTCATAATAAGTTCAACGGCGTCTAACGAGTCAGCACCGAGATCGTTTTGGATGTTAGTTTTGGTTGTAATATCTTTTTTTGAAACGCTAAGTTCATTTGCAATTAATTCAACGATTTTTTCAAACATGATTTTTTATATCCTCCAATGGTTTATGTGTGTTATTCAAGGGGTAAACTGGTGAACTGATTGAAACAATCGCCTCCTCATTTTTTTTGAAATCCATATTATTTGAACTTCAAAGTATCTGGGTTATAGTTTACCACTTTACAATTATTTGTCAATTCAAGTTTATGTCTTTTTTGTGAACAAATGTGTGAAAACGCTTTCGGGCTGTGTTCTTTTCACAACTATTCCACAAGTGATTGTAACCGTAATCTGGCGTTTACCATTCGTTATAAAAATTGTAAAAAAGGTGTAAAAAAGGAAACAATGTAAAAAAGAAAAGAAATTGTAGCAAGTGTACAATTTCTAATTTTTGAATGAAAATATCAAAATATTTCTACTATAATCGTTTCCCGCATTTTTCACAAAATGATGCATCTCCATCATTTTTATGTTTGCAGTGTGAACATTCCTTTTGAAGAGGGCGTCCACAACTGTCACAAAAAATTGCGGTTGAATTTGGAACTTCATGGCAGTAAGGGCAAGGTTTTCGTTCCACTTTTTTAGCCTCAGAGGTTGGTTCTGTTTTTATCTCACGAACAATCGCACCAACCGTCCCCGCAATAGAGTCTTTGGTATTATCAAGCATGTAGTTGGTTACGTCCTTGGCAACTGGGGCAACTTGACTAGCTTGATAACGCATAAGGGCGCTTTGATATCCTAAAGATGTCATAATAAACCCTGCCATTAAAAAAGGAAATGATAATGGAAACAAGAACATAAGAGTCGGTCCTTGACCAGAGAAATCACCAAATGTGATAAAGAAATCAGCGATGGAAACCGTGATCATGATTCCACCAATGGCTAACAACAATGGCCCAAATTTTCGAAACACTTTTTTTGCTTGAGGATGCTCGTTTAAATTGTATTTATCCATGAATGGTCTCCTTGTTTGAGTATAAATGATGTAGTTGTAACTGAAGCTCTTGGAATCTATCAAGTAATCGATAAAACACCTTTTGAAGTGCATCCATGGATGAAACTTGTAGGGCTTCTTGGACAAGCAAGTGATCACTTTCTGGATAATCACGATAAATATACCGCAACCCAAAATCAGCTTTGGGCAGACGATGAAGAATATTGAGTAGTGGTACTAGGTTTCTTGCTAGATAGTTATACATTGCTGGAAAAGCTTCCATGAAGTTTTGTCGAGCGATGGCTTTTTTACATTCAAGTTCCATTAAGAAATCCGTAGAAGTGGCATTCTTATAAAGCTGCTTAGCTTTCTTCTCTTGTGATTCTAGAGTTGATGGCGTTGGATCATGTAGTCCTTGAGGGTCAAACCAAATAACCGCATGACCATGTCGGTCACTTTGGGTGAATTTATCTTGAATGGACTCTTTGATGATGGCAATATCCAAATAAAACAACGGAGGTACTTGATCAAGCAGGTAAAAGCATTGCGAAAATCCATGCCATGATGGTTCTGGCATACGAAGTTTTCGAATAATGCTATACTTCGATTGAAGATGTTGATCGAGCAAGGAAAATACCATTTCAACCGCATCATCTTGACAAACAATCGATATATCCATATCGGAAACATCGTCTAAATAATTCGTAGCTGCAGATCCACCTTCCCATACTGCCAAGATGGACTTATTGGAAGATAATAATTGAAATAAATCTGTTTTCACTTCATTTCGACTAAACATAAAAAGACCTCCTCATCCAACTATAGTATATCAAACAATACCAGTTAATGAACTTGTTTTTTTTGATATAGCCTCACTTTATTGACGATTCCAAATAAGATTGATAACAGCAAGTTTGCAAATATTACATAAGTCATTACATCATAAAACAACGAGTCCATATGGCTAAATGCAGAGTATGGAAATTTTCCTAGATGCAACTCCACAATTCCTTGCATCGTCGAAAAATGAATATAACATGACAACATCAAGATGACTAAAAGGAACCATAAATGCCTTTTTTGCTTAGTGTTTAATATCAACACAACAAGCACTAATCCATATCCCAAGAAGAGTCCAGCAATCAATGACCAATCACTTAGCTGGAGGGCTGACCAAAGTGTAAGCTTGATCTCTTGGGCGCTTTGTCCGATGGAATAATGCCAGAAATATCCTATCATAAAAAACGTTGATAGTATCAATAACAATGATAAAATTAGCACATATCCCTTGGAGTGTATGATTTGATTCACTCCAAGTAGTATTTTTCTTCCTAATTGATCGTACTTCTCTTGAGGAGTAGAAGAGTCCATATATAAAAAGGTTTTCACATCTGTAATATGACTTTTTAAAGTTGTCTCACCTGTTAAATCGGTGTATCGATAGCGTAATCGAAGGTATAAGAGATAAAACAACGCTATAAAAATGCCAAATGATAGGAAAAACGTAATTGAGTAGATGACAATAATTGTCCAAATACCGCCTTGTAGCATTAGACTCGCAAATGTTGATCCTTGGATTAAAAATACAATGGATGCCAACAATTGGCCAAACATCACTGACAACGAAATCGTCCAAGAAATAAATGCACTTTTTAAGTATTTAAAGAGTTTCTTTAACAACAAGTTGTGAGCTAGAACATCACAATCTTGGAGCAGGGCATACTGTGAGCTAGCATACAAGAAATAAGCTGCTGCTCCAAAAGAACCAATCGATAAAATGATTAAGATGTATGCAAGGGAAGAGGCTAAAACCAAAGAAACAACAGAAAAGACCCCAAGTATAATAGAGACTACTAATGCTACATCCGCCCACGTTGGCTTTAGATTATATTCTGATGAGGTTTGAGTTTGATCAAAGAAATCACCCATCGACTTAATGGTATTCACATATGCAGTTTCTTCATCATCTCCGCTTTGAAGATAATGATGGTACTTATCAAGTAGGTTTGCGATGATTTCATTGATGAGTGAATCAATATCTTCTCGACGGTCGTTTCTAAAATAGTGTTGCACATACTCTCTAATCTTCTTTTCCATGTGTTCCTCCTAAGAATGTTTGAATAACTGCGGTTGCTTTATGGTAACTATCGATGTGTTTTTTTAAGTACTCTTGTCCCAAAATTGTAATTGAATAATACTTTCTTGGTACTTGGTTGATGCCATCCTTCCAATAAGATACAATGTATCCATCTTTCTCTAAACGCTTGAAACTGGTATAAAGTGTTGCTTCTGTTAAGGAAAACAATTGATTGCTTTGTTTGAATATCCGCTGATTGATTTCATAACCATACGAATCCTGTGTTTGTAAAATGGATAAAAGTATCGCGTCGGTGTGCCCGCGTAATAAATCTCCTGTTAAGTCCACAGTTTTTCCTCCCCTATACCTATTGTAATGATGTATGTGATAATTATAAGATATCATACCTAATGTGTCAAGGTATGATATGAAATAAATAAAAAACGCCCCGTTAGGAGCGTTGATTAATATCTTTTTCAATGGCATCTAAGTTCTTACGTAGGATTTGAGCAGATTTTGCGAGTTTCCCTTCTTCTGTCATATCGAGTCTTAATTTCACGACATGATGAACACCATCACGGTTTAGAACAGCAGGTAGCCCAATATAAATATCCTTTTCACAATTATAGACCCCATCGTTATATACAGAGATTGGCATAATCCGATTTTCGTTGTTAAAAATAGCGGCTGTGATTCGAACCAGCGCCATTCCAATGCCATAATAAGTTGCTCTTTTTCTTGAGATGATTTCATACGCCGCATGTTTGACTTTATTGGCAATGTCTTCTAAATCCTCAAATTTTATCCGTCCCATGGTTTCTACTACATCTTTGAATGGTTTCCCACCCACATTCGCATTGGACCAGCAAACAAACTCTGAATCACCGTGCTCCCCCATGATGTAGGCATGGATGTTTCTAACATCAATCTCAATGTACTGTGAAATTTCGTACCGAAGTCTAGCGGTATCTAGGCTAGTTCCTGAACCGATCACTTTAGATGTTGGTAATCCAGATTCTTTCCACGCTTCATAAGTTAGAATATCCACCGGATTGGTAGCAACCAAAATAATCCCTTGAAATCCGGAATCCATGACACTACGTACTACAGCCCGAATGATTTTGGAATTTCGTTGTAATAAATCGATTCTTGTTTCACCATCTTTTTGATTGACTCCTGCAGTGATGACGACTAACCCAGCATCGTGGCAATCTTCATATGTTCCTGACTTGATGCTCATTTTTCTAGGAGCGAATGCTAAACCGTGGTTGAGATCCATCGCTTCCCCTTCTGCTTTCTTTTGATCAATATCCAATAGCACAATTTCTTCGACTGTCCCTTGGTTTAAGAGTGCATACGCGTAGCTCATACCGACAAATCCTGTTCCAATAATACATACTTTTGTTTTTTCCATGGTTCTCACCTCGATTCTATTGTAGCACACTATTAATAATTCAAGGGGAATGATACATAGGAAACGCTTTTACTTGCAAATGATTTGCAATAAGGAACTTTATTTTGTATACTATTCTCAAATCAACTTGGAGGTTACCTATGAAAAAATTTCTACTTTTATCCCTTTTAGTATTAACTATTGTTACTCTTTCTGCATGTCAAACAGCACCTACTTACGACATTGTTACAACCAATTATGTTCAGTATGACTTTGCAAGAACTATTGTTGGTGATAAACTTCGTGTAGGAATGGTCTTAAAGCCTGGTGTAGAAGCTCATGGCTATGAACCCACTCCTCAAAACATTATCACAATAAACAAAGCAAAGCTCTTCTTTTATACTTCTGACATCATGGAACCTTGGGCAAAATCTTCCATCGAAACTTCGAATACATTAACCATAGTCGTCGATATGTCGACTCTTGTCGATGTAGAAGCCATCGATCATCATCATGACCATGAAGAAGTATCAACAAGTTCATCTTCAATGAAACCAACAAAATTGGGAGTTGGAGATGATGATGACCATCATGATACGGATCCTCATTATTGGGTGGACTTGATTGTAGCAATGCAAATGGTGGATATCATACTAGAGAAGATTATTAGCATCGATCCAGACAATGCTGCTTTTTATACTCAAAATGCAGAAGAACTACATCATGAGATTGAAGAATTACATGAAGAAATCGAACATTATTTTGAACACATCGACGAATCCAACCGAGTCATTTTCCATGCAGGTCATGTGAACCTTGCTTATTTCGCAGCTCGTTATCACATGAGCGTCGTATCTTTAACAGAAGAATACGCTCCCGATGGACAACCAACAGCTCCCCAAATCATTCAAATGATTACTCGTATCGAACAATCGGGGCATCAAGTGTTGTTTTTTGAAGAGTTGTCAAATCCTCAAGTAGCCCAAACTATTAAGACAGAACTTGCTTCCCGTAATTACACCATTACTTTACTTCTGTTCCATGGTCTTCACAATGTTTCCCAAGCAGAGTTTAACGCTAAAGTCACTTACCTATCGATAATGAATCAAAATTTTACAAACCTTAAAATTGCACTTGATCCATACAAGGCCGTAGAATAGAATGGCACAACAAGTCATAAACGTCCAAAATTTAACGGTACGTTTTCAAAGTTATGACGCTATTAAGAATGCTTCGTTTACAGTAAATGATGGAGATTTTATTAACATCATTGGCCCAAACGGAGGCGGAAAAACCACACTCATAAAATCACTGATTGGACTAACCCCCCACAGTGAAGGTCAAATCATTATCGATCCACTTTTTGAAAATAAGATCGGATACCTACCACAAAAAGGTTTTAATAATGACTCTTCATTTCCTGCAACCGTGGAGGAAGTATTATTTACTGGTGTTTTACAGTCTAAAAAGGCGAGTCGTTTTATTACCAAATCAGATAAAAATCACATTGACCAATTGTTACAAAAGATGGAAGTATTTCATTTAAAAAAACGTTTAATTTCTTCATTATCCGGAGGGCAACAACAACGGATATTCATCATTCGTGCTTTAGTAAGCAATCCTCGTATTTTGGTTCTTGATGAGCCTACAAGTGCATTAGACCCTGATTTTCGTAAATCTTTTTATCAATTATTAAAAAAGATTAATCTTGTTGAAAATATGACCATCATCAATGTAACACATGATTTAGATGATGAGTTTAAAAAGGGTAGTAAAATTCTCCATATCGATCAAACCATTCGCTTCTTTGGCACCTACGAAGAATTTAGGGCAAAAGGAAAGGATGTGCATCGTCATGTTTGAGATGTTTGAATATCAATTTTTCGTATATGCAATCATTGCTGGACTTGCCATAGGGATTACAACAGCTCTGCTATCTAATTTTCTGGTATTAAAATCGCAAGCATTGATCGGAGATGGGCTGGCACATGTCAGCTTTGCTGGAATCATCATCGGTATGGCCTTTATTGATGAACCGATTTACATCGCGATTCCGATTGTCATTATTGCAGCAATCCTCATCAAAATCATGATGAATTCCAAAATGATTCGCGGAGACGCTGCTATTGGAATTGTTTCAAGTTTATCTTTGGCCATTGGATTTATCATTATTAGTGTAGGAAGTGGATACAACCGCTCGATTGAAGGGCTATTAGTGGGATCTATTTTGACTGTTGATATCATCGATATTGTATTCTCTATCTTGTTATTGCTTGGAACCATCTTGTTTATGGGACTAAGTTATCAACGATTGTTTTCGATTACATATGATTATGAATATGCAAAATTTACTAAAATCAACGTTAAAAAATACGACATTATCTTGTCGATATTTACAGCAGTCACCATTGTACTTGGTGTACAATCCGTAGGTATTTTGTTAATTTCATCCTTAATTATTTTTCCTGCAATTAGTGCAAATCAAATTGCTCGAAGTTTTAAAGAAGCAGTGATGATTGCAGTTGTGATTAATGTCTTTGTCATCTTCTTTGGGTTAGTTGGTTCTCACCTTTTAAATATTCCTTCTGGGTCTGCCATTGTTGTCTTTCATGGAATCGTCTTTTTAATCACAATCTTGATTAAGACACTAAGGAATCACTAATGGACAATCGATTGCATGGCCTACGGATTACCAATCAAAGAGCCGTATTGTATGACTATTTAACACATCAATCCTTGCCCAAAACACCTGAAGAAATTTTTGAAGAGCTGCCAACTGGCTCAATGGATTTGTCTACCGTCTATCGAACTTTAGATACGTTCTTTAAAGTTCATGTGATTCAAAAGAGTTATATTCAAAATAAAGTATATTATCATCTCACTACTGACGAACATAAACATTATCTGGTTTGCATTGATTGCCATGAAATGTCTGAAATCGATGTATGTCCGTTCCATGAGTTTGAGTCGAAGATTCAAAAAGATAACGATTTTTTAGTAACCTATCACCCCGTAGAATTATACGGATATTGTAAAAAGTGTAAATCCAATCATCAAGAATCCCCAAGCACTCCTTAAGGGTGCTTTTTTTATTATTTTTTTTAACTCTCTTCACTGATATATCAAAAAGTGATAACATGACAGTGTGTCATAAAAATTTAGGGGGATTTTATGGAAAAATTGAAAAACATGTGTCTGTCTTTATACAACGAGAATCGGCCGTATGTAATTCAACTCGCTTTGCGTTCCCTGCTTGCACTCCTTTACTTTTTCTTTTTGTACATCCCATATTACGTGATTTCTACTTCTATTGGAGACTTTTCAAACAATTTCTATGCGTTCAAGTTTGATACTATTTACATCCTCATCTGGTTTATACTACTTTTTGGGGCCATCATTCTACCGATTCTTGGTATCGAAAAGTTCGATAAGCTGATTCGAGTGCTTCAGTTTGTACTCCCACTGATCATCTTACTCATCGTGCTTTTATTAATCCGTACAGAGCGAAATGATATCGCTGGAGTCAGTGGAGTCAGTCTTCGCTATGGACTGGGTTTCTTCTTACAATTGATTATCGTTATCATGAACTGGTTCATTGCTTTTAAAGTAAAATTAGTGGATACTGTGTTAAAACACATCATTCCTGATTACTTCTATTCAACTACATCCACTTCTAATCCTGTTGTAGCCAATGTAGAAGTGTTAAAAGAAGAAGTGAAAGAAATTGTCAAAGAAATAATCGTTGAAGAACCTATCAATGAAGTAATCGTTGAAGAACCTATCAATGAAGTAATTGTTGAAGAACCTATCAATGAAGTAATTGTTGAAGAGCCTATCAAAGAAGAATAACGAAGATTTTGTTCATATAAAAAGGGATTTCGCAATAAGGAAATCCCTTTTGTTTTTATACTACTTCAAGAATGGGAGAATGCAAGGCAAGATTTTTTACCCAATACTTCTTCTTGTACCGATTGATTGCAAACACGGCTTTGGGGATGTCTAATCCTTGGATAATGAGAAACATCAGTGTAACAGGTAATGATGTAAAGAATGCTAATACTAACGCCATCGGAACTGTAACTACCCACATATATCCTGAATCCATCAGTAATGTTGATTTGGTATCTCCTCCAGAACGTAAAGTGAAATACACCGCAACATTGAAAGCATACACTGCGATAAAGAAACTGTTCACGCGAATACAAAAGACTGCGATTTGTAGTGTTGATACGCTTTGATCAGGATACAAGTACACCACAAAGAAGCTCGCCACAAACAAAATCAGTCCTGCAAAAAAAGCAAATGTGATTCCAAAGAAGATGAGTTTTCGTGCATTGTCTTCTGCTTTCGCTAGTTCATTTTTACCTAGTGTATTTCCAACCATGACCGCAATCCCTGTCCCAATGGCCCCAAAAGTCACGAACACCAATTGAGAAATTGTTCCAGAAATATTCATGGCGTCTAGCGCCAAGTCCCCCCTAGTGGAGTAAGCAAACAAGAATACGGTTTGACCCATCGACCATAAGAACTCATTTAGCATCAATGGTTTTGCCATTTTAATGATTTTTGGAAGGACTTCTTTTTCAATATGAAATAATTTAAATATTGAAAAATGGAATTTTTTCCCGCTGACTTTTAACAGCACGAACGTTAATCCTAGTTCAATGAACCTCGCAATCAATGTAGCGATTGCTGCTCCGCTAATCCCAAGTGCTGGAAAACCAAAGTTACCGAAAATCAAAATATAATTAAGACCCATGTTAGAAAATATGGTAATCATCGATATAAACAACAACGGTTTTGTGACACCAGTTTCCCGAAATGTCGAGGAAATTGCAATGCTTATTGCCCATGGAATAGCACTATATTTGGCTATTTGTAAGTAATCTAGTCCACCTTGGATGGTCTGTTGTTCATCTGCGAACAAATCGATGAAAAACTCCCCTGTAAAAGAAAATAACACAAATGCTAGCAAAGCGATTGCTAGACCAATGATGATTTTAAATTGAAATGTTTGGGTTAGTTTGTTATAGTCTTTTGAACCATTGTATTGACTGGTTAGTATCCCAGCTCCTCCCATCGCTCCAAAAGTAATAAGCATAATCACAAAATATAACTGGTTTACGACACCAACACTTGCTAACGCACCGTCACCTAAAGAAGCCACCATGACATTATCGACAAGTTGCACCGATGAAGTAATTAATTGTTGTAACACGAGGGGGGCAGTAACTGCAATTAAGGTTGTGTAAAACGCTTTGTCCCCAATAAATTTCTTTAACATACCAATTTCCACGCTTTCTAAATCTCATCATTTAGTATACCAAATGAAAAACATTTAAGCAAAACTTTTTCATTTTTAATGAAAAAGGACACAATCATTTGTGTCCTTGATTACTTCGTAGATTACTTAAACACAGTAAATCGTTGTACACCATTCAAATAAGCCGGAACGTTTTCTCCTTCTATTAAAGGGAGTACGTAGTCAAGAAACAAGGAGTTCACTCCATTTTTTGATTCGTTTATCCATTCGCTCGGTAAGGTTTTTTCTTGATTCGCAACGTGTTTTAGTGGTTGCTTGTGATATTCCACTAAATAAGGTGTTTGCGAAACCCGTTGAATGGTAACCATCACATTGGTATCTCCTGCAATAGCAAACTCCACTGCTTTTCTTCCTACTTCAATGGCTT
>JAUXXX010000024.1 GCA_030684695.1 bacterium
TTCTGCAGGAACTGAAACAAAAGATAGAATCAACCAAGATGCTGTACGTATCATCAAAGAACGGTTTTTTATAGACATGGAAAAAACCCAATCTTCGAAACTAATCGCCGCACTTCCCCCACTTGACATCGTGGTTACTATGGGATGTAATGTCGACTGTCCTTGGCTTCCTAGCAAATACCGAACTGATTTTGGTCTTGATGACCCGAGTGGAATGAGTGATGAATTCTTTCATAAGACCATCGATATTATCATCGAAAAACTTCATGAATTACGAAAAGACATTGAGGAGAAAAAAATCCCCTCTTTACAAAACTAAACCGTTTATACGGTTTTTTTTATGGTTTTTATGGATTGGAAGTAGTGATCATTTATGTTATAATACTCACATGCTTAATTACTCAGGAGGCCGTATGGAATTATCAATGCCCTTAGCAATTGTCTTATTTTTAATCACTTATATTGGTTTATTAGCACTACCAAAATATCGAGCGTACGTAGCGTTAGGATCTGCTCTGGTCTTTATTATTTTAGGATATATGCCCATTTCAGACATCTTCCAAACCATCAACTGGAACGTAATCTTAATGATTGCTGGTACCATGGGGATTGTTTCCTTGTTCATCGAATCGCAAATGCCAGCACTGCTCGCTGATCACATCATTGAGAAAGCTCCTAATGTAAAATGGGCAGTTATTCTACTTTCGATATTTTCAGGCCTCATCAGTGCGTTCATCGATAACGTAGCGACAGTTTTGATTTTAGCACCCATCGCGATTACTATTGCAAAAAAACTTAAAATTAGCCCGGTTCCAGCGATTATCGCAATTTCCGTTGCTTCTAATCTTCAAGGCGCCGCAACCCTTGTTGGAGATACCACTTCGATTTTACTTGGTGGAACGGCTGGAATGGATTTTCTTGATTTCTTCTTCTTCCAAGGAAGAATTAGTTTATTCTTCATTGTACAAGCGGGGATGATTGCTGCGACTTTATTTTTACTTTACTACTTTAGAAAAGACACTCAAGCGGTATCAAGTCATCACCGTACCAAAGTCAGTGATTACTTTCCCAGCTTTTTACTAATCGGTGTTGTAGTATTCTTGATTCTTGCATCATTTATTCCAAACAAACCCGAGGTCACTAATGGATTAATTTGTGTATCATTGTTCGTTGTTGGATTGATCTATCACTACATCAAAAACAAAGATACCTCTCACCTGTTGAAAACCATCAAAGAAATCGATTATTTCACACTTCTACTTCTTGGAGGATTGTTCCTTGTCATTGGATCGATTACCAATGCAGGAGTGATTACTGCATTAAGTGATGCCCTTGCGGCTTTATCTGGAGGAAACATCTTTGTCATTTATACCATCATTGTTTGGGTCTCCGTATTTGTTTCTGCTTTTGTAGATAACATTCCTTATGTCGCAACCATGCTTCCAGTCATGACTGCTTTAGGCGCTGGTTTAGGAATGGAAGGCAAACCTTACTTGCTATACTTTGGACTATTGATAGGAGCGACCTTGGGTGGAAACTTAACCCCCATTGGTGCCTCTGCAAACATCACTTCCATTGGAATCTTACGTAAAGAAGGCTATGAAGTCAAAACATGGACGTTTATGAAAATTGGCTTACCCTATACATTAAGTGCTGTTGTTGTCGGTTACTTCCTTGTATACTTCATTTGGAGATAATCACATAAGTGTAACAAAAAACTCTGTCAGAACAGAGTTTTTTTTGTTACCCGATCTTCCGAACAAGATCTATTTTTTTAGCCTAGTACGACGAATTTAATGACAAAGTTTAAGATAAATAACGCAGCCAATCCAATCATAATCCAGCTTAATTCTTTTCTTTGTTTTGTGAATAATTTCATTGCAACGTAGAAGATAAATCCAAAAGCAATCCCTTCTGCAATCGAGAACGACAATACCATAGTGATGATGGTAATGAAAGCACTCGCTACAGAAATATCATCTTTCCAATTGAGTTCTTTTAAACTATTTACCATTAACGCTCCAACAAACACCAAAGCCATTGCGGTAACGGGAGAGTATGGAACTCCTTCAACAAAGATGGCATCCACGATAGAAAACAGTGGGAAGAAAAGCAGTGAAACAATAAACAATACCCCAACAGTTACAGCAGCTAAACCAGTTCTTGCGCCTGCTTTAATTCCGGTTCCGGATTCAATATATGAAGTGACAGTTGATGTTCCTAAAATAGCACCAGCAACGGTTCCTACTGCATCCGCCATGAACGCTTGGTTTCCATTGATGAGTTGTCCTTCTTTATCTAAAAGTCCCGCATCATGTCCAACCGCTACTAAAGTACCAGCAGTGTCAAAGAAATCAACGAATAAGAATGTAAAGATAACTGCATACGCTTCAGGTCGTGCAAGCAAAGAAGGAATGGCTACAAATGCTTGACCAAATGTTTGACCAAGGTCGCCAATGCTTCCTAAATTAGATCCACCAATCGAAGGCATTAAGTCAGTAAGTCCTGGGAAGATAACTCCTAATAATAGACCAAGTACTCCTGTGCCTACAATCGAGATAATCATGGCAAAACGTCCAATTTTCTTGCCAATTGCAAATAAGACAAAGATTAGAATAATCCCAAATAATCCAAGTAAAACGGTTGGTTGTGAAATGTCACCAAGTGTTACAAACGTATTGGGATCTCCAACGACAACGCCAGCATTCTTAAATCCAAGGAATGCAATGAAGAATCCAATTCCAGCACCAATCGCTAACTTTAAATCTTTAGGAATGGCATTAATGATTTGTGCCCGTACTTTAGTAAGTGAAAGTACTAAGAACAAAATCCCACTAATCAAGACAGCGGCGAGAGCTTCTTGCCAAGTGAATTGTAAACCAACAACGACCGTCCATGTGAAGAAGGCATTGACGCCCATCCCAGAGGCTAATCCAACTGGTGCGTTTGCGTATAACCCCATAATGATCGAAGCAATTGCTGCGGAGAGGGCGGTAGCGGCGAAGACTGCTCCAAAGCTCATTCCTGTTAAAGGATGTGCAAGCATGCCTGCATTCACTGGCAATACATAGACCATTGCAAGGAAGGTGATGAGTCCGCCCATCAACTCGCGGGAGATGGTGGTATTACGTTCTTCTAGCTTGAAAAACTTTTTAATTGCGTCCATTACTTCATAATCCTCCGTAAGTTTTTTGGTTTTATAACATAAAAAAAAGCAAGTATCTAACCAATACTCGCCAATACAATAAAAAATACAAAAAAGTACATCTTTATTGTAACCAATAGTCAAACGTTTTCGGCCGTTTGGTAGAAACTCTGGAACCATTTTTAATCCACATTATATTGGCGTTAGATATTCAGTTTTTTATCATTACAAAACAAGATTAGTGTATCATAGGAACACATTGATTTCAATCATACGAAAACGTTTTCATATAAAAACAATAATAATGAATCGCTGTTTTATTTTCAAAGGAAAAAAGGATACAAATGCAGTTGATTATTTCATGAATTTACGTAATAACCCAAGCTTTTCCTTTGTATATGGATGATACCTCATTGGCAAATCAAGCCACATATAGCGCTTCAACACACTCTTATAATGGCTAAATGTTTGAAAACTATATACCCCATGGTATTGACCCATCCCAGATGCTCCTACGCCACCAAATCCCAAATCAGTGGATGCAATGTGCATGATGGTATCGTTGATGGTAGCTCCACCAAAGGAAAGTCGGTTTACAAACATCTTTTGGAGTGTTACGTTATCTGTAAAAATGTAAAAAGCCAAAGGTTTGTCATGAGATTCAATCGTTGAAATAATCTCTTCCACAGACTTCACCGGAATCAACGGCAATATGGGACCAAAGATTTCTTCTTGCATAATCGGCGCGTCTTTATTCACTGGATATAAAACCGTAGGTTCAATTCTACCATCCTTGGATTGCCCACCGATGACTTTTGCCTCTGAAGACAATAGTGTCATCAATCTCGATACATGAAAGTTATTCACTATGTTAGGTAAGTGAGGATGGTCCAGTGGATTGGGTCCAAAAAACTCATGAATGGCTTCTTGAATGGCGTTGATAAAAGGTTCAACCAACTCTTCTTGAATCAAACAATAATCAGGCGCAATGCATGTTTGTCCTGCATTGAGATATTTACCAAAGGCAATTCGCTTGGCAGCGAGTAAGATATGACTGGTTTCATAAACGATACAAGGTGACTTTCCACCTAGTTCTAATGTCACAGGTGTTAAGTGTTCTGCCGCTTTGCTCATGACTACTTTTCCAACAGAGGTGCTTCCAGTAAAGAAAATATAATCAAATCTCTGTTCTAGTAAAGCAGAGTTAGCTTCTCTTCCGCCTTGAACAACGCTTATATATGCTGGATCAAAAGTGCGATTGATGATTTGATTTATGACTTCTGAGACATGAGGCGTATAGGATGCCGGCTTCAAAATCACCGTATTCCCAGATGCAATCGCTCCTACAAGTGGAGCCATTGCTAATTGGAATGGATAATTCCAAGGGCTCATGATTAAAACAACGCCGTAAGGTTCAGGAACACGTCTGCTACTAGCATGAATCAAAGCAATCGGAGTCCTCACCTTTTTAGGAGTAGCGAGTTTTTTAGTATGTTTCAAGAAGTAATTAATTTCTTGATACACAATACCAATCTCCGTCATAAAAGACTCCATTTCAGCTTTATGAAGGTCCAGATGCAATGCGTTAAAGATTTCTTTTTCTGCCAATACAATGGCATTTTTAAGCTTTTTGAGCATTGCTAAACGAAACGCAATCGGTTTCGTGACTTGCGTTTGAAAATAGGCGCGTTGTTGAATGACTAGTTGTTCAATGTTCATAACTTGCCTCCCAAAATGATTGCTGTCTATTTTACTGAGATAAGAAGTCTTGATATTTTTGTTCAATGGTAGAAACAATGGAGGCAAATTCCTTTGGATCTTTCATGTCTTGAATAGGTAAATATAAGATTTTCGATGCTGGTACTTTATAATTTTTAAAGATACGTCCTAACACATCATAATAATGATGATAATGGAAGTTTAAATAGTCTTCTTGATCCTTTTCAATGGATCGACCTCGTTGACGGACATTTTCAAATAATTGTGGAATATCACGAACAATTACTACATGAATATCCACATCTGGCAAACGTTTTAAGTGACTATCAGCAATCGCATAGGTTAGCGCAACTTCCATCGCAGACATATAGCCTTCTAAACGAAGTAGTTCAGTAAAAACAAGGTTCGAAAACAATGTCGAGTCACAAATCAATAGTGGTTCGTCTTTGGTCTTCCACATAGCAAGAAACAAACTGCTATAAAATGCATTTTGACTCAGCATCGCGAATGTTTCTTTGTCTTGATAAAAATAAGGCAAATATTCGTTTTTTTCGACTGGTTCTTGAACAAGTGGAGAAGAGTAATAATCCGCAAGTTTTTTAGATAAGGTTGATTTTCCACTGCCGATAGGGCCGATGATTCCAATGCGCATGTGATTTCCTCCGTGGTTTTCTCTTATTATAGTCTTATGAATCAAGAAAGTCAAAGTATCAGTACAATTTCATATCCTTGTTTATGTAATTGAGGAATGAATCAATTGATGAAAATAGCCATCCGAAGATGGCTATTTGTTAATAAGTTGAATTTCGTTTGATGAACTCCACTGGAATTCGTTGTACACTGGTTTCTTTGCCATTGCCATGTTGAATCAATTCAATCAACATTTTTCCTGCAGTTTCCCCGATCATTTGCTTATTTTGCCTTATGGTAGATAACGAAGGAGTGAACAAGCGTGCAAAGTTAATATCATCAAATCCAATGACTTGGATATCCTTAGGAACCACATATCCAGATTCTTCGAGTGCTCGAATGACACCAAATGCTAAATCATCCGAAAGTGCCAATATCATTTTGGGTAATTGTTTTACGGTCTTAATCCAATCAAGCGTTGCGTTATATCCAGATGTATATCCAAACCCTGCAGCTACTTTGATCCACTCTTCTTGAATGGGTAGTTGATATGTTGTAAGAAGTTCTTGATAAGCAGCGATCCGCTCCCAAAACGCTCGAGAGGTGGCAGGTCCTGACAATATACCAATTTGGTTGATTCCTTGTTGTAGGGCATGTTCAAAAGCAAGCCTTACTCCTTGAAAGTCATCACTCATCACAGAGTGAAGTCTTGGCATGATGATATCACAAGATACACAAGGAATGTCACTACTTACTAATTCAATGATGTATGCATTGTTGATATTTCCTGACACTATTAATACCCCATCGACTTTTTTGTTCCGGCACCATTCGAGATAGGTTAACTCGTTTGATCCGAGTTTACTCGTGATAAACACAATTTCGTAACCTTCTTTTTCCACATATGTCTTAAAACTTTGAATGATACTTCCAAAGAAAGGATGTTCTAACCCAACAAGAGAAATATCGGAAAAGATCACACCGATGGTATAACTAAACTTTGATTTTAAAATACGAGCATTGGTATCCGCAACATAGCCAGTTTCTTTGACATAATGTAATACTCGCTGCCTGGTACTTAAAGATACACTTCCAGTGTTATTTAGTACTTTGGAAATGGTACCAGGCGATAGCTTGAGTTCTTTTGCAACGTCATAAATCGTCTTGCGCATGATAAACACATCACTTTCTAAATGAAGATTTTACCAAAATCTTTGGAAAAATGCAAGAAATGATAGGAAAGAAAGCGAAGTGCTAGCCTTCGCTTTCCTGATCCATCCATGAGATTACATGGTTACGGCCAATCATCTCAATAGAAAGCTACATTATTCTGGAAGTGCTGTAATAGTAAGCATACGGTTATGTATTGTACTATTTCCGTAGTGATCTGTGAGAGTATAAACAAGAGTATATACACCAGGTGATGCAGTATTGATGGTATAGAGTTTCTTGGTTTCATTGTAAGACACAAGTCCTTCTGTTTCACTGGAGATGACAAGTGCTGGCAATTTTGAATTATCGCTGTAAATGAGACCAGCAAGTGGATTAAACACTTGGTTTGCTTGTACTGCGGCATCTTGAAGGAAATAAATAACAGGTCCTAATTTATCTTCTACATGTCCAACGAGGTCAAATTCAATGTCATCAAAGTACACAGAGGTGAGTGCGCTTCGTTGTGGCTGATCTGGATCGATTAACCCCATAAAGAAACCAATCTTCAGATTTGAATGACTTCGTAGAGTATTTTGCAAATACACTTCATACAAAGTCCATTCGGTTGTTAAGGATATAATCATAAAGTCAAGGGTAGCGTTGTTGGTTGTTTCTTCTAAATTGATCCGAATGTCTCTTGGAGTATCAGATTTGGCCCAGAAAGAGAACTTGTAAAGCGAACCAAATTCAGAAACAAACGGAATATTACGTTGATGGAATTGAATAGCATGCCAAATAGTACCAACGTTGGTAATCGTAATTTTGACTGCTTTGCCATCGTTATGATCAACAAATGATGATGTCGATGCTCCTGCACCACGTAGTGTCCAACCCATGTTGTTATCGTTGTTGGTGATTGGAGTTTGTAAATCAAAACTTGGATCGATAAATACGATGCGAGAATCAACAGCATCTTCTTGAGCAACGACTGTTATTTTTCTGGTGTACGTATTGGTATTACGAGATGAATCCGTAATGGAGTAAGTAACAAGGTAAACCCCAGGTATGTTGGTGTCAAATCCTACAGGAAGTGTTACTACGATGTGATTGATGGTTAATGATTTATCATAGTGGTCATACACACGAACTCCCGAAAGTGGGTTAAATGGTGCACCCTCCACAAGTATCATGTTTTCTACACCAAACAACATTGGTTTTGTGGTATCACTGGAACGAACGAAGATTTTATTGACATTGACGGAATCAATCCAGACGGTTCCTGGCAATGAAGAACCGAATATATTGCCAATAAAGAAGGCAAATTTCAAGTTGGTGAGTGATGCAGATGAATGTGTATATTCAAATGTAAAGGTTGTCCATTCTTCAGTTAAGTCAAAGTATGCATTGACTGTAGTCATGAGATTGGATTCCATTGCAAGTTGAATAGGACGAGCAACACTTGCTTTTGCACGGAAGGAAATTTGATAGCTTTCTCCTTGAACCAAACTGCGACTCATGAGGTAGAATTGAACGCCATGTGCCACGTTTCCGGTATTACCGACTTCAATAATTGCTTGGCCATCTTTTATTTCTGTATAGAATTGACCTTCTGTAGAACTATGCCATCCCCATTCTGTGGCAGGTGGGTTTTGCTTAGCAGCAGCTTTTGGAAAATCAATGTCAAAATTACTGTTTGGTACGAGCAAACTGGATGCTTCCGTTCCATCCGTAATTACTAATTTACGTTCATGTACGGTAGAGTTTCCATGAATGTCTGTTACGGTATAAACAAGAATAAAGGTTCCTGCTTGAACAGTGCTTACTTCATATTTCTTTGTTGTGGCATTAAAGGAAACTAGTCCTTCTGTTGCACTAGAAATGACAAGTTGTGGCAATTTTGCTGCATCGCCTACTTTGATTCCTGCATGAGGATCAAATATTGCATCTTTGACAACGGTAGCATCTTTTGCTTCAATTCTTGGTGCGACTATATCTTCTTTATATCCAACCATTTCAAAGGTAACATCATCAATATAAACCGATGTTAACGCACTTCTAGAAGTTTGCAATGGATCGATTAACCCCATGAAGAAACCAATTTTCATGTTTGGATGACTTCTTAATCCATTAAAGAATATCACTTCATATTGTACCCATTCGGTGGTTAATTCAATGATAGAAAAATCGATGGTTGCGTTGTTTGTTGTTTCTTCAAAGTTCACTCGGATGTCTCTTGCAACATCTGCCCTTGCCCAGAAGGTCATTTTGTACATGGCTCCAACTTCAGTGACAAACGGAATATTGCGTTGATGGAACTGAATGGCATGCCATATCGTACCAACGTTGGTAATTTCGATTTTCACTGCTTTGCCATCGTTACGATCAACAAACGATGCTGTCGCTGTTCCGGCTCCACGTAGTGTCCAACCCATATTTGTATCTTGGTTTGTGATTGGAGTTTGCAAATCAAAACTTGGATCGATGAAGACGATTTGCGTAGGAGTTGCATCTGCTTTTTCAATTACATAGACATTTCTGGTGTATGTGGCTTTGTTTCCAGAAGCATCTGTCAATTCATAGACAACTTCGTAATTACCTACAACTGCGGTATTTACGTTGTTGGAAGAAATAACGATATTAGTGACAGTAAGTGCTTTGTCATAATGATCATACACACGTACACCCTTGAGTGGGTCAAAACTATAACCCTTCACGATATAATAGTTTTCGATTCCCCAAATGATTGGTGCAGTGGTATCAGGTGATAAATTATTGATGAGTTCAATTTTAATGTCATCTAAATAAATCTTGGTAGGTTGTGATAAGGAACCATCAATATTTCCTGCATAGAATCCAAATTTGGTATTGATTGTTATCGTGTTTGCTGTCATTTCAAACTCAATGACATAGGTCTTCCATTCAGCTGATAACTCATGATATGTAGTAAATCCGGATGCCGTTGGTTCAAGATTTACTTGAAGAAGACGAGGATCATCGGCTTTTGCGCGGAAGCTGATTCGGTAGATTTGGCCTTTGGTAACGGTGAAGTTTTGTTGATAGAACTGGGTTCCATGGAAAACAACTCCTGTATCATAAATGACTGTCGTAGCGACTCCATCTTTAATGATTGTTGTGAAGGACCCGCCTCCATGCCATCCCCATCCTTGAGTTGCTTTTTCTGGATAGTTTACAAGTTGTTCTTTGGAGAAGTCCCCATTGACGATTAGCCAACTAGAAGTTTCGATTTCGTCAACGACTTTAATTAATCGAGAAATCTCCGTTTTATTTCCTGATGCATCTGTTAATGAGTAAACAAGGATATATTGGCCTGCTACGGTTAAATCGAGTAGATCAAGGCCTGTTATAACGATGTGAGCAGGTGTTAAAGAAGCATCTCTGTTATCACTGACAGTGATTCCAAAGAGAGGATCAAATTCACCATTCAGTAGAATTTGGACGGTTCCAGCTCCAGAGATGATAGGTGCTGTTGTGTCTACTGAGGTTGAAATCGCTTCGACTGTTACATAATCAAAATAAACGGTCGTATTGATTGCAGATCCATCGATATTTCCTAAGAAGAAAGCAAATTTACCATTGCCATTGAGTGTTGGATTGATTTGGAAATGATCAAAGGTAAACTCTTGCCATTCTGTTGTTATCTGATAGGTAAGTTCAAATTGCTTGGGTCCGCCTACTCCTGCTTCCAATACAACTTGCATTGGACGAGCAATGTCTGCTTTTACTCTAAATGTAATTTTATAAGTTCTGCCTTGTTCGACCGTTCTTCCGAGCAAGTAGAAATGAACTCCAAATGGTACAGATCCCGCATTGATAATTTCAATCTTCGCTTGACCTTCAGAAATTTCTCCACTCGAGGTACCAGTATTTCCATGCCAGCCCCATCCAGTCATATTGTTTCTGATTTCTGCTACTTTCGCAACGTCAGTGGAGAAATCACTATTCGGGATAATCCATGTTGATGGAGGTGGTGTGAGTGAAACTGTAATTTGACGATTGACAATCCGTACGTTTCCAGACTCATCTTCTACGGTATAAACAAGGTTATACACGCCAGGAGTTTGAATATCAACTGTCCCGGTAACAACGATGTCATTAATTGTTAACGTCTTATCAAAATCATCACTAACGGAAACACCAAATAGTGGATTGAATGGAATGCCTTTTTCCACAATATAAGGTCCTACTCCTGAAATGACAGGTGCAGTAATGTCTGCTGGTGCTTCTGTTAATTCGGTGATAACGATATTATCTAAATATACTTTTGTTGGAACGGATGTCGTTCCCACTCTTCCAAGGAAGAATCCTACTTTACCTGTGGAAGTGGATGGTTGAGTTACCACGATGTATAAGGTATAAGTGACCCATTCGGTTGTTAAATCTACGATGGTATCAAAATACGTTAAATATCCGTTTTGTGGATCTTCAATTTTCACAACCATTGGTCGTGGGGCGTCTGCTTT
The DNA here is from genome assembly GCA_030684695.1 of bacterium. GTDB lineage: Bacteria > Bacillota_I > Bacilli_A > Izemoplasmatales > Hujiaoplasmataceae > JAUXXX01. The sequence goes on from JAUXXX010000024.1 coordinate 11,128, forward strand.
GGCAATGAATTCTAATTTATAGATTTTTCCATTGGTAATTAAGCGACCTAGTTGAGAGAATTGGTTGGAGTACGTTACATTTCCAATAGCAGTAACGTTGTATTCTAGTACTCCATTTACAATCGCAACACTGGAGGCTCCGCCTTCTCCAGCCCAGTGACCCCATGGATCTTCAATAGGCTCTGAAAAATCGCCATTGATGATGTAGAATCCTGCTTGGATAGCACTGCGTACCCGAAGTTCCATGGTAGCAGTTTGAACATTACCAGCCGCATCGGTTACAGTAAAGGTAATGGTGTAATATCCAGGAGTATTGATGTCATATACCCCAGATACTTGAATTAGTGAGGTCATATTTCCATCACGATTATCGATGGCACTAACACCTTCTAGTGGATTAAATGCTTCACCAGCATTTATCACTCTGTCAACAACACCAATAATCAACGGTTTTGTCGTGTCAGCTTGTGTAGTAGTGGTCGTGGTAGTCGTTGGCACTGTAGTTGTGGTAGTTGTCGGTGCTTGTGTGGTTGTGACAGTAGTCGTAGGTGCTTGTGTGGTAGTCACAGTCGTCGTGGGTGCTTGTGTGGTTGGTGCTTGTGTCGTTGTGACAGTAGTCGTAGGTGCTTGTGTGGTTGGTGCTTGTGTGGTTGGAGCTTGAGTGGTTGGCGCTTGAGTCGTTGGAGCTTGCGTGGTTGGCGCTTGTGTCGTTGGTGCAGCTGTCGTTGGAACAAGTGTTGTTTGACATGCCGCAAGCGCAAATACAAGCAAGAAGCCCATAATCAATAAATTCGATTTTTTCATACTTTCCTCCTATTATCTACTTATAACTTTTCTTATTTTCATTAACTACGTACATTGATAACAACAACGTCGTCATAAATGCGGTAGGTCGTTCCATTCAAGAATGTTGCTTCAAAGGAAACAATAATATACGCCTTGCCAGGATTCACAAAATTTGTTACAACAGCATTGGAAGAGATTTGAATTCCTGTACCGCCGTCATCAATTAGGGTAAATGTAGGGATGTATTCATAGGGTAATCCGTTTAATGTTTGAATTTCTCCACGTAAATCAATCGAGGACACTGGATTGGTTAACGTAACCGTATGAAGGGATTGATTCATGTGTAGATACACCCAATCCCACCCCATGATGTGAGTTTGGTCTGTTGTGATGCCACCTACACCCCATGTGTATAATTTGTAGATATCCGCTGCAGTGTTAGCAGTCCATGGCCATGTAGTAATACCTCTATAGCTGAGTTCTCTTAATAATTCAGGAGTTAAAGGGGTATGTTGTGGGTTATATGTCGTTTTAATTGGTACGACAGAATTCATAATGGAGAGCAAACTACCTGTTAAATTCCCAGCACTTGCTAAGGATGTATTTAAATAGCCTACTGAAATATTAGGTAAGTGTAAGCGCATGTTATCTGCTTGAGAAGTATGGAAGGTGATTACTACCGATTGATCCCAAAAATCATAGGCTTCAATTAAGTCACGTAATACTGGAACAATCTCTGCTTTTGTAGACTTAATTTCGATAAATATTTGAACATCTAGTCCTTTGAATGCTTGAAAATAATCATCGAGTGTGGGAATTTTCAAGTTTGGAAACTTTCCTGTATTGTCCAGCAATGTCAACGTTCTTAATTGTGCTAAGGTAGAAGCTTCTACGGTCATCGTGCCATTGGTAGTTCGAGTCGTGGTTGCATCATGCATAACAATGATTCTATTATCGAGTGATAAGAAAATATCTAACTCGATTACTTTCGCTCCTTGTTCGTATGCAAGCATGGATCCTTCAATGGTATTTTCTGGAGCTCTCGAAGGCATCCCTCTATGACCAATAAGCAATGGATTACGGATTAAGGAGTTCGCTGGGAACAATAAATAGAAATCATAAAGTTCATCGATATCAACTGTGATTAGCCCTTGTACCCCAGCCAATACGGATTGATAGAGTGTACCTACTTCTTGATTATAGTTTTGAGAATATACAGAAACCAAACGATGTTGTAAATATTCTACGTTGTATTTTGTGGTATATTGAACTGGTAATAATACTCCGATTGCACCTGATGAGTTTCCTTTGTCGCGAATGACTAACAAATCCGCATCCGTTAAGGTAGGTTTGGCACTATCGTAGTCAATTTCCAAAATCCCTCTCATCATCGAGTTTGCAGTTCTTGCATCAGTGATGGCCAGTTGATTACGCGAAATGATAAATGAATCCCGGATTCCATATCCCTTTAATAACCCTGCAACCGCGACTGCAACATCTCGGTTTCGAATATAAAATGCTGGTATGACCCGTCCATCAATGGCTTTAAGTGCATCAAGTAAAGGCATTAAGCGTACACCAGAGTTGGAGACAACATACATGGTGTGGTCCA
>JAUXXX010000025.1 GCA_030684695.1 bacterium
ATGTTGATTGTCTTACGTGCCTATATCATTAAAAATGCATCGTTAATGAATTCTAAAATAGCTACAAGTGCTAAACACCAGTTAAGAGAACGTTTGTTTACAAAACTCACAAAACTTTCAAGAAAGGAAACAGAATCCTATGGTTCAGCAGAACTTACACAACTTGGAATAGAAGGAATTGAACAGTTAGAATTATACTTTTCCATCTTTTTACCACAAGTAGTTTTTGGATTGGTTGCTCCTGTAACTGTTTTCTTGATTATATCATGTTTTTATGTCCCTATGGCACTTATCCTCCTTTTCAGCGTGCCATTAATTCCTGGGCTAATCATTTTTGCAAATCATCAAGCAAAAAAGAAGTACCCAAAATACTGGAAGTCCTATACTTTACTTGGTGATGTCTTCTATGATAATGTGCTCGGATTATCCGTTTTAAAAAGTTATGTCGCTGATGAAAAAGAACATTTACAACTTAACCATCAGGCTGATGACTTTCGTGTTGCAACTATGAGAGTTCTAAAAATGCAACTAAACTCCATCACAATCATGGATCTTGTAGCCTATGGTGGTGCAGCGTTTTCTATTTTACTTGGTGCTACTTCTGTAATTCAACAGCAACTCAATCCATTTGCTGGTATCTTCATCATTTTGGTTGCCTCTGAGTTTTTTTTACCTCTACGCTCTTTAGGCAGTGCGTTTCATATTGCAACAAATGGCATAATGGCGCTAAAGAAACTCTTTTTGATTCTTGATATTCCCGTGCATGAACGTTCAACTGAAATTGCCCATTCGATTCACCCAATAATCTTCGACCATGTGTCTTTTTCGTATCAAGCAAGCAATGAAATTATCAAGGCCTTTTCTTTTCATTTTCCCACAAAAGGAATAGTAGCCGTTGTAGGTCAGTCGGGAAGTGGTAAAAGTACATTAGGATTATTGCTTTCAAATGAATACCAGACTACTAATGGCGTCATTACATTAAATGACATCGACATAAACTTGATATCATATAGTTCAATATTCAAACACATCGCGGTTTTAAACCAAGACAATTACTGCTTCCAAGGAACAATTCGCGATAATTTAAAGCTTAACTATGCACAAGCCACTGATTCAGAGTGTTTACTCGCTCTTGAAAAAGCAGGACTTAGTTCGTATATATCTTCTAACTCACTTGGCTTAGATTATCCAATTTTAGAAAGAGGGAGCAACTTGTCTGGTGGAGAAAAGCAACGTTTATTCCTTGCAAGGATGTTGTTAAAACCCTATGAGGTCTTCATCTTGGATGAAATCACTTCCAGTATCGACTACCAAACAGAACAGTTGATAATGAAAACAGTTCATGAACTTTCTTCTACCCATCTTATAATATTAATCACCCATCGGTTGAAGCAAGCTAGAAAAGCAGACCAAATCCTATATTTAGAAAAAGGAGGGTTACTGTGCTTGGGCACACATGAGCAACTTATTTCTACCAACAAGAACTATCATGAGCTTGTGTTGAAACAAGAGTTACTAGAAACCTACCTTGAAGGAGACTCCAGAGGATGAAGTCAATATACATCTTGTTTAGACGCTTATTACAATACATTCAGCCTCTAAGTATCTATTTACTAATTACTATTATTGCAGGCGTATTGGGTTATATTTTTGCTATGCTGATTCCAATCACTGGTGTAATGATTATTCTTTCCTCACAGGGTTGGCTCAATTATCTTCCAGTACCCACATTAACTATAGTCTTAATTTCCAGTGGATTGTTAAGAGGAGTGTTTCGCTATATAGAGCATTATTTTGGACACTTCGTTGCTTTCAAAACCTTGGCTCTATTTCGCGACAAAGTGTTTTCCCATCTTCGTACCTTGTCAAACAAAAACCTTGATGAATGGAATAAAGGAAATCTCGTTTCGATGATTTCATCCGATATAGAAGCACTTGAAGTTTTTTACGCGCATACCATTTCACCATTGATTATTGCATTAGTCCTATTTCTAACCACTTCTACACTATTATCATTTATTGTTTCCTTTTGGTTTGCAATCCCTGTAATTATTGGGTATTTGCTACTAGGGTGGTTTTTACCAAACCGTTTTCATCATGATATGCTTACTCCAACACAACAATATCGAGAACTGTTTTCTGAAAACAATGAACACTTCCTCGAAAGTATCCAAGGATTCAATCAAATTCGATATTTGAATGCTGCAAATCAACGTAAAGAGCTACTAATCTCGGATCAGAATCAATTGGAATCCGCGTACATGAAAATCAAGAATATTAGTGCTAAACAACGATCCATTGTCGATTTGACTATCTACATCACTATTTTTTCTTCTGTACTTCTTTCCATAATCTTATATACGTATGCTGGTGTTTCATTGTTTAATATCCTTCTTGGTATCACAATCATCCTTTCTTCATTTGGACCGTTCCTGGCGCTTTCCGCTCTACCTTCCACCTTAAATCAAACCATTGCAAGTGCAAGAAGAGTGTTTTCACTACTTGATCAAAAACCAGACTTTCCAGATTATGAGAGTGAAATGAGTTTTAAATATCAATACGGAGAAGTGGAACAACTATCTTTCCAATATGGTCAGCGAATCATCATCGATTCACTTGATTTAAAACTTCCATCGACTGGCATCATTGGTATATATGGTGTGTCGGGCTCTGGAAAAAGCACCCTGATAAAGATACTCATGGGTCATTTACATATCGGACAAGGAAATGTTTTATACAACAATCGACCAATTCAAACACTTGACTCAAAGTCGTTACGTTTCAACATCGCATATATGGATCAACACACGTATATATTCGAAAAAAGTTTTGCAGAAAACATAACTTTTTCTAACGCTTTAAATCAAACTCTCTTTGATTTTGCATGTCGAAAAGCACAGTTGAATGATCTTATCTCGCAACTACCAAACGGTATTGACACCATCATTGGAAGAAGATACCACAACCTTTCTAGTGGGGAAAAGCAACGTATCGGGCTCGCAAGAGCTTTTTACTGGAACGCTTCTGTGTTTATTCTTGATGAACCTACTAGTAACATCGATAGTTTGAATGAAGCACTCATTTTACAAGCGATTGATCAAGATAAAGATAATCGTCTCGTTGTGTTAGTTTCTCATAAACCATCAACATTATCTATTTGTAACAAAATCTACGAATTTAAAGATAAAAAATTACACCTTCGAAAATAGAAATTTGCTTGCATTAAACTTCTTATCATTATTCGTTTTTCCAATATTGTCTGTAATCCGTTTTCGTTGTTTCAAATTTTGTCAGAGAAATTCTTGCATAATTTAATGTGCTCCTTTACAATATGTGTGTTATTATAACCGTCGTTTATTATCCCGAACGACTAGGAGGAATATCTATGGTAATCGAGTTTTTAAAACAACGCCTTTCCCAATTCACTGCCTATCACCCAACAAAACGTATGACATATGAAGATGGTCTGATGTTACTTTCGCTACTACGTGGCTATCAAATGACCAATGATGTGGAATTATGGGATGGTCTATTACGATATGTTGACAGTCATATTGACTCTCAAGGAAGAATCAAGTCTTATCAACAAGCCGAATATAACATCGACAATATCTTAGCTGGTATCGTATTGTTTGATGTGTATTCCCTCACGCAGCAGCAAAAGTATCTAAAAGCTATCCAATCATTACACCAACAACTTCTTACCCATCCTCGTACCGATTCCGGGAGTTTTTGGCATAAACTACGCTATCCGAATCAAATATGGCTGGATGGACTATATATGGGTCAAGTCTTTTATTATAAACAAGGCTTGGCGTTACAAGACAAAAAAATCTTTGATGATATTAAAAAGCAAATTGCAAACGTAAGCACCTATCTATGGAATGACTATACCCATTTATACCATCACGCATACGACGAAACCAAACGTATGCAATGGGCAAATCCATTTACTGGCAAATCTCCCAATATCTGGAGTCGTTCAGTGGGATGGTATGCCATGGCTTTGGTGGATTTATATGAGTTAGCACAACATCATGATGCTCCATTTGCATCGGATTTATCTATCCTCCTCACAGAACTCTTAGAGGGCATGCTTCCTTATCAAGATCCAACTAGTCATATGTGGTACCAAGTCGTTGATTTTCCAAAATATAAAGGTAACTATTTAGAAACCAGTGGTTCAGCGATGCTGGCTTATTCGATGATTAAGGGAGCGAATCTTGGAATGCTTGATTCCAAATACCAAACATATGGAAAGAATACCATTGATGGCATCGACAAAACCTATTTAACTCAAGACGAACAAGGCATTTATTACTTAGATGGAATCTGCTCTGTAGCCGGTCTTGATAACGAGTTACGTGATGGATCTATCACTTACTACTTATCTGAAAAAATAGCAGTGAACGAAATCAAAGGGGTTGGACCTTATATTTTTGCAAAACTTGAGCTGATGAAGCAATGATTGCATTATCCAGCAAAGAGGGAAAAAGACGCAACCTCATTTTGAATGGAAATTTATGGAATACCGTGTTACTAATTTCCGCTCCTCTTGCCCTCTATGCTTTATTCAATTTTTTGTACGGGTTCTTCGATTTGGTCATTGTCTCTTCGATTGGCAACTCCGAAGTTGCATCCGTGGTGTTTATCGATGAAATAAAAACAGCAATCCTTGCCTTTGGCGGTGGAATCGCTGCTGGTGGTTCTGTGATCGTTGCACGATTATACGGAGCAGGAAATATGGATGATGCTAGAAAAAACGCCAACGTAGCCTTTAGTGCTTCTATCGTTTTTTCTAGCATCATTGCAATTGTTCTTGTAATATTTGGGAAAGGTTTTCTAACATTGTTAGCCGTTCCAGAAGATGTCATTTCAACTGGTCTTGGGTATTACAACATTCAAATAATCACTACAGCAATCATGGCAATTAATAGTGTTTATTTCGGCTTAGAACGAGCCAAAGGCAATTCTTCGATGATTCTATATCTTAATATCATCGCCATGCTCATTAAACTAGGATTATCCATTCTTTTTGTTTATGCGTATCAGTTAGGAATGACTTACGTAGCATTGGCATCGCTCATTTCTCAAGGATTCTTAATGATAATTGCCCTATTCATCTTATTTTCAAAGAAGAATTCACTCTTTATTGATTGGCGAAAGTTGTCACTGGACCGCTCAATTCTTCATCCCATTTTGATTCTAGCTTTTCCAGTCATGATTGGTAAATTTTTGTTTAGCATGGGAAAGGTGTTTGTTTCTTCCATGGCTGCGTTTTACGGAACCAGTGCCGTCGCAGCTTTGGGTGTTGCCATCAAGATTACAGCGGGAGCCAATGCAATTCCACTTGTCATGGAAGAAAGTACTACTGCCATTGTCAGTCAAAACATTGGCAACAAGAACATTAAAAGAGCATTCAAAACCTATGTAATTTCTGCTATCTATGCCATCGGGATTGGGTTGCTTGGAATGATTTTAACCTTATCGATTCTAGATTGGATGATTCAGTTATTCACCAGTTCAGTAGATCCAATGTATCAACAAATGATTACTGACATCTATCGCTATGAAAAGTTCTCTACATTTACCTCTGCTGGAATTGCAATCATCACTGGCGTCTTTATTGGATTCAAAATGACTCATATCTCCTTTTTACTCAATATCACTCGTTTGTTTATTATCCGTATACCATTACTTTGGATTTTACAACAATCTGGTGTCGGATACATTTCTTTGGGATACATTATGTTCTTTAGCAACTTAGGTACTATGTTGGTTGCATTAGTGTTATTGTGTCTGTTCTATCGAAAAGTGAAAATATACGGTTATATGGGAATTTCTTACTCCTAATAGGCAACTCCCTGATAAATAAATGAAGTAATCCCTCTTTTTAGTCGAGCCATTGATTATTGCTCTCATTACTAAAAAAAGGGATTATTTTTCATTTTATTGTAAAAAAACCATTGAAAGCGTGTTCATTTGCTCTTGACAAGGCGTGAAATCATTGATAAAATAGAGTTGATAATAAACACCGTCCGCATATATAGACGGTTAATAAGGAGAATCATGAATCAACTCTCTCGTAAAACTTTTTCTATTCCGGTCAGAGACATCCACATATTGCAATTCGGCGAAGGAAATTTCCTCCGCGCTTTTGTTGATAACTTCATCCAAGTTCTCAATGATCAATCCCTCATAAATTCCAATATTTGTGTGGTTCAACCCGTCGCATTTGGAAGAGTCAAAGAGTTGTCTCTTCAAGATGGTTTATACACTTTATTTCTTGAAGGAATGCAAGATGGTCAAATCGTTAAGACGCACCGTATTATTGATGTATTATCGGATTTCATTAACCCGTATACTCAATTAGATGCTTACTTGTCCTACGCAAGAAACCCAAAACTTCAAGTCATATTTTCTAATACTACAGAAGCTGGAATCGTTTTTGTCGAAGAGTTAATTTCTTCTACTTCTACCCCAGATAGTTTTCCTGGAAAACTATTACTGTTTTTACTGGAACGTTTTCATACCTTCCAAGGTAGTAAAGATGTTGGCCTCGACATCGTTGCATGTGAACTAATTGATCACAATGGGGATGAACTAAAACGGGTGCTATTAGAACTTGCTCATTATAACAACCTATCAGATGATTTTATTCGTTGGGTGAAAGAAAGCAATCGCTTCTATAATACTCTTGTCGATCGAATTGTTCCTGGTTATCCAAAGGACAACTCAACAGAATTAGCGGAGCAATTAGGATATCTTGATCATTCCATGGTCAAAGGTGAGATTTTCCATTTATGGGTGATTGAAGGTCCAACTAATTTACAAAAAATTCTACCTTTTGAACAATCTGGGCAACAAGTCTTCTATGTAGATAGTATCCAACCCTATAAACAACGTAAAGTAAAAATACTAAATGGTTCTCACACCGCTTTGGTTCCGATTGCCTACTTAATGGGGGAACGTTTTGTTAAAGAATCCATTGAAACACCACTGATTAACCAATTTATCAAACAGTTTGTTTTTCAAGAAGTGGTTCCTACTATTTCACTCCCCGAAGCGGAAATGACCTCGTTTGCGACAAGTGTCTTTGAACGTTATCAAAATCCGTTTGTAAAACATCAATTGTTATCGATTGCTTTAAATAGTATATCCAAGTTTAAATCAAGAATCTTGCCAACCATCATCGACTTTCATCAACAAGGTGGTTTTCCAAAACATGCGTTGTTTGCTTTCGCTGCACTTCTTGTTTTTTACAAAGGTGTCACCCACGACTTACAAACAATCCCTCTTCAAGATGAAGAAAGATTCCTTGTACTCTTTTCTCGTTTATGGGCCTTAAATAATATCTCAGAATTAGTACATGGTGTTGTTTCCTTAGAATTCTTCGAATGTGAGTATTTACAATCTCAAGAAGTAGTCCAATTCTTGATTCATCATGTATCAGAAATTGTATCCAAGGGAATGGCTTCTGCATTACAAAACTTTCTTAAAGGGTGATTGAATTGAAAAAAACACTTCGAATCCATGAACATGATAACGTAGCAATTGTACTGGAATCCATTCAGCAAGGCGAGATGATCGAAGACATTCAAGCAATCGATTTTATTCCTAAAGGACATAAAATCGCTTTGAAGTCAATCGATTCAAACGAAGCAATCTTGAAATATGGCTATCCCATCGGAAAAGCAAAAAGTCCAATCCTGCCTGGGATGCATGTGCACGTACATAATGTTCATACAGGTCTTGGTGATATTCTAAATTACGAATACGTACCGACATTCCAATCCCTTACAAATCGATTTCAACATAAAAATATTGAAGTATATCCTCGCCTTGATGGGACATTTGGAATCCGTAATGAGATATGGATCATTCCAACCGTTGGTTGTATCGTAAGCTTAGCACAACGAATTGCCAATAAATTCCAACAACTTCATCCCCAAACAAGCTATTTTGATGGAGTCCATGTCTTTGGTCATCCGTTTGGGTGCTCGCAAATGGGGGATGATTTAAACAATACCAAAGAAACTTTACAAAACATTAGTTTACATCCCAATGCTGGAGCTGTATTAGTACTTGGCCTTGGATGTGAGAATAACCGTATCAAAGAGTTCGAACAAACCTATGACCATTCGTTACATCGAATTGCCTTTTTACAAACCCAAGACGTCGAAGATGAAATCACTGAATCCATCAAAATCCTCGAACAGTTTTACGAACAAATGAAACAAGATGTTCGAATTACCAAAAGCATTTCCGTTCTCAATGTTGGATTAAAATGCGGTGGATCAGATGCCTTTAGTGGAATTAGTGCAAACCCACTAGTAGGACGTTTCTCTGATTATCTAACTTCGCTTGGTGGAACAACCGTTTTAACCGAAGTTCCTGAAATGTTTGGCGCTGAAACCATCTTAATGTCTCGTGCCCAAGATGAAACTGTCTTTCAAAAAACAGTACAGATGATCAATCAATTTAAGGAATACTACAAAGCACACAACCAAGTAATTTACGACAACCCCTCTCCTGGAAATAAAGATGGAGGAATTACTACATTAGAAGATAAATCCTTAGGGTGTACTCAAAAAGGTGGAAATAGCATTGTGGTAGATGTCCTAGAACATACTCAACGCTTAAAGAAACCTGGATTAAATCTCATTAGCGCTCCTGGAAACGACTTAGTATCTACAACAACATTAGGAATGTGTGGCTGTCAAATGGTATTATTCACAACCGGTCGTGGTACCCCATTTGGTGGATTCATCCCAACACTTAAAATTTCATCCAATTCGGATATTTATAAAAAGAAACCATCTTGGATTGACTTCAATGCAGGACAGTTGTTAGATGGCATCGACAACGATCAAGTACTTGAAGATTTCATCGATTTGATTGTTCAAGTAGCAAATGGTAAAAAAACCAACAATGAGTTAAATGATTTTAGAGAAATCGCTATTTTTAAAGACGGTGTCACATTATAAAAATGTGTCAAGAAACGGAATAAACTATGAGACCATTAATCCATGATGACTTTTTATTACAAAATGAAACCGCAAAATCCCTATATCATCTATATACCAAACAACTTCCCATCATTGACTTTCACTGTCACCTAGATCCCAAAGAAATCTACGAAGACCGTTCATTTAAATCACTTTTCGAAGTATGGCTTTCTGGGGATCACTATAAATGGCGGTTGATGCGTGCCAATGGTGTGGATGAACAATACATCACCGGAAACAAACCCGACTTTGAAAAATTCATGAAATGGGCAGAAACCGTCCCATTATTGATTGGAAATCCTTTATATCATTGGACTCATATGGAATTAAAAGCCTTCTTTGGAATCCAGACTTTATTGTCTCCATCTACTGCCAAAGAAATCTATGATGAAGTAAATCGACAACTTCCCACCTTATCTGCTCGCAAGATGATAGAAAAAATGAATGTGGAATTGATTTGTACAACAGACGATCCTATTGATTCTTTAAAATGGCATGAGTTGATTCAACAAGATCCTTCGATAAAAACCAAAGTTCTTCCAGCATTTCGTCCGGATAAAGCCATTCATATTGATTCGTCTTTATTTCTTCCTTGGATTCAAAAGTTATCAAAAGTAGTCGGCTTTCCAATTTCTTCCCTTGAAGAGCTAAAACTTGCCCTAAAGCAACGAATTGAGTATTTCCATGTCCGTGGATGTCGATTATCAGATCATGCGCTAGACTTAATGTCATATGCCAGCTCAAACGTAGAAGAAGTCCAAGCGACATTTGAAAAAGTGCTCCTTGGAGAAAGCATTACTTCGAGTGAGATCATACGTTATAAAGGACACATCTTAACCTTTCTTGGTCAAACATACCATGAACTCGGTTGGGTTCAACAATACCATATCGGTGCTCTTCGTAATATATCCTCACGGATGTATGAACACTTAGGTCCAGATACTGGTTTTGATGCCATCAATGATGGACTAATCGCTAAACCATTATCTGCTCTTCTTGATTCGCTTGATAAAACCAATCAATTACCAAAAACCATCGTTTATACTTTAAATCCACGCGATTTTGAAGTAGCGATTACACTAATCCAAGGATTTCAAGGTGGAAAAGAAATTGGTAAATTACAATTTGGGGCACCTTGGTGGTTCCTTGACAATATCGATGGTATGGAAAAACAAATTAAAGCACTAGCAAACAACGGTTTACTAGCGCGATTTATCGGTATGTTAACGGATTCTAGAAGTTTCTTATCTTATCCCAGACATGATTACTTCAGAAGAGTTCTTTGTAATTACTTAGGGGAACAAGTAGAAAAAGGTTTATACCCCAATGACGAACTTCAACTAAAGAAGTTTGCTCAAGATATCAGCTACTTCAACGCTAAAACTTACTTCGGATATTAGCCACAGTTTGCTCAATGAATAACTGTAACTCCTTGGAAGGACGAATTCCAAGGGTACTAGGAACATAAGGTTCTTCTAGAAGTATATGAGATTGCTTCTCCCAATCGTGAAAACGATTCTCGTGAAAATTTCCAACAAACTCACAACGATAAAACAAAGTAGCTCCGTGCTCTCTCCATGGCCTTGCAAGATAAGGTTTTGCGAGTGGATCAAGGGATTCTATCAAACAATCCACCAATACGATTCCATAAGGCATTCCTTCATAAGTAGATGGTGCACAAATGTATCCGTTTGAAAGTACATGAATCCGTGAATCTACAAAAATGGCTTGACCGCTACCAAAGATGAAATCCACGTCCCCCCAAACATCACAATCGATAAACGTTTGATGTAGTGGACGGGTATGTAATTCTTCGCTATGTAAGAATCCAAGATAGCGCTTGGTTAAATCCACAGGAAGTGGTCCCAAAAAGATTGTATCTTGTCTGGCTTCAAATGAACAACCAATCGCTATAAACTCATCTCCATACAAACTGATAGCTACTGCTTGACCAACGTCACTTCCAATTCCAGCAGTGTTTCGAATCACCAGATTTTTTAAACAAACTCGGCTGGATAAAATGGTAACAGTCGGTGTCCGAAACGTGTTAAAAAGCAACCCATCTGCGTGGATTTGATTTGCGGAATCATCCCACTCAATGACGCTCTCTAAATGAAGACTTCCTTGTATACAAACATCATCCCGGGTGATTCTAAGTTTTTGCTTGTAGATGCCCGGTTCTAGTATAAAAGTGAGTGGACCCGGTGTTGTGATCGACAACAAAGTATCTTGTATATTCATGCTTGGATTGATCTGGATTGTTTTCATAGAAATCAACTTTCTAACAAATGTCATAAATCTATTATAGTCGGGTGGTGAAGTTTTGACAATTCGTAAATATCAAATGTTTGATCTTGCTATTTTCACTGTGATTGCGATGATTCTTGATATCGTATTGGGGCTGCAAGGTCTCTTTGGCGTGCGAACTTATCTTGCATTATCCATACCGATTTTATTATTACTGTTTCGACGCTGGGGAAAAGCGGCAATCAGTAGCGCAGCATTGATTGCCATCGTTCATCTATTCTTGTATCCTGATATTTTCCCCATTCGACTTGCTAATGCATTAAGCATTCTTTCCTTGAGTGTGGTCTTGCTTTACTTACAAACTTCCCCGATGAAACAAACCCGCGTGTCGTATGGATCGATGTTTCTATACTTCACACTGGGATATACTGTGATGTTTCTTACAGAATCTATGGTGATTTACTTGTTTCAAGGAAGCATCAATCTTCTACTTCAACTGATCAATCACGGCGCAAACATTATCATCTCTTTAGGACTGTTATCGATTATCTATGTCCAGAAAGTGCTGTTTGTCTTTATGCCTGAATACTTAAAAGAAACTTCGGAAAAGGAACACAACCATGAATAAACGGACGATTGTAAAGATTCCTACCACTCTACAACCAGAGATCCAAAAAGAACTGTTGTTGGACCAAATGGAAAAAACAAGAGGAAGACGCCTTTGGGTAAATATCAAGAAACATTGGCCCATCTATGCCATGTTAATCCCTGTGGCTTTATTCTTCTACTTTTTCCGATATCGTCCCATCGGTGGAATTCTCGTTGCATTTAAAAACTACGACAATTATAGCATTGGCATCGGTGATTCCGACTTCTATGGATTGTATGCCTTTAAGTACATCATGTTTGGTCCCCAAGCTGAAAGGTTCTGGCAAGCATTTCGAAACACCTTTACATTAAGTACCTATGGGTTGTTCTTTGGTTTTCCTATTCCCATAATCTTAGCTTTATTTTTTAGTGAAATCAAAAATGAAGCATTTCGGTCGATCACTCAAATCATTTCTTATTTGCCAAAGTTTATTTCCACAGTCGTCATTACTTCCATCATTGCATTGATGCTTTCTTCTGGAAACATCACGACTGCTCCAGGAATCCTAAACTCCTTGTTTACCAACTTTGGCTGGATTCCACCCGAAACCGCGATGCTATCAAAACCACAGTATTTCCGTTCTATTTATATCATATCCAATATTTGGGAGACAGCAGGCTACGGTTCGATTGTGTACTTCGCAGCAATTATGGCCATCTCACCGACCAGTTATGAAGCTGCCAGGATTGATGGAGCGAACAAACTTGCCCAAATTCGTTATGTAACACTTCCAGGAATGGCTCCGACCTTAATCATTATGTTAATCTTGCGGATTGGATCGATTCTTGATGTCGGTTATGAAAAAGTGCTGTTATTAACCGAAAATCGAGGAACTGAAATCATCCAATCAGCGGAAGTGATTAGTACCTATGTACTTAGTCTGGGTGGACTTACAAGTGGTGCGAGTCAGATTAATTTCGCCGCCGCTGCCGATTTGTTCAACGCCTTAATTGCCATGTTCTTGGTATTAGGAGCAAACTTCATTAGTCGTCGTGTCTCTGACACCTCGCTGTTTTAGGGGGTGTACACATGAAACGACTCGATCGAAGTGAATTAATCTTTCGGATTATCTCTTATGTATTGGTAACATTATTTGTCCTTTCCACCTTGTATCCTTTTTTATACGCCATCTCCATGGCAATTTCGGGGGAACAAGCCGTTTCGGAAGGAAGAATTGTCTTATGGCCTGTCAATATTCAATTTGATGCTGTCAAAGCGCTCATCATTGGAGAACACGCCAAACGATTCTGGATCGCATATACCAATACATTATTTTACACCTTTTATGGCACTGTATTTAGCATGTTGTTATCCATCTTCGCTGCTTATGCGTTATCCAAGACCAACTTACCATTTAAACGCCAAATTGCCTTCCTGATTGTCTTCACCATGTGGTTTAGTGCTGGATTGATTCCTAGTTACATCAATTACCGCGAACTCTATGTTAATAACCGATGGGGTATCATTTATGGGTTTGGTGTTCAAGCATTTAACATTCTACTCTTGCGAAACTATTTTAACTCTATCTCCAAAGAAATTGAAGAAGCGGCCATTGTTGATGGTGCCAATGAATTTCAAGTCATGTCAAAGATTTACATTCCCATGTCAAAATCAGCCATTGCGACTGTAACTTTATTTTATGCCTTAAGTCGATGGAATGGTTACTTTTGGAACATGAGACTCGTTCAAGGAAACGAGCATCCATTACAAGTCGTCCTTCGTTCCATCACAGAACGGGCGCAAAATACGGATATCATCACCAATCATCCGTATTCTGATTACTCGCTTGCCTATGCGGCGATTATCTTGTCAATAATTCCAATCATCATTATCTATCCATACTTGCAAAAATACTTTGCAAGAGGAGTTAATGTTGGTGGAGTTAAAGAATAAATTAAAGAAAAAAAAGGAGAACACAATGAAAAAACTGTTAGGATTAATGCTTTCTAGTTTCATAGCACTAGCGTTAGTTGCTTGTGTCAGTAGCACACCAACTACAGCCCCCACAACAGCTCCCGTTACTACAGTATCTCCGGGAACTACAACTGTTTCGACCATTGATTACAACTCGGTTGTTGATATCAATGTAGCGATCAACTACGTTGCTGGTGGACAAGTGATGTCCATTAGTTACCAACAAGAATCGGCATATGTTTCCTTCAATGGGAAGACTTATACCAAAGGCTCGATTCTTCCAGCATGGGAAGCAATCGGTCAAAAGTTAAAGATCAACTTTATTGACCGTGCGACATCCTCTGATGCAAACACCAATGCTCAATTCACTCGTTTACAAACTGAAAACTTTGTCGGAGTTGATTTAGTGAATGCAACAGGAACACAAATATCAGCCGAAGGTGTCAAAGGAAACTTTGTTAACATTGGACAATATTTGGATTCCATGCCAAACCTCAAAGCGTTCCTTGAAGCAAATCCTTCTGCAAAAGTGTCCATGACAGCCGCGAATGGTGGAATTTATTTCACCCCTTACTTTGACGGAGTCGGCGAATTGGAACAAATGTTTCTTGCTCGTATCGACTGGATTAAAGACATTCTTGATGTTCAAAACCCAACATTCGATACTACCCCAGCAACCAAACCAACTGCTTATACTCGTAGAGACATTACTACTCCTATCAACACCGTGATTACCGTTGCAAATGCAAATGGTACTACAAGATCTGTTACCAAAGCATATACAGCTAACATCCTTGATGTATTGGCTGCCATCGAAAATCCAACTGGTGAAAAATTAGCCAATGCCTTCCGTACTCATATTCAAACAACATACGGTTCACAAGGCTATGCAAAACTATCTGATGTCTTTGCTGGTACAGACGCCGCTTACGATACCGATGAATTGCTTGCTTTAATGTATGTTGTCAAAGCCAATCCACAATACTTAACTCGTCAACACACCAATGGAGTAAAAACTGCCGTTGAAGTCTTGTTCCCACGTGAAGGCGTTGGATCTCGTATCCGTAATCTACTTCGTGGAATGGAAATGTTTGGACTTCGTGGAGTCTTCTCTCGCGCTGAATGGTTATACTTTGATCAACAAGGACTCATTCAAGATGTCCGTTATCAAAATGATTTCATTAAAGGTGTCAATGACTTATCTGCTATGTACGCCGATGGATTAATCGTCCAAAACCCAGAAGGAACAACCAACTGGAGAAACGTGCTACTCAATGGAGCAAGCGGCTTCATCACCTATGATTACAATGCATCTTCTACTGCTCAAAGTTTAATTAACACCGGAAGAAGCATCGATCCAGACTTTGAATTCCAAGCGATTCTACCTCCTGTCATTGATTGGCTAAAAGATGGAAACTACTTCCACTTCTCTGAAGCAACACGTTCCGTAAAAGCAGAAGCATGGGGCATTCCTGCTCATGTGGCTAACAACCAAACGAAATTATACCGTGTGTTAAAACTTGTGGATGAAATGTATGATTACAGCAGTCCAGAAGCCGTAGGAACCATGCATTTATATGGACCTGCTGGTTGGACCAATGGAACCATCAATTATGGAACCGACGTTGTGTATCAATTGTCCGCTGCAGCGATTGCTGAAATGAATTCCTTAGCTGGTGGAAACATGATCAACTACTTACGTCAATATGTCGGTGCAACGATGCCTATTGGACATATTCGTAGTCTTGGATTAGAATATCAAACCTTATCAACAGAAGGAATCATTGGTATTGAACGGATTAATACGGCCGTAAAAGCTGGTGTCTTCAAATTAGCTGGCATGGTCGATTCTACTAATCCATGGTATCAATTATCTCCCACTTTCTACCCACTCACCAAAACAGAATCTGATTTAATCACAGCTTCCGCAACATTCCGTACATTATTTACAGACAGCGCATTAATCACACTAGTGAAAAATGGTTTCTCTGGAAATGGTGGATCGAAAACAGCTGCAGAATACAAAGCAATGTTTAACATGAATGGCATTGATGTGTACAACTTGATTTATATCAAAGCGTATCGCGATGCTTATGCACGAATTCAAGCAAACGAATAACTAATTAGTAGTCACCTAGGAAGACCCACTTGGGTCTTCCTAGGGATTACCTTCACGAGGTAACCTATGAAAATTGTTCAAAAGATCGTCTTTTATTCCACGTTGTTGGTGGGAATTTCCTACTTCATATTTACCCTCTCATTTTCATCCGGGTGGGCACTTGGTGAAGAATGGTTTGCGGGTTTTTATCAAGAAGCACAAATAGCGAATAAGTTAATGTATCAATGGGCATTGTATGCCGTCGTTTTCGCATTCTTATCCATTGTTTTTCAAAGTCATAGTCTTCGACGCTATTCCATCTTTAATTATCTATTCGCAACTGCGACTATTTATACAATGGTCCAAGCAGCCATCATTACAAGCCCATTATGTCGTGAATTACAAGCATCCTTTGATCAATTAAACCCTATATTTGTAACCATCATCACTGCTGTCAATCTTTCGAGTAATCCTGATTCTGTCTTTGAACTAGGTCATCTCTTTTCTTCCATCTTATGGATTCAATCGATCATTTTACTTGTGTTTTTAGTTCTTCGTTTCATGGTTCGATTGAACGCTGCTAAAGCAAATAAACGCTACCTCTTGGAGAATACGTATGAAAATTAATCCCATGAAAATCGATAAAATGCGCTATCAAGTCAATGGACTAGGACAAGGACTTACCTTTTTGTCATTGCTTTGTAGTATAGTGGCACTCTTTGTCTTAATCACCTATGATAACTATGGTGGAACAGGTAGTTCACAACGTGTGGTACCTGATTTTCGAGTCGCAATCGAAATTGGAATTGGGATTTTTACTCTACTTGGTACATTTTTATGTGCAGAAAAAGTCAAATATTACGATGCTAAATGGACGTATGTCGGTGTATTTGTTTTAGCAACGATCAATTTCATTCGAAGCAGAAATCTTCCTGTGTATTGTTTCGAACAAGGCTGGATTCCTGCAAGTATCGCTACACTAACCTCCTTGCTTTTTATCCTTGCTGGTCTTATACTACTAATTGTATGGGTCATATCTTCCCTAAAAGTATTTTTATTAAGCAAGCATTTATCGAAAGGAACACAATAAGATGGCTACCGTGCGATTAGAACATATCAATAAGATCTATCCCAATGGTGTCCAAGCGGTGTTTGATTTTAGTGCTACCTTCGAAGATGGAGAGTTCATTGTCCTTGTTGGGCCTTCCGGATGTGGGAAATCAACTATGCTTCGGATGATTGCTGGTTTAGAAGAAATCACTTCTGGAAATCTATATTTAGACAACGAGTTCATCAATGATTCCGCACCAAAAGACCGCGATATTGCCATGGTGTTTCAAAACTATGCTCTATATGCCCATATGACGGTTTATCATAATATGGCATTTAGTTTAGTGCTTCGCAAAGAGTCTTCTGACTTCATTCATGAACGCGTTATGTGGGCGGCCAACATCCTGGGATTAGTCCCCTATTTAAACCGTAAGCCTTCGACATTATCCGGGGGACAACGACAACGTGTTGCTCTTGGCCGTGCGATGGTTCGAGACCCTAAAATATTTTTACTTGATGAACCATTGTCTAATCTTGATGCTAAACTGCGAAACACCATGCGCGCAGAACTCAAGAGTTTGCATCATCGTTTGAAGACCACCATGATTTATGTGACACATGATCAGATTGAAGCATTGACATTAGCAGATCGAATCATTATTATGAAAGATGGCTATGTACAACAAATCGCTACCCCATATGAAATCTATATGAATCCAGCGAATTTATTCGTTGCGAATTTTATGGGAACCCCACCGATGAACGTTTTTAAAGTGAAGGTCTCTCTTGATGGTTTTTTACATATTGGACCCAATCAAGTCAGTATCGTGGACCATCCCATCTATTCTGCTCTAAAGAAAAAGGATTACTTTGGAAAAGAAGTCACCTTAGGGGTTCGACCAGAACATATTCGAATTGACAAACTCTGCCGATTGGATCAATCATTTGTATCGATTGTGGACATCTATGAACTGCTTGGGAATGAAGCATTGGTTCACTTCACCATAGATCAATCCAAAGTATTAGCCAAAATCTTAGTCAGCCAAGATATCAAAGCCCATGATGAGATATGTTATGCCTTTGATATTGAGCATATGTATTTCTTTGACTCATCTACAGGAGAACGAATCCATGAATAAGCCTCTCAACCTTGAAAAGAAAGAATCCGCATTGAAACGTTGGTATGATTTCAATAAGCAATCCATTCCGCTGTTTTTTATTGTCATCGGCGTTTTCTTTTTCACGGCATTTTTGGATTTCGAAATTCAAGGAACGAATATTATCTTACGCTCGCATATCTTTGCAATTCAAAAGTTCTTAAATACACCAAGAAATAATTTATCTGGTTTTTACTTGTTTTCCATGTATTTAATTGCATTAATCCAACTATTTAATGGCGTAACTTATACCAAAACACGAAGTAAATTTACAACCATTTTAATCAATATTCTCAGTGTTATGCAAGCAGTGATCGCGATTCTTTATACCTCTAATTTTTTCTATGAACAAGCCACAAGAACTGATTACACCATTGATCAAGCCGCAACTTTAGCTTATACAGTATCATTAATTGGAGCTGTGTTCTTTGTGATTGCTTCGGTATTGACTTGGTTTTATGTGAACTGGCATTATGTTAAAGAAGTCGACTAATCACGATCCATCCAAGAAGATGGACCCCTATCAAATCGATTCATTATCAAAAGTACCTGCGAAACTCAAGATTGGATTTATGCAATTTTGGTTAGCTGGTGCTGTGTTTTTGATTACTGTTCTTGGCTTACCTCAGGCGTTTGATATCTTGGATCGACTTGTGGTCTTGGTTCTTCTTTTTACGTTGGCGATGGAGTATGGATCTAATTCATTAATATTATGGATGAAGAATAAGGAATTTGATTCCACCATTTACTTACCTCATGAAATCTCACGTAAATCGGTTCTAAGTTTAGTAGCTACATTTGTGTATGCTCTCATCATCGTGGTCTCGTTTCATTTTGTACTTGAAGCATGGGTTGGGGCAGGATTATTAAGCATTGGGGATATCATCAGTGAGTCCACAGCAGATCCCTTTAGCTTTGCCATTTGGTTTTTAGTAATCAACTCAATTTGGATTCGTCTACGCAAAGTCATTAAAAAGCCCCTTGGAAGGAAATAGTATGTTAACTTGTTTATATCTTTCAGCTACCTCCATTTCCATGGAACTACAAAACAGCGATATCTATTTTTCCAGCAAGCCATTTGATGTGTTTGTGAATGGAGTAAAGTCCCTTCAAAACGTACAAACAAATGTGTTTTCTTTGTTTGGTTTGAAACCAAATGAGGCCTATACCATTGAAGTATTTGAAGAATCACTAACTATTCATACCTTACCAGAAAGTGAATGCATCGACGTATCAACAAAAGGAATCATCGGTGATTCTTTGACCAATCAAACAAGTGCAATCCAGCAACTTATCGATACTATTAACGATCATGGACGACTCTATTTTCCGCAAGGAGACTATCTTACTGGTCCTTTATTTTTGAAGAGCCATATTACCATTGAGTTAGCCAAAGGTGCTGTTTTAAGAGGACTGACAAGTCGTGAAGCGTACCCCATACTTCCCTCTTCTACAATTCTACCCAATGGATCCATTCAAGAAGTTTCTTCGTGGGAAGGAGAATCTCTTCCGACATTTGCTAGTTTGATTACTGGAGTTAGGGTCGAAGATGTCCACATCATTGGACAAGGAATTTTGGATGGCAATGGTCAAAATGGTGATTGGTGGCTATATCCAAAAGACGCCAAAGGTGGCGCATATCGCCCTAAAACTATATTCTTATCTTTTTGTGATCATATCACACTACATGGGATTCAAGTTCAAAATTCTCCATCATGGACGATTCATCCTTATTTTTCCAATCACGTTCAAGTCATCGATTGTTTGATTATGAATCCCAAGGATTCACCCAATACCGATGGCTGTAATCCAGAGTCTTGTACTCATGTGGAAATCATTGGTGTTGACTTTAGTGTTGGTGATGATTGCATCGCAATCAAAAGTGGTAAATATACCATGGGCATGACATATAAACAACCAAGTAGTGACATCACCATTCGGAATTGTCGAATGCAGTTTGGTCATGGAGCGATTGTGTTAGGAAGCGAAATGAGCGGTGGTATCAAAGATTTATCTGTCCGTAACTGCTTGTTTGTAGACACTGATCGGGGACTTCGAGTAAAAACCAGACGTGGTCGGGGAAATAGTGCCATCATTGATGGAATTGTATTCGAACACATTCGTATGGATGGCGTATTGACGCCACTGGTCATCAATATGTTTTATAATTGCGACCCCTTAGATGGTAAGACAGAGTACGTGTACTCCAAAGAAGTTCTTCCCATCGATCACAAAACTCCTTACTTAGGCACATTTACATTTCGTGATATTTCATGTGTAAATGTACATGTGGCTTCTGGATTCTTCTATGGACTACCTGAACAACCCATTCAATCCATTGTGATGGACCGTGTTAGTTTTGAATACGCGCCAAATAGAATCAAAGGAGTTCCAGCAATGATGTCCTTTCTAGAACCTATGGAAGGAACAGGACTACATTTCTACCATGTAAAAAAAGTTCAATTACACCATGTGGAATGTATTCCTCCCATGGGAGAGAAAATCATTCTATTTGAAAGTAGCATTGAAGATTTGGCAAATCCATTGTAAACTATATGAAAAGATTAAATCAACTCTTGGAGGAATGAAGATGAGTAAATATCTTACCTTACAACGTATCATGAATGTTGGTGTTGTCGCAGTGGTTCGTGCCGAATCGAGTGAAGAAGCCAAAGCAATCTCTAAAGCTTGTATCAAAGGGCACATTCCTGCCATTGAAGTAACCTTTACAGTCCCCAATGCATTAGCAGTGATTGAATCGTTGGTGCAAACCTTTTCTGAGGATGAATTAATCATTGGAGCTGGGACCATTTTAGATTCTGAAACCGCGCGTTTGGCAATCTTGGCAGGTGCGAAGTACATTGTGAGCCCTGCATTTGATGAAGCAACCGCCAAACTATGTAATCGCTACGGAATTCCTTATATGCCTGGATGCATGACAATTACTGAAATGATCAAAGCCATGGAATTTGGCGCAGATATCATTAAACTATTTCCTGGAAGTGCTTTTGGACCAGGTTATATCAAAGCCATTAAAGGACCGCTTCCTCATATTCAATTAATGCCCACAGGTGGAGTGTCCATTGACAATGTCCAAGAATGGATTCATGCTGGGGTTGTGGCGGTTGGCGTGGGTGGAGAATTGACTTCTCCAGCCAAGAAAGGTCAATTTGATGAAGTGACCAAACGAGCACTTGCATTCGTTGAGGCAGTAAAAAATGCCCGTGAACATAAGTGATTGTCGATCATATTAATCAATTAAATAAGTATATTGGAATAGAGCCTCATTTGGACCAAATAAGTGATTTTATTCAATCTGGTCAACTCGATTCTATTTCACTTGGAAGACACCACATAACCGATTTCATTGATGTCATCATCGAAGAGTATCAAACCAAAGATGCCAGTCTGTGTCAATTTGAAAGTCATTTATACCACGCTGACTTACAACTCGTATTATCCGGGTTGGAAGGCTTTGGGTATGCCCATAAATGTACTCATCCTTATACCATACTAACTCCTTATCAAACCGATAAGGATGTTGAAAAGCAAAGTGTTCAAGATTATACGACCCTTCAATTAACCAAAGGGATGTTTGCTTTGGTTTATCCGTTTGATTTGCATATGCCAAAGATTTCACTTGGTACTTCTACTTTAGTAAAGAAAGCTATTTTTAAAATTAAACTTACGGAGGATTCAATATGGCAAAAATAGTCACTTTAGGTGAAATCATGCTTCGTCTTTCTACTCCCCTGCAATCCCGTTTTGTACAATCTGATGTACTTGATGTCGTCTATGGTGGTGGAGAAGCCAATGTTTGCGTCAGTCTTGCAAACTATGGACACGAAGCCTATTTTGTATCAAAAGTACCTACTCATGAAATTGGTCAAGCAGCGATTAATGCTCTGACTCGTTTTCAAGTACATTGTGATTATGTATTACGAGGTGGAGATCGCTTGGGCATCTACTTTCTCGAAACCGGAGCTAGTATGCGTCCATCCAAAGTCATCTATGACCGTGCCAATAGTGCCATTTCAAAAGCACAAGCTTCCGAATTTAACTTTGATGAAATTTTCAAAGACGCGGATTGGTTTCATTGGTCAGGAATTACGCCTGCTCTTGGACCAAACGCTGCCGAACTAACCAAGCAAGCATGTATCGCTGCTAAAAGACATGGCGTTAGAATTTCTGTAGATCTCAATTATCGAAAGAAACTATGGACACCAAAACAAGCACAAGCGGTTATGCGACCCTTAATGCAGTATGTGGATGTATGTATTGGAAATGAAGAAGACGCTCAACTAGTTCTTGGGTTAGAACCCAAAGGGATTGATGTGACAAGTGCCTCTTACCATACCAAAACGTACCAAGTGATGATGCAACAAATGATCGATGAATTTGGTTTTAAAACCGTAGCTTCTACTCTTCGTGAATCATTTTCGGCAACAAAGAATGGCTGGAGTGCTGTGATGCTTCACCAAGGCGTGTTTTATGAATCCAATCATTATATCATTGAACCCATCATTGACCGCGTTGGTGGTGGAGATTCCTTTAGTGGTGGTCTCATTCATGGAATGCTTACCAAAGACCCACAAAATGGTTTAAACTTCGCAGTATGTGCTTCTGCACTCAAACATACGATTGCTGGTGATTTTAATCTTGTAAGTATATCCGAAGTCGAAGCTCTCATGCACGGAGATGCCTCGGGTCGTGTTCAACGATGAAAGAAAACCGTACTGTTAGTCGAGTACTAGCCATTCTTGAGTTGATTGCTAAACATGAAGAAGGTTTAACGTTAGGAGATATATACCGTGCACTCGATATCCCCAAAGCAACGGCTTATGATTTTTTACAAACCTTATATGCAGCGGATGCAATTTACTATAAAGATCCTAGACTGAAGAATTATGTGATTGGTTCGAAGATGTTTGCCATTGGTTCCGTTTATACCAAAAACTCAAACCTCATCGAAGCGGGTCAACATGAATTGCGTGATTTTGCGATTCGGTATGGAAGAACCGTATTCATTACCAAACGAATCAACGATAAAATCGTGTATGTCTATAAACATCAACCATCAAACTCACGCATTTTAACCCAACAAGAAATTGGTTCTGTCTATACCGATTTTATCCTCGACCCCATCGGACGTTGTTATTCGGTATTTGATAAAAAAGTTCTCAATCCAAACATTCCTCATTTCGATGCCATAAAACAAGATCACTACGTTATTTCGAATGCAGAAGACTTGGGACATATTTGTACCATCGCATCTCCGGTTTATAACTTTGAAAACCGCGTTTGTGGAGTCGTTGCGGCATCGGATTTAGCAGATTCTACATGTGATCGTGATTCCATGGCGGTCGAATTTAAAAAAATTGCTCAAACTATTTCAAGACGATTGGGATATATGGGCTCCTTCCATGATTAAGATTGGCATACGTGCACATGACCTAGGAAAAAACAGCGCAGAAGCGTTGGTTCAAGTGGCCAGAGACTACGGCTTTGAAGGATTCCAACTTGTTTTTCAAAAAGCATTGAAAGAAGACATATCACTTCTTGATGCTTCTACTGTTCCGACGATTTTTTCAACATTTCCGATTTTTATGATTGGCAGTTATTTCAATATGATTCATCCCGATGAATCCATTCGTCTTCAAGGAAAACAAACCTTTCTTCAAACACTGAAACTCGCCTCTTTAATACAAGTTCCTTATGTTGGCACTGAAACAGGTTCCTTTCTTGGAAGTCCTTGGAATTATCATCCCTATAATCATAGTGATGAAGCGCTAAAACAAGTCATTGCTATGACATCCGAGTTGGTAGATTACGCCACAGATTGTGGATCCATTGTCGCGATTGAAGGAGCGTATGCGCATGTTGCGTATAGTCCTTTGAGAGTTCAAACGATTTTGAAGCAGATTCAATCTCCGTCATTGAAAGTGATTGTGGATTTGTATAACTTCTTACACATAGGTAATCATGAATTGCGTATGCAAATATTAGAAGAGTGTTTTCAACGTTTCCAAAATCATATTGTCATATTTCATTTGAAAGACTACATCGTGGAGAATTCTACCCTCAAACAAGTAGGATTGGGTCAAGGACTGATGGATTATAAAGAAATCATGAAACAAATCAAACAAAAAACCCCCAACGCCATTTGCATTTTTGAAGGGGTTATCGGGGAAGACATTGCAAGTAGTATTTTGTACATCAAAAGCTTGATGTAGGAGGAAAAACATGATACTCAATATAAAGTACAACAATCATCCAGAGGATGCAAAGAAGTATGACACTTCTTTGCTAAGAGAACGCTTCTTAGTCGAAGAAGTATTTGTGAAAGATGAAATCAATCTCACCTACTCCCATCATGACCGTATTGTCCTAGGGGGAATTAATCCAGTAGAAAAAACTCTTTCTTTAAGTGGTTCTAAAGAATTTGGCACCAACTATTTTCTAGAACGAAGAGAAATGGGAGTCATTAATGTTGGTGGAGATGGTGTAGTCTACTTAGATAATCAACGATTTGAGTTAAAAAACTCTGATGGTATGTACATTGGATCAGGTGTAAAAAATGTGGTATTTTCTTCGGTTTCTTCTATAAATCCAGCAAAGTTTTATATTAATAGCGCTCCGGCACATCAATCTTATCCCAGTGTTCATATTCCACTTTCCAAAGCGAAAAAAGTGTCATTAGGGGACGCTTTGACACTGAACCAACGAACCATCCATCAATACGTCCATCCGGATGTATGCCTAAGTTGCCAACTTGTGATGGGCTTAACCATCCTTTCTCCAGGAAGTGTATGGAATACCATGCCCTGTCATACCCACGAAAGACGCATGGAAGTATATTTTTACTTCAATATGAGCGAACAAACCCGAGTATTTCATTTGATGGGAGAAGTTCATGAAACCCGGCATCTTGTCATTAAAAACGAACAAGCCATTATTGGACCTTCTTGGTCGATCCATTCAGGCGTAGGAACCTCAAACTACACCTTCATTTGGGGAATGTGTGGCGAGAATCAAACATTTACCGACATGGACTTCGTTGACATGTCGAGTCTGCGATAATTAAGGAGAATGATTATGTCCATGTTAGAACAATTTTCATTACAAGGAAAAGTTGCCATCGTCACCGGAGCTTCTACAGGTCTTGGTCAAGGAATGGCCATTGGTTTAGCACAAGCAGGAGCGCATATTGTGGGGGTTGATTATGTACCAATGCCTGAAACAAAAGCCCTCATCGAAGGATTACACCAACAATTCCATGGAATCGTTGCTAATCTTGTTAGTGCAACGGTTGAAGAATTACAAGCCATCATTAAAGAAGCGGTTTCTGTATTTGGAAAAGTTGACATCTTAGTCAACAATGCAGGCATTATCCGCCGAGAAGATTCCATCCGTTTCAGTGAAAAAGATTGGGACGATGTGATGAACATCAACTTAAAAAGTGTCTTCTTCTTATCACAAGCAGTGGCGAACCAATTCATCTTACAAAAAACTCCTGGAAAGATTATCAACATCGCATCAATGCTTTCTTACCAAGGAGGAATTCGTGTTCCTTCCTACACCGCATCCAAATCCGGTGTCAAAGGAATCACGATGCTCATGGCCAATGAATGGGCCAAATATGGCATCAATGCCAATGCCATCGCTCCTGGATACATGGCTACTAACAATACCAAAGCGCTAAGAGATGATGAAAAACGTGCCGGAGAAATCTTGGAACGTATCCCTGCAGGACGCTGGGGAACTCCCCAAGATGTCGCTGGGGTTTGTGTATTCTTAGCCGGCAAAAACTCCGATTACATCAACGGTTTCACCATCGCAGTCGATGGTGGTTGGTTAGCAAGATAACCCATAAACTCCATATAAAAAACCGATCTGTCAAGGATCGGTTTTTAATTAATTACTTTTTTTTCTCGAGGTGTTTTTCGTATTCGATGGCCGCAAACAACAACGCTGCTAACCCATACGACCAATTCTTTCCGCGTGGTACGAACTTATACCCAAGGTAAGGAAACAAAGGAACCGGAATGGTTGGGCCACTAATTTCTGGCATTGCTAATTCTTGATCGTTTTGCTCAATGGCATCCACCACTGCGAAGTACGCTTTTTTAGCAGGTTCTAGATAGATGGCTTCTTCTAGTACTCCCAAGCGGATTCCTTTGAGCCATCCTGCCGCAACCAAGGCAGTAAATGATAACTCACGGTATGTTTTTCCAACTTTATTAAATACCGTTTCAAATGTACCATCTGCTCTTTGATAAGGAAGTAAGGCTTTCGAGGTGTCTTGGAGTAAAGTAATGATATGTGCTCTTTCTTCGTGTTGGGGGGCTTGTTCTAAAATCATGGGCAGTGAACAGATCACCCATCCATTGCCTCTTCCCCAGTAAATCTTCTTTTTAGGATAATGAGTTTTTTGCTTTACCCAATAACAGTGATACCATAAATGATCAATGGGGTCCATCATGTATTTGGCCATAATGCGCGGTTGCCTTAATGCAATGTTCATCATGTCAGGGTGTTCTTGCTCTTTGGCATAAATCGATGGAAACACACTAAACATCATCAAGCTATCTACCCAAATGGACTTGGGATACAATTTTCCTTCCAAGCTATTCCCCAAATGATTGACCGAATCTTCAATCAGTCTGGGTTCGTGTTGAATATAATGAAGTGCCCGATTGGTGAGTACTTCATATCCGGATTGAGGGAACTTCTTTTGCATTTGGTAAGTAATTAACGCTGGCGCAACAGTATCGGATTGATCAATTCTTGGTGGATTTGCCAAGTAGTAATCACAATACCCTTTTAAAAAGGGCGTATAATTATTTGTTTGTTGATAGTCATCGACCAACACAAGTGCATAACCAAACAGTGCTTCCCCCCACATCCATTTCATTTTCGGATTCCATGTGGATGTAATGTAATCCGTAAGTTTCATGACTTTATTCCATTGATTTGATGGCATTGGGATCCTCCTTCATTTCTTGTTTGCGTATTTGATTCAACATATCAAGATGTAACTCGTAGTCACAACATTGGATCGTGATACTCGATGGCTTTCGTTTTTCTTTTACAAATGGCGTATCAAAACGGTCGTATTGCGTGAATGTTTTCACTTGATTCACTAAAAAATTCGATCGATAGTGTAATACCAAATCGTCGTCTCCATGAAAGTGTAGTTGATTGTGTTGATACCTTACCTTCGAAATGGGATATCGGTTCATAAACTCTTCAAATGAATGATCGATTACATTACTAGAAACAATGACTACATGACCTGACTTTTTCCCGTGAATGATGATTTCGTCTTCTAGATGTACATGGTCACTTGTTGATAAAATAGCAAGGTAGGTATTATGTACTCTTCCATAAAAAGCTCTTGTTTGAATAACGACTTCATCAAAGCGATTTTTTGGGACGTAAAAATGATACAAATGAAGTCTTGAACGCTCTAAAAACCCTTTTCTTTGTGCACTGTTATGAGAAATTAATACCACATTTTGATGTTGCACAATATCTGGATTGATGCCATTGCCCACAAAATAAGAAGGACTAAAGTTTCGTGCAGAATCATCAAACATCGGACTTCCAGGGTGAGTAGAGAAGATATTGATATGGTTGGGAAGTGTACACTGATACAAATGTTGTTGGTCCCCAAATTCCCCTGGATGATATCGTTGTGCTGTGGACATACAAAAATCAGGTGTTTTATACGTGTATACATTGGCTCGTTGAATCGCAACCCCTTGCGTTGCGGGATTTAATAGTTTCACTAACAATGGATACACTCGTAGTTTATGTAATATCGGATGGTTGAGCATCGATAAGTCTTTTAAAAAGGTATTGTGTTGTAAATTCCAATCTCGAAACAACGTCATCGTCATATGGATGGATTCAACATTCGTAAATGCTTCCATTGCCCACAAAAACATCCCATACTCGTCTTTGTCCATGGCTGGAAACTCTTTTTTGACTTCCGATAAATCCAGTCCAGTGGATTCTTTGAAAATCATTGTGTCTTTAGAAGAAGCAATCTGCTTTATCACTTCTGGTACGACATAGCCTTTGCATAATACAAACAATGCAGATAACCTGGTGTAGTCATAATCGTGAGGAACAAAACCAAATGCGTGCGCTAAAATATCGTTGACATCCGCTTTCGATGAATCTTTCTTTTGTAGTTCATAGCATCTTCCACTGGACCCTACAAACCGCGAATCAAACAAGTGATGAGCCATATCAAGTAGTATTAGATCAGTCACCATCAAAGCGCTTTGTACAATCCACTCCTCTTGGCAATGATCGATTAGTACACAAAGCGGAGCGATGTCTTCTTCATAATACGTATTTGAATGCCACTCAGTAAATCCATAGGTAAAACGATGCTTGAGCCAATTCACAATCCGTTTCTTTGCCTTACTAGCATGAATTCTTCCCAATTCTTGGTTGTTTGTAAATGGGATATCTGGAAACAGTTCCCCTGCAAAGTACTCACAAACAGAAAACAACAATTGATGATTTTCTGACCAATAGCACATGCCATCATGCCCTGGCTCGTCCATCCAATACTTAAACGAAATCATCGTACGTTCCATCTGAGAAATCGTTTCTTCAGATAATAAATGCCGATAAGCCAAGTACGAATTCACGAGTACAATCAAGCGAAAATCAGCGCAATCATGCCGATCGCTTACATATTCACACAAGGAAAGAATCGATGATTCATCGATTCTTTCCCCCAAACTTAGTGAATGTATTTCGCCAAAACAGGGCGTATTCATTTTAATCTTCATTCCGACATCTTGTAAAACAGTCATCATCTACCTCAAAATAATCTTGTAGCGATTTCTTGATATTCTGCTTGTTCTTCCACGGACCAGTTTTGAATGATAGACTCTTCTTTACGCTTTAAGAAATGACGCACACGAATACTTAGTTGATTGGTCAATGGGAAATGTTTACCAGCAAAATATCCAAGAGTCATTAAAATCACAAAGCTGCCTGCCATGGCAATCCGGATTCCAATCAACGCTGAATCTGGTTGATCAGGCACAGGAATCGCTTCTGTGGCTTTTACATAGCCACTAAACGCTAACATCAAGGCAAAAATCTGAATGGCAATCGCTGAACTGGTCTTGCGAATAAATGTCATGATTCCAGAATAACTTCCGGTTGTCCGCGTCCCGTTTTTAAGTTCAGCGACATCGATGGTATCTGGGAAGATGATCCAACTCATCAATTGTGCACCAGCAAATCCCACAGCAGTGAGTGCGGTTAAGGCATACGCTCCCACAATGGGCCAGTCACTTGGGTACATGCCTACTCCAGCAAATGAAACGAGTGCAAGAGGCAACAACGTATAATAGATTTTCTTTTTATCGATTTTGTTAATTAACACTTGAATAATCGGAAACATTAACAATTGAACCCCAATGAAGGTTCCTAAGAAAACAGTTGAACTACCTTTGGCAACGTAAATCGCATAAAAGACAATTCCCGAACCCAATATATCCATCGCGATGCTTTGAGCTAAATACATTTTCACCAATCCACGGAAGGTTTTATTCTTTAAGGGTTCCACAAATGTTTTAAACTCAAACACTGATTTTTCGACAGGCAACGCCACACGTTCTTTGGTAATCAAGCCAATCAACACCAGTGGTAATGCAAAGAAGACACCAAATCCAAATCCAACAATCAGATAAAACTGGGTTAAGGTAATGCTTCCTGCTTTATACATTTCAAGTACCATCGATGGTAACAACGTACAAATCGCTGTAGCCGCTGTAGATACTACCAAACGTAATACGTTCACTGAATTACGCTTTTTAATGTCCATGGTAATCTCTGCAGACAAACTGCTATATGGAACAGCGATGATCGTAGAAACAGTGCTATAAATCAAATATGTCGCAATCGCATAGATCACTTTGGGTAAATCTCCCCAAGAAGCGGTGGGATACCAAAGTAGTGCGAATGAGGCAATCAATAACAGACCCCCAAATAATATATATGGTCTTCTTCTACCAAATCTGGTTCTTGTGTTATCTGAGATAACCCCCATCAATGGATCACTCACGGCATCCCATACTTTAGAAATTAAGATGGCTGCTCCGGCAAGTCCTGCATCGATACCAATAAAATCAACTAAGTAAATCAAATATAAGACACTAATCAATGCTTGAGCTCCGCCTCCAAAGACATCTCCCCAAGCAAACACAAACATTTCTCGTTTTTTAATTGGTGTTGTATTCATTGTTTGATCCTTTCTAGTAGTGGCAAAATGGTTTGCATACTTTGTAAAATATCTTCATAAGGTTTCATTGTATTTTGTTCAATCGCTCCATATACCACACTTGCTGGAATCTGGAGAAGTAGCTTTTCAAAATCAATCAATCCATTTCCAAGAAAGGTATCCATTGATTTTGAATTTGTAATCATACAATCACGTAAGTGTAGTCCAATCAGTTTCGGTCCAAACCACTTCAAAACCTCTAAGACATCATACCCAGACTTTTGTACCCAGTAAGTATCCATTACAAAGGATACGTCTTTACTTGTTTGTTTGATGAGGATTTCAAGTTTGGTTTGATCATGAATCTTTTTAAATTCAAAATCGTGATGATGAATGGCAAGGCGTAAGTTCATTTCTTTATAGATAACAGCCAGTTCATTTACTTGTTTGATAAAACGTTTCATTGGCCTTTCCTTGCCTATGATACAAGCAAGAGGGATTACAGAGATACAGACAATATCACAATCAACACGTTTACAAAACTCTTGGTACTTCTTTGGATATTTCTTTAACTTATGAAACTTCTCTTGAATCGAAACCACTTTAATCCCTTGATGATGTAGATGATTTACAGAATCTTCTGAAAAAGGAATTCGAGCGAGTTCCACATAACCAATTCCTAATGAAGCGATTTGCTTCAATGAACTCGGAAAATCAATCTTTGATTCACGCCGTATGGTATAGGTTTGTAAAGCAAACTTCATGATTATTGCACAACTCTCGTATTATCAACATAATTCAGAGTCACTGACTTTCCATCATACACATACGTGATTACACTTGGTTTGCGCGCCGTAAATCCGTTTGGAACGTACTTGTTTTGATATCTTCCATATTCCAAGTCTTGGAGTTGACTATCAATATGAAAAGACACTCCATAAATGGCTTGTAAAACAGTAGTGTTGGTTTGATTGTAAAGAGTACTAGAGTAGACAATTTGTCCGGTAGTTGCATCAAATGTCAATGGATTGTTTAACACTCGTTGGATAAATGCCTCAAAGGTTTCTTGACTGGTGCCAGATACTTCAGTTACAAAGTAGTGATACCCTGGTCCCTTTTGTACCAGATCATAATCTTCAGTTATTTGATTTTTTACTGAACCTCTTACCAACATATCATCCCTGTTTCCTTCGATGTTAGAAGTCGCAAATGGCACGAACTCTAGAGCATATCGACTACGGATTGCTACATACGTATGTCCAACTCTTCCAAAAATAACTCCACTTGCTAAATGAGTTTCTACCACATGATCATATAATTGTTTAGGGAAGAAGGCATGTGTTGTTTCACTTACAATCATTGGTTCCATAAAGCCAACTTTGGTTGGTGGATTATAAATTTCAATTAAGACATTCTTTTCTTGAACGCTATAAGCCATACGACCATTGCCGGTCCAGTAGGTTGGCGTTCCACTTCTTCTGGGTATTTTTGCAGGTTGTGTGGTAAACAAAGATACTTGGTTGGATAAATTAATCGAAGAGATGGCTTGTTGATCCGCGTACTCTCCTGCTTTATGTGCTTGTGCTGTCGACATTAAGAATTCAGAAGTCTTAAACGTATACACATTGGCACGTTGAATCGCTACACCGTTGGTGGATGGATTCAACGTAGTAGAAACCATTCCAAGTAACCCAAGTGCACGCAATGGCCAAATATTAATAAGTTTGAAATCGTTTAAGAAATCATTGGTAAACATTTTGTTATTTGCTATATATTTCATCGTATTGTCAATCACTGGAGGATTCGTAAATGCTTCCATCCCAAATTGCATCATGATAGATGCATCATCTTGACCCAGTAATCCTTCTTGTTCTAATTCTTCTACATAAAGAGATTGACTGGACTTCAATACGATTTCTTCAGAAGAATCCCAGAAAATGGACTTTATGACTTCTGGTACTTCATAATAGGGATTTCCATGTAAATCGGTGGCTTCAATCATTTGTTTAAATGCATTAAAGAATCCGTTTCGTGAAGTAAACCAACTATTACTTAAATGCTTGGTCTCGTTGCCTTGGACAATGAAATCAATAAAAGAACGCATTCTATTTCCGTGTTCATCACTGACTCGATTATCGGAGTATGCTCTTCCCGCCGATGGTAAGAACACAAAATAGGTACGAGGATTCAGGGTTTCATCCAATCCATTATAATAATAACTTTGAGAAGCCATATCAAACCAAATGATGTCCATAATCATCTTCATACGGTTGACCATTTCTTCGTCTTGTGCAAATTGAATGAAGTTAGACATCGGTCCAATGTCCTCTGGATAATAATTATTGGAATACCACTCGGTGAACCCGTATAAAAAACGTTGAGACATCCACGCATTGATCCGAGTCGCAGCCATCGCCATGTGTTCTAATCCTGTTAATCCATCGACGGTAAAGATGTCGTTAGGAAACATTTGACCGACCAAATATTCTTCAGTCGCAAATAATATTTGATGGTTTTCTGACCAATAACACATCGAATCACTGCCACCTTGATCCATCCAATACTTAAAGGAAAGCATGACTTCTTTGATGGCTTCTTGAACCCCTATTGGCATGATACTACCAAAATCATAATACAAACGTACCAATGCATTCATCCGAAAGTCGGCAACATCAAATCGTCCGTTAATGTACCGAAACGTTCCATCAAGCTCCGCAAGTAATCCTTCTTCAGATAAATCAATCTCCGAAGAAATATCAACGCCTTTTCGTTGTTGGTCAAACAAGTACAAAAGTTTCTCTGCGCCTGATGAACTAAAACTAACAGATGGTCTTTGAGGCATCGCCTCAATGGATAAGTTAAAACCTACTTGAATTCCGATACTAAGTAAAAATGCGACTAATACAAGAACAATTCCTAACACAACCTTGTTTTGTTTTCTTTGTGGTTTTGCCATATTTTCCCCTTCTCTATAAAATGTTATCTATTCAACTGGATTGTATCATAATTCAAAAAATTTCTATGTCCATTTCAGAAAGTAATTCCATTAGAAAACATCGAAAAATCGTCGTTTTCTAAAACCGTAAATGATTGCTATTGCACATGCAGTTTCGTTGTTTGACAAGCCACTTCACTTCACTGTGTAATCACCAAGATACCCTGCATCCACACTTAAAATAATTATATCGTATTTTTACTGATTCTTTTCTCCTGATTTAAAAAAACCAAACAAAAAAGACAATAGTGATTCTTCTCACCTATTGTCTTTACCCATGTTTCTATTTCATTTTGATAGATGTCGCTACTTGACCAATTCCTAATATAAGAGCCGTTCCACCTATTGCAATACTTGCCAATATCAACAGATACATGGCATAGTTACTTAACAAAATCGGTTGGAATGGATTTCCATTGCCAAACTCTAAAGTCATAAAATCAGTAACTCCTAAAATCTTATTCAAGGTGAATGCAAACAATGCCGTCACAAACAATACGATTGTCGCTTTGAACGTATCTTTGATGTGTGGTTTATAATAACCAGATAACACCATATACAGTGGTACGAAGACAAGCGTCCCGTGATAGGAAAATGATTGATATGGCAAAATATTTTCTTTCACGATTGCCCAGTTTGGTAAATTCCCCATGATTCCTGAAGAATCTGGAATGGTCAATATCAAAGAGGTCACTAAAATCATCGTTGCAAATCCATACGGAGCAATATAATCAGCAAACTTTCCTGGTCGAAACCCTAAAATCCAATACACATAAAGTGCCATTGAACAAATATGAAATGGCATCATCCAAGCTGGATACACCCCAACTCCTGAATAATCTGGACTATTAAAAATAACAATTGTTTTGATGATTTCCCACATCCAAATAAACAGTGCAGAACCAGCAATGACCTTGATATCAAAACTTCTTCCATAGCCTTTTTTCTTACGAACCGACAACAAGATAATAAGCATGACAGCAATCAGACTAAACACCCATAATAAACCAAGCAAATGCTTGGAACCAAAATTTCCCATATGATTCCCCTATTCACACACAAATATCGATATTCTATCACAAATATCGTACTCAAGCAATCAAATCCAGAGGAAAAATTTGGAAAATATGGAATGAAATCTTGTTTTATTAAACATACCAAACCTACTTGCAAGTCATGTATTCAAATCACTCACTCATTGAAATTGATCAAAGATTGTCGTTTCTTCTTGAGGAGCGACACCAGAAACGATTGCCTTTGGATTAGGTGCATACATCCGCATCCCAATGCCATAATCTTCTGTTAATAACGTATCTGGTCTTTTACGCATCAACCACGTAACATAAAAGTCACCCACACAACCATTGAAATGAAATACCAAGGTTAAATACAAGATGAACTGCCATTGATTGTTTGTCAAAACAACCAACAATAGTAAAATCGGATTAATAATCAATGCTGGCGCAAGTCCAACTTTCAGATAGTGTTTCTTATAAAAATAGACTCCCGGAACACTCGCAGACGCTGCGAATCCATGAAACTGATATTTCACTTTCTTATTGGTTCCTTGAGAATACACAAATCCATGAATGGCTTCGTGCACAAAAACTAAAACAATAAATATCCCCAAGGAAATTAGTAATCCAGATAACAATTCCTCTCTTGAAGTAGGTATGTGTATCCATCCATATACAACCGGGATAATAAAAGGAAGTAAAAACAAAATAGATAATACATTTAACAAGATAAATTGTGCACGGTTTTCTTTAAAATCAATCGATTCCACTAGATGATAATGACTGGGCAATACTTCTACACTTTGTTTGTTCATAAGTACTCCTTTAGACATGATATCTTCTATTTTACCACTTATTTTGTTCTGTAGTAGCTTTTAGAACAAAGGGTGATGATTTCACCCTCAACGAATCATGGATTCGTCTTGATGTAGACGATTACATTCCGAATAGAAATGTTCGTTTGGGTGTGTTCACACCCTTAGCCCCTATCCAATTGGCATTGGGATTACCTTTTTGAATCATGTTCAATGCGGCGTTTTGATCAGAGTTGATCAAGATGCCGCTTTTGCTTTGATATAACCCGCGTTTTATTCGTCTTCCGGAGAACTCCCCTTTACGGATGTCATCCTTGTCTAAATACGAAGCTTTGGACATATAAGCCTCGTTGATGACTTTGGCAGTGATGCCTTCTTGCTTTGCCAAATAGAGAATGCGGTCTCTTAACCTAGCCAGCGGAATCGATTTTGTCCATTGGTTGTAGGTGTCAGATAGTCGCTCGTCTT
>JAUXXX010000026.1 GCA_030684695.1 bacterium
CTGGCAAGCATGATCATCACACGTGCCATACTTTTTTAGATGACATCGTTGGGGCAATTGCTGCAGCAGCATCCACGCGTGTCGCACAAATAGAAAACGAAAATGAAGCAAGAAAAGACCCACGGGTGTTTGAAGAACCTAAATTATTCTAAGGAATAAACCAAAGATAGAAGGGAGGTGTTTTCATGGACAACAGAGAAAAAACATTAGATGAGTTTTTTAGAAAAAATGATCATAATCAACGTACGAAAAAAACAACCAAAGAAGAACCCAAAAAGATTGATCAATACTTTGAAACTGTTGTACAAACAAAAGCACCGAAACGAAGATCCCTTCTTGACAAAATCGTCCATTTTTTTCGAATCACTTCCTTTAAAAATCGTTTTGATGAAAAAAAGGTCTCTGTCAATCGAAAACAGCTTGTCGTTGAAGGAAAGAGTAAACTTTCCATTTGGTGGCAAACCATATCCAATCAATTCGTCAACTGGTTTAGTTTTGAAGCTGGAGTTGACATCTTGGATGAAACTCAAGTTTTGTACCGCAAGAATCTGGTAATTAAAAACATTATTTGGATTACCAATATCATATTCTTACTATTTACCGCCATTACTTCAGAAGCCATTACCCCGGCAACGAACTTAATCGTCATCGGAGCCATCTTTTTAATCATGTTTTTTACCAACCGTTCTACAAAAAGAATCATTTATGAAACACCAACGACACTTGCTAGACAACAAATGGGCGAGTATATCTCCGGGGTCTACATTTTAATGATGGCCATCACTGTTTATATCAAGATTCGGGTAACCCTTGGTAGCGTGGAAGCAGAAGGATATTTTTCAATTACACAAGCAGCTTACTCCTTGATTTATTTTGCTTTGGTTGTGATTGCGTTATATCAGGATTCCAAACTTTTGAAAACCATTTTCAAGGTTACCATTATTGCGATGACGATCATTCATTTCACTGTGTTGTATCAAGTATACAACTTCGCTTCGGATATTATGGTGTTATGGAATTATCTCAAAGGACCCATTTTAGCAGATATCGTATTACGTACGCTCGTCTTGGCAGTATTTATGATAGCACTTTATTCAACCGCTAAAATTTCTGAAGATATGAATTACAAACGCAAAGAAGAATTGATCAAACGAAGAGCCATGGAAAAAGATTTTAAAGGCGTGGTTTCGGATGTATTTGATGTCATTGGCGTATACAAACGGCATGGAGAACCAGAACAAGCCTTGCAGGAAGGTAAATCTGCGGTTCGGATTGCCGATGTGGCGAGTCGACTGGGGAATTATTTAGGATTTTCGCCAAAACTATGTAAAGAAATTTTTGATTTTTCGAAAATTCATATCGATAAAGAAAAGATTCTTGATATTAGTGAGTACGAAGACAAAGATGTATTAGATGAAGATGATTTTAAGCAAATTCGAGAGAAAACCATTATTGGGTCTGTCATCATTAAACGTCTTCAACTCGACCAAAAAGCAGAAGATATCGTACGTGCTCATTTTGAAAAAACAGCAAATACGGAATTTATCAAAGAAATGAATGCCATTCAAAACAATCGCGAATCCCAAGTCATTTTGTTGGCTCATTTATATGAGATTTTACGTCAAGATCGAAATTACAAACGAGCATTAAAACATTCACGAGCAATCGATTTATTGCAACTGGAGTTTTATCCGTATTTCGATGCACAAATACTCGATCGATTCGTGAAATATGGCGATGATTTCGAAGCGCTTTATTATAAGATTAGCCAACGATAGGAGACATGACTATGTATAAATTCTTTACGTCCGAATCGGTAACCGAAGGACATCCCGATAAAATATGTGATCAAATTAGCGATTCCATTTTGGACGCTATATTGACTGATGATCCCAATGCGCGTGTTGCTTGTGAAACACTTGTTTCAACGGGTCTTGTATTGGTTGCTGGAGAAATCACGACCACGACTTATGTAGATATCCAAAAAATTGTACGCGACACCGTAAAAGAAATTGGTTATGATCGCGGGAAATATGGCTTCGATGCAGACAATTTAGCTGTATTGGTTACCATCAACTCCCAATCACCAGACATCGCTCAAGGGGTAGATGAAACCATTGACCACGAACAAGGTGCAGGTGACCAAGGAATGATGTTTGGCTATGCCACCAATGAAACTCCTGAGTACATGCCAATATGCATTGTATTAGCCCACCATTTAGCTCGTCGTTTGGCTCACGTTCGTAAGGAAGGAATCATTACTTACCTTCGACCAGATGGCAAAACTCAAGTGACAGGTCAGTTTGATGAGCAAGGAAAACTTATCCGAGTGGACAAGGTTTTAGTTTCTTCTCAACATTCTCCTCAAACAACACAAGAACAAATCCGCAAAGATATTATTGAGCATGTAATCAAAGTGGTGATTCCACCACACTTCATCGATGATTCAACGGAAATCTTAGTCAATCCCACCGGACGATTTGTCATTGGTGGTCCCCAAGGAGATTCAGGATTAACAGGTCGCAAGATTATAGTGGATACATATGGAGGAATGGCGCATCATGGAGGTGGAGCGTTTTCAGGAAAAGACCCTTCTAAGGTCGATCGTTCCGCTGCGTACGCTGCCCGATGGGTTGCTAAAAACTTAGTCGCTGCAGGAATTGCATCACGTTTAGAAATTCAAATTTCTTATGCCATTGGAGTAGCAAAACCCACGTCCATTGGTGTAGAAGCATTTGGAACTTCGACACTTTCCAACGATGAAATCATCAATATCATCAATAAACATTTCGACTTACGTCCAAGAGCCATCATCGAGTCCTTACAATTAAAGTCGCCGATTTATCGACAAACTGCAGCTTATGGACACTTTGGTAGGCTTGACCTTGATTTGCCATGGGAGCGCCTTGACAAAGTCGACCTCCTAAAGCAATATCTGAAGTAAGGTGATGATATGATATTAGCTACTACCTTAGAAATCATTCTCGAAATCACTTTGTTACTCATTGTACTATCATTGCTGGCCGGAATTGCCTCGGTATTCGTAGTTCGAAACCTTAGAAAAACGTATAAAGAATTGTTTCGTTCACAATCAAAGTTTGATATTGAACTTCGTAAAGCTGCGAATTTATTGTCAAAAGTAGTCAAATCAGAAGAACTGAAATCATTTCAAAATCGAGTGATTAAAGAACTTCCTTATGTGGTGAAGAAACATCTACTTGATATCGTTGACGAAGCATTTACGGAATTAGATTTAACCAATGAACTGTATTCGTATTTGGTGGAAACGTATGAGAACCTACAAGAAAGTCGTCGAGTTTTGGATGCTAAGATTTTGCTTTTCAATCAAAAGATTTCCTTTTTTCCATTCAGTTTGTACGCAAAGATTATGAAGTTTAAGAAGCATAAATATTATACTAATAAAATATAAAAAGGCCATTGGCCTTTTTTTACTATAAAATCTTGGTTATTTGAAGGATAAATGGTGCTAATTCCTTATTCACTACACTAATCTTAATGACATCATACAATCTTCCATCTAGACGCTGACAGAAGCGAAGTACTTCGTTTGCTTCATCGTTGTTTTCCTTGGGATAGAGGGTAATAAAGATGTTTGAGCCGATGTTACAACGAGGCAATACTAGTTGGAGGGATAAAATTGTGGAATGAGCCGATGTGCGAATCGTTTTGTCTCCCCCCGGTAAATAACCTAGATTGTAAATGACAGTATCAATTTGAGGAAACTTTGAGTAATCAAACGTAGAATGATCTGCTAAGAGTAAGGTAACGTTATGGATATTGTGAATTTGCAATAACTCTTTGGTGGATTGAATGGCGAGTGGTTGAATATCCAAAGAGAGTACCTGGTGGTGTGTAGAGGCTAAGTACTTGGTATCTAGTCCCCTGCCTGCAGTCATATCAATGGCAAATGGGTAAGGGGTGGCCCGAAGGGAGGAGTATTGATGCACCAAATCTGTGAGTTTAATCATAATAATGCACTCCTTGATAATGACTTCTACTCCTTAAAAGTTTGTCAATTTCATTTTGAACTACAAATTTTTTGAGTGACCAAACAGGCTCAATCAACAATTCTTTGGGGGCATCTCCTGTGACTCTATATACAACGATATCTTTTCTTAATATAGCAATTTGACTGGCGACAATATCGGCATATTCAACAAGCGATAGTATAGGAAACGGGGTAGATAGGTAGTCTTGAGCCATCACGGTATGTTTCATGATATGTAACATATGTATTTTTACCCCATGAATGTCCAATGTGTTCAAATGCTGGATGGTGGCTAACATGTCGTCTTTTGATTCATAAGGAAGGCCATTGATGATGTGAGCAACTACATAGATTTTGGATCCCGACAAACGTTTGATTGCGTCATCAAAGCAATTTAGATCATGACCCCGGTTCAGCCAAGAAGCCGTTTTTTCATGAATCGTTTGAAGTCCTAGTTCTACAAATAAACTGGTTTTATACGATAGTTCTTTTAAGTAATCGACAATTTCTTCTCCTAAACAATCAGGTCTAGTTGCTATAGCAAGTCCAACAATGTCTGGTGATAAGGAGAGGGCAGATTCGAACAACTCTTTTAAAATAGGGAGTGGGGCATAGGTATTCGTATTAGCCTGGAAGTATGCAATGGCTTTTCCAGTGGGCCATTTTTGCTTCATTGTTTGAAAAATGTCATTAAATTGTGTTTGTAAATCATCTTTTGGGTTTCCTGCAAAATCTCCTGATCCCGATTCAGAACAATACAAACATCCTTGTGTGGATAAAGTACCATCCTTATTGGGACAAGTAAAGTTACCATTTAAAGATACTTTAAAGACTTTTTGACCGAAATGTTGTTGATAAAAATCATTCACGGTATAAAAAGGACGTTCTTTTCCTTGAAAGTTCATTGTATCACCTTGTATCCATTATAACATATTATGAGAAAGTCATTTGGCTCAAATCAATGGGTATGGTATAATAATACAAGGTGATTTTATGTACAGTATAATTCATGACTCGATTATTCAACCCAAAAATATCTTATTGTATCGAAATAAATCAAGTTGGTTTACAACCTTCTATTTGCTGTTTCTCGTATTGCTTGTCAGTATAAGCACGTTTGTCTACGTATTTGGATATAATAGCAGCTCAGTGATGACTTCTGATGTAACCTCCTGTTCGTTTGTAAATGATGAATTCTTCTGTACCACAGAAGGAATCCGTGAATTTAATCTATCTGGATATACCATATACATCTTCAATAAAGAGGAAACAATTCCTTCAAACATTCGAGATAATGCACTCATATTCATGGGAAGTTCATTTACCGTTTACGCAGATCAAAAGATGCTTTTTAGTTTGCCAGTACCTACAAGATACATTCAAAGTGGATTTGACGCCTTCTTTGAGTTTTTTCATACCACTTTAAAAGTTGGGTTGATTATCAATTCCTTGATTTCCAATTTG
Source organism: bacterium (assembly GCA_030684695.1). GTDB lineage: Bacteria > Bacillota_I > Bacilli_A > Izemoplasmatales > Hujiaoplasmataceae > JAUXXX01. Next base: position 5,474 of record JAUXXX010000026.1, read on the forward strand.
TTCTTCTTGTTATTTGTCGTGTTTATATCCACGTTTTCATTTATGAGAATTCGTCAGTTTATTCCCTATGGTAAAATATTCAAACTTGTGGTATTTGCGACAACACCATTGGCGTTCTTATTGGCCATTTATCATTTGTTAGGACTTCCAGATTTGGTGTTCTTCTTGTTTATTCTAATCGGATATCGCTCGGTTTTTGTGTTACAACGAGAACTATTTTTCCAAACTTCTGTTTATCTAGAAGGCCAAGCAATGAAAAAGGAAGAATCTCCATCGGTAAGTGAAACAGAGGATAAAGAAACAGAAGAAGACGCGGATATCGAAGAAGATTAACGATTTTTAACTTGCATAGATAGTCATCATTGTGATATGATATAACAAAAGCAACGAACCAAAAAAGTACGAAGAATCGACTAATAGAGACTCAGTGGTTGGTGAAAACTGAGGTCATGAATTCGGGCATCTCATTTGGGGAGCTGATGAGGCAACTGGTCTCATCCGATATATCTGCGTTAAAGATATCAAGTGCCAAACTTTTTGTTTGGAAACAAGGTGGTACCACGGTGCAAATCGTCCTTCTATAGAAGGGCGTTTTTTTTTATAAAAAAGGAGTGTTATAATGAGTCAGTTTGTCCCTACGTTTCAACACGAAATCATTGAACCCAAATGGCAAAAACGGTGGTATGATTCCACTTTATTTCAGGCAGTTGATTTTAGCTCCAAACCGAAGTGGTATAATCTAGTGGAGTTTCCATATCCATCAGGAGCTGGTATGCATGTCGGTCATATCCGGGCGTATTCTTCGTTGGAAGTATTAAGTCGAAAACGTCGGATGGAAGGATATAATGTACTATTTCCCATTGGATTTGACGCCTTTGGACTTCCAACTGAAAATTATGCGATTCAATCAAAAATCCATCCTCGAGTAATCACAGATCGAAATATTGAAACCTTTACGAAGCAGTTACAGGCTGTTGGTTTTTCCTTTGATTTTAAACGGGTAGTGGATACCACAGATCCAGAGTATTACAAATATACCCAATGGATTTTTTTACAGCTATTTAAAGCAGGGTTGGTATACCGAAACAAAACTTATGTCAACTTCTGTCCACACGATTTGGTCGTATTGTCCAATGAAGAATCCCAAGGTGGAGTGTGTGATCGGTGTGGAACCGAAGTTGTTCAAATGGAAAAAGATGTGTGGTTCTTAAAAATAACAGCTTACGCAGATAAACTACTTCAAGGACTACAAGTGCTTGATGCCAGTTCGCGCATCAAAATCGAACAAGAAAAATGGATAGGCAAGTCGGAAGGTGCATCGATTCACTTTCCTCTTTTTGGACTACCTTCCTCACTAGAAGTCTTTACCACCAGACCGGATACCATCTTTGGAGCGACATTTATGGTCATCAGTCCAGAACACCCCATCATCAGTTCGTATGAATCGAGAATTCAAAATATGGATGAAGTTCGAAACTATCAAGAAAGTGCCAAGAAAAAGACAGAATTCGAACGGACTCAAATGAACAAAGAAAAGACAGGTGTCTTGCTTCAAGGCTTGCAAGCCTTGAATCCAGCAACCAACCAACCCATTCCGATTTTTATTGCGGATTACGTAACCATTTCCTATGGGACAGGAGCCATCATGGCGGTTCCAGGACATGATGACCGCGACTATGCGTTTGCGTCCGTATATCAATTGCCAATCATCGAAGTCATACTTGGTGGCGATATTTCCAAAGAGGCTTATACATCTACTGATTCCGGGATACTAGTCAATTCAGGGTTTTTAAATGGGCTCTGTGTGGAAGAAGCAAAAATCAAGATTACGGAGTACTTAGAAAAGAACAACTTGGGACACGCCACAAAACAATTTAAAATGAAAGATTGGGCGTTTAATCGACAACGCTATTGGGGAGAACCCATTCCGTTGATTCATTGTCCCACTTGTGGAGTAGTCCCTGTTCCAGAAGATCAATTACCAGTTCGTTTACCGATGGTAGAAGCATTTCAACCTACAGATACTGGAGAGTCTCCACTAGCTAATATTGACTCGTTTGTAAACTGTACATGTCCAACATGCAATGGTCCTGCAAAACGTGAAACAGATACCATGCCACAATGGGCAGGTTCTTCGTGGTATTATCTGCGGTATATGGATCCTTTCAATAAGACAGAATTTGCATCCAAAGAGTTACTTCGATATTGGGGTCAAATTGATTGGTACAATGGGGGAATGGAACACGTTACAAGGCATTTAATCTACTCTAGATTTTGGAATCAATTCCTTTATGATCAAGGTCATGTTCCTTTCAATGAACCTTATTTGAAACGAACAGCTCAAGGATTAATTCTTGGAAGCGACGGCGAGAAAATGTCGAAATCTCGGGGAAATGTTGTAAACCCAATGGAGATTGTTAGCGAGTTTGGCGCGGATACTCTGAGGATGTTTATTTTATTCATTGGAGATTATGAAATGCCAACTCCATGGAACGAAACCGGTGCAAAAGGCTGTCGAAGATTCTTAGATAAAGTTTGGCGTTTACAAGAAAAAATCGTCGATTCTGTAGAATATTCTCAAAAATCAATTTCATTGATGCATAAAACAATTAAAACGGTAAGTGAAGACTACGAGGCAATGAAGTTCAATACCGCCATTGCAAAAATGATGATTTTAGTAAATGAGTTGACATCACTTGAATCTGTTACCACAGCAGACATGTCTTCTCTTCTGAAACTACTATATCCAGTTGCACCGCACATTTGTGAAGAAATTTGGGAGCGTTTGGGTCACCAACACTTTTTACAAGAGGCAACTTGGCCAAACTATGACGAACAATATTTGGTGGAGCATTCGCTTGAAATCGTTGTAAACATCAACGGAAAGATTCGGGAACGATTTTCAGCGCCAGCAACAACTAAACCAAGCGAACTCGAAAAGATGGCGTTTGAATGTCCAAGAATCATCGAACTACTAGCGGGTCAAACAGTGAAGAAAGTCATTGTCGTACCTGGAAAACTTGTGAATATTGTCATTTAAAGAATTCCACCCCTTCATGCGTAAGTTATATGGGGGTGGTTTTTTATATGAAAGTTTCTATTTATCGACCACTAGTAGGCAATTATGAGTCGATTGAAGCAATAACGCATAATCAATGCAATCGATGTGGGGGTCTCATTACTTTTGAACGAAGTGAACTAAAAGAACGATATTGTCGAAACTGTTTACCATTTGGAATGGTATCTGAGCGTTCGAAACTATATTTATACTCACGTGATTGCTTGGTAGTAGATCACAAGTTATTGTTGTCCTTTGAACTTACTAGTTCGCAAAAACAGGCAAGCGATTTCTTAATGGATTGCTATAAGCAAAAGCAAAATGGCATTTTGCAAGCAGTTTGTGGTGCTGGAAAAACAGAGATGTTGTATCAAGTCATTTTGTATGTGTTGAAAGAGCAAAAGCGAGTGTGCATAGCAATTCCTAGGAAAGATATTGTGCATGAGTTAACCAGACGTCTACAGGGTGTATTTCCAAATACGGTAGTAAAATGCTTGTCAGAAGATTACAAAGAAGACGAAGGAGCTCATTTGGTATTATCGACGGTTCATCAACTCGTACATTTTTATCAAGAATTTGATTTGATAATAGTAGATGAAGCAGATGCATTTCCATATAAAGACAATGAGTTACTAGAAAGATTTATCCAAAAATCAAAACGACTCCAAGGAATTATCATCAAGATGACTGCGACGATGAGTGCATCTTTAAAAGTGCATCAAAAGGCCAATCAGATCCCATTCTTCTATATCCCAGTGCGTTATCATCAACATGTCCAAGATATTCCACAATTAACGCACATGAAGGAAGCATCCACCACTTTACTTGATTCTATGTTTGTGGAATCCCTTCGTAAGCAAAACAATCAACATCGATTTACATTGATTTTCGTTCCCTCCATTCACCTTTGTGAATTGCTAAAACGTCGGATGCAAGAGTATCAATTTCTTGTAGATTGTGTACATTCGAAGTCCAAGAATCGTTTCCAGTTGATTGAACTGTTTTCCTCTAAAAAAGTAGCATTCTTGATTAGCACTTCTATTCTGGAACGAGGTGTTACATTTGAAGACATTGATGTGTTTGTGTATCAAGCAGATGCAACTTTGTTTGATAAAGATACATTAGTTCAAATGGCAGGACGCGTGGGAAGAAGTGCTGTTTATCCAACAGGGAAGATTGTTTTTTTTGCAAAAACAAAATCAAGAGCCATGATTGAAGCAATTAATCATTTAAAAAAAGCCAATCATGTGGCAAAAAAGCAAGGGTTGATTTCTAGATGAAATGTAGAGTTTGTGATCAACATGAGTTGGTATCCTTGACGTTTTATTCGCTATTTTATAAAGAAATCTATTGTAGTTCTTGTAAAAAGAAATACGTTCCTATGATAGAAGAGATTGCCTTTCCCATAGAGTTAGGTAGTGTACGTATCAATTTTTTGTTTGGGTGGAAGAATCACGATGATATTTTAGAATCGCGGTTGTTTCTATTTTGGGAAAAATTGCTACAAATAGCGATATCACAACAACATAGTTTTGATATAATTATGTGGTCTGATGAAGAAATTTGGACTGTTTATCCGATTTGGAGCCGCTTATTTGAATCCATTGGTACTATTTACATCTTTTCTTTATTTTTACCACCCATCGAATTTGATGCACAATTTCCGAGTATAATATGAGTTTTCTGTGAAAAACAGGTCAACTGGTTTACAACCCATTTCACGAGTGCTATAATGAAGTCGTAGAACCACTACAAGAAGGAGTGATTAGTATGAAACTAGACGTGCGAGGAAAAAGTGGATTCGAGATTACTGAAGCAATACGCAACTACTTAGAAAAGAAACTCAAGAAGGTAGAAAAAGTATTTTCAGAAGAACTCGAAGCATTCGTTGTCTGCAGCATCTATCGTGACTTAACAAAAGTTGAAATCACCATCCCGATCAAATTCTTTACCATTCGTGCAGAAGTGGAGGACAAGGATTTATACGCCGCAATTGATATTTCGGTGGATAAGTTAGAAGCACAAATTCGTAAAAACAAGCACAAAATGAATCGCAGTTTACAAGTTCGTATGGGAATCAAAGAAGCGTTTAAAACCGATGAGCTCGATTTCAAAGCACTCGAAAAAGAACTATTAAGTCCTATCAAAAAGAAAAGAATTAAACTGGATATTTTATCCTTAGACGAAGCAATCACCCAAATGGAATTATTGGGTCATGACTTTTTCATCTATATGAATGAAGACAAAGATGTATCTGTTCTCTACTTAAGAGATGACGGAAAATACGGATTAATTGAAACCGAATAGACAAGATTCAGTGGAATCCTGCAAAGGGTTCCATTTTTTTGGAGAAAAACCAACAGAAATAATCAACCATTTCAGTGACCTTTAGGTCACTAGTTCATGGAACAACTCGAAATAAGTTGAGAAGACCTATGTTTTATGGTATGATTAATCGTGAATATAGAAGAGGTGACCATATGTTTGGATTTTTAGATGCAAATAAAAAAACATTAAAAAGATTGGATAAGATGGCGGATAAAGTCTTGGCTCTAGCCCCACAGTATCAATCACTAACGGATGAACAAATTAAAGAAAAAACAAGTGAATTTAAGGCTCGCTTCCAAGCAGGAGAAACCTTAGATCAATTACTAGTGGAAGCATATGCATTGGTTCGCGAAGCGTCAACACGCTTTACTGGCATGACACCATTTAAGGTTCAAGTGATGGGAGCCATCGTCATTCATGAGGGCAATATTGCCGAAATGAAAACCGGGGAAGGAAAAACCTTAACCGCGGTAATGCCTGCTTATTTAAATGCACTCTGTGGAGATGGTGTCCACATCGTGACAGTCAATGAATATTTAGCCGCACGTGAAGCTGAAGGCGAGATTGGCAATTTATTCCGATTCTTAGGACTCACTGTTGGTCTGAATATTCGTGAGTGGACAGCAGAACAGAAAAAAGAAGCGTACAACTGTGATATTTTGTACTCCACCAACAATGAATTAGGATTTGATTATTTAAGAGATCACATGGCAATTTACCAAGAAGCGATTGTTCAACGCTCATTAAGCTATGCAATTATCGATGAAGTGGACTCCATATTAATCGATGAAGCAAGAACACCATTGATTATTTCAGGTGGCGAAAAAAACACTGCAGATTTGTATAAGTATGCCAATGGATTTGTCTTAAAATTACAAGCAGACATCGATTATGCCATTGATATTAAGTCCAAAGCCATCAACTTAACCGAAGAAGGCATTCATAAAGCAGAAATGCATTTCCATATTGATAACTTGTATGATATTCAACAAGTTTCTTTGCTTCACCATATCAATAACGCACTACGTGCCAACTACATTATGGTCAAAGATGTGGATTATGTCGTTCAAGAAAACCAAGTAATCATCGTTGATTCCTTTACGGGACGTTTGATGATTGGACGGCAATTCTCCGAAGGGCTCCATCAAGCTTTGGAAGCCAAAGAAGCAGTCGAAATCAAAAAGGAAACCACGACCTTAGCTACCATTACCTTCCAAAACTTCTTCCGCATGTATAAGAAGCTTGCTGGTATGACTGGTACTGCAAAAACCGAGGAAGAAGAATTTAGAAATATTTACAACATGGACGTTGTAGAAATTCCAACTAATATGCCAGTGGTTCGGATTGATGATAATGATTTAATCTTTGCATCCATGCAAGCGAAATATATCGCATTAGCGGATGAAATAGCAAGGCGAAATGCGCTCGGTCAACCCATGTTGATTGGGACAATTTCGATTGAATCGAGTGAGCTTTTATCTGAACTACTTCGTAAACGTAAAATTAAACATAACGTGTTAAACGCGAAGCAACATGAGCGAGAAGCTGAAATTGTCGCGAATGCAGGTTTAATCGGGGCAGTTACCATCGCTACGAACATGGCTGGTCGTGGAACGGACATCAAACTTGGTGTTGGAGTGAAAGAACTAGGTGGCCTTGCGGTACTGGGTACAGAGCGCCATGAATCAAGACGGATTGACAACCAATTGCGTGGTCGAAGCGGACGTCAAGGAGATCCGGGGTATTCCAGATTCTTCTTATCTGCAGATGATGATCTAATGAGACGATTTGGTGGAGAACGTTTTAAACGGATGTTGTCCATGGTAACCATGAGCAAAGGGTCTGATACTGAAACGCCACTTGATTTTAAGATGTTTTCTAAAATGGTGTTGCGTGCGCAAAACCAAATTGAAGGAAACAACTTTGACAGACGTAAAACTGTATTACAATACGATGAGGTCCTTCGACGTCAACGGGAGATTATTTATAAACAACGTTCTGATGTATTATTCTTAGAACAAATCGAAGAAGATTCCTTCCATATGATTGAAGAATCTCTTAAACGCGCAATCAATACAGCCATGGATGATCGTGAAGCCATCTTTAAGAATGTGAATAAGTATTTCTCAAAAGATGTCGTCGATCACTCGATTATCATCAATCCTGCCACCAACGTTGAAGAATATGTGATTGATTTAGCGAAGCGAGAGTTTGAAAACAAGAAATTACTCACTAGTCCTCAAATCTTCAATGATTTCTTAAAAGCAATTACATTGCGAGTGGTCGATACTTATTGGGTCAAGCATATTGACGCAATGAGCGAATTGCGTCAAGCGGTATCCTTACAAAGTTATGCACAAATCAATCCATTCCGTGAATACCAAGAAACAGGATTTGAAATGTTTTCAACAATGATAAGAAACATACAAGAAGAAGTTACACGCTTTGTTCTAAAAGCACAAGTTCGTCAAAACACAGAACGCGTGCAAGTAGCGAAACCTTTATCTACTTCTTCTGGAAAAGAAGACGAATCTCGTAAAAAAGCCCCCGTTCGCGTATCCGTAAAAGTGGGTAGAAATGATCCTTGTCCATGTGGTTCAGGAAAAAAATATAAATACTGTCATGGTATCGATAAATAAACTAGACATCAGGTGATGACGTTGAACTTCTTAGAGTTAAACAACTTAATCCCTAGTCTTGAAGTCCGGTTTGACAAACTGAGCGAGTCGTTTCACTCAGATTTTATTCACTCTCGACTTCAAGTCTTAGAACAGACGGTGCAACATCCGTCTTTTTGGCAAGACCAAAAGAAGGCTCAAACCATCATCCAAGAGCAAAATGATTTACAAGGAAGATTAGATTTGTTCGCTGCTATTCAAAGTGACTTAGAAACCATCCAACTTACAGCTGAGCTATCTAGTTTGGATGAAAGCTTCGATTTATCTGAAGTAGAAGATGTAATTTTTCGCTTTGAACAAGCATTGGAAGAATTAACGATAAAAGTATTGTTAAATCAACCCTATGATAAGTTCAATGCGATTGTCGAATTTCATCCAGGAGCTGGTGGAACCGAAAGTCAAGACTGGGCTGAGATGTTATATCGGATGATGACCAGATGGGCGGATTCCAAGCGTTTCAAAGTGACGGTTTTAGATTACCAAGAAGGGGAAGAGGCCGGGATCAAATCCGTCACCATTCAAATTGTTGGTGCTTATGCCTACGGCTATTTAAAGAGCGAACATGGAGTCCATCGATTGGTTCGGTTATCCCCATTTGATTCATCGGGAAGACGTCATACATCGTTTGCCTCCATTTCAGTAGTCCCAGAAATTGATGAGTCGATCGAAGTTGAAATCAATGAAGCAGATTTACGGATTGACACATATCGGAGCGGTGGGAATGGCGGTCAAAGTGTGAACACGACCGATTCAGCTGTTCGAATTACCCATATTCCGACTAAAACAGTAGTTACATGTCAAAATGAACGTAGTCAAATGCAAAATCGTGAAACTGCATTAAAGGTCTTGCGAGGAAAATTATATCAACTCGAACTTGAAAAAAAACAACAAGAGCGTGATATCATTTCTGGATCAAAACTGTCCAATGGGTTTGGCTCACAAATTCGTTCCTACGTATTTCATCCTTATTCCATGGTAAAAGATCATCGAACTGATTATGAAACAGGCAATACACAACGGGTAATGGATGGCGATCTTGACCCGTTTATAAACGCCTATTTGCGTGAATATAACCGCCAGAAAGCCGAGTAGTAACAACACATGATTTCGCGTATTCGTAGTATTACAAAAGTAGAACTATACCTTATGCTCACCCTTGGCGTCTTCGTCATGGCGATGGGTTATTATTTCTTTATCATACCCTCAGGTTTAGTCACCGGAGGTGCCACAGGGATTGCGATTATCTTAACCAGATATTTTCCTGACATACCTGTATCTTTGTTTTCTTTAGGTTTAAACGTGATTATCATGACACTGGGCTTCTTTTTCTTAGGAAAGAAAGAGTTCGTTCGCTCTGCCGTGGGTTCTTTAGAGTTTCCAATGTTTCTTGCTTTGTTTGAGTTAATCATCAAACCACCCCAATTCAGTATCAATGATATGATTTTGATGGCTTTATATGGAGGTGGATTGGTTGGCTTAGGGTTTGGGATTGTAACTCGGTATGGGGGTTCTACTGGGGGGTCGGATATTATCATCCGTATCGTCAAAAAGTATACTCCTTTGTCTCTTGCTCAAAGCTTATATGCAGTGGAAGCGACCATTGTATTAGCTGGTGCAATTACCTTCCAATCGGGATTCTCGAATGGAATTATCGCAGCATTGTATGCCGTTTTAGTCATTTTTGTATCCGGAAAAGTGGCCGATATGATTGTCATCGGTGCGCAGCAAAAAAAGGCGGTCAATATCATCACGGATCATCCCAAAGAAATCAAAGCAGCTATATTTACATCATTGCGTCGGGGAATGACCGAAATTCCATCGCTTGGTGGATATACAGAAAGTAAAAAAACAGTACTCATCTTGGTCATCCAAAACTCGGAATATCACATTGTACGAAAAATTATTCAAGCCAATGATCCGAAAGCGTTTGTGTATGTGACTCCCGCGTCGGAAATCCATGGCGAATGGTCTTCCAAAGAAGAGGTGTTCGTAAAGCATGAATCAAATCCTAGAACGAAGTAAACGTAAGGGAAATTATTATGTCATCATGCTTTCTCCAAACGGGCAAAAGACCGAATATGCAGTATCTGAAGACATGATTGTGGAGCATCGTTTGATTGAAGGCAAAATTCTTGATGATTTTGCCTTTTCTGCTTTTATCAAAGCGCATGCAATTGATACGATTTATCAACGAATTGTCAAATCAATTGTGAGAAAACCCAAAACGACTCACGAAATCAAAGAAGAACTTCGCGAGAGTGCCTTGTCTTTGACGGTCCAAGATCAAATCATAAAAAAACTAAAAAGTAGGTTTTTGCTTGATGATGATCGATTGACCCAAAGCATTGTAGACTATCAAATGGATGTCTTAGGAACTGGACCAAAAAAAATAGAATATGATTTACAAAAACGAGGAATCCATCCTGACCTAATCTCGAAGTACCTTAGTCAAATTGAAGATGATGTAATCTTGCGACATTTGGAAAAACTATGGAAGAATGTGTTGAATAAAACAACAAAACAACCACTGATGCGCACCCTCGAAGTAGCGAAACGGTATTTTTATGACAAGGGATATTCAGACAATCAAGTGAAACGTTTTTTATCTGCTAAATCTCATGAACTGAAAGATCAAAAAGACGATGGTTTACTCCTAAAACAAGAGTATCAAAAACAACAAGCCAAACTACAAAAAGAATCGTTAGATCCATTTCAATATAAACGCAAATTGGTAAGTCGCTTGTTACAAAAAGGCTATCGCTATGAGGATATATTATCCATCATTGAAGGAGGATTTGTAGATGAATTATCAGATGTCTGAGTTTGAACTGTTCTTATTTAACGAAGGTAAGCTTGAAAAAGGGTATCATCACTTTGGTGCACATTTACAAATTGATGCGATTGGACAAACTCAAGGGGTATGGTTTCATGTCTATGCACCTCATGCATCGATTGTCTCGGTTGTTGGCGATTTCAATCATTGGGATTCCAGAACCCATGTGATGAACAAGACCGATGATTTTGGGATTTTCTCACTGTATATTGCTGGGATAGGCGAATGGACAAAATACAAATACTGTATTGTTACCAGTTATGGTCAAACATTATTCAAGGCAGATCCTTATGCATTCTTCAGTGATTATCGTCCAGAAACAGCATCAAAAGTATATGATATCGATGGATATTGTTGGAATGATGAAACCTATTTATCGAAAAGAAAGTCAAAAGACCACAAAGCAGAACCACTTTCTGTTTATGAAGTCCATCTTGGCAGTTGGATGCAAAAACCAGGTGGCATATTTCATAAATACAACGAGCTCGTTGATTATTTGATTCCTTATGTAAAAGCGCATGGATTTACACACATTGAGTTAATGCCGTTGACAGAACACCCTTTGGATGAATCATGGGGATATCAAGGGACGGGATATTTTAGTGCAACTTCCAGATATGGAGTGCCCAAAGATTTGATGTACTTTATCGATCAATGTCATCAACAAGACATCGGTGTAATTCTTGATTGGGTGCCTGGTCACATATGTAAAGACGCTCACGGTCTTTACATGTTCGACGGAGAACCACTCTATGAGTATGATAATTATCACATTCGTGAAAACATTGTCTGGGGAACTGTAAATCTTGATTTAGGAAAAGGGGTCACACGAAGTTTCTTACTCTCGAATGCTCATTTTTGGTTGGATTATTTCCACGTAGATGGTTTTCGAATCGATGCTGTGTCGAATATTGTCTACCATTTAGGAAATCCAAGTGTAGGGACTAATTATGGAGCGATTGAGTTTTTACAACGACTTTCGAATTCCATCAAAGAAAAAGATTCTTCCATCCTTATGTTTGCCGAAGATTCTACTACATTTCCTGGAATGACAAAATCTGCTAAGGATGGCGGAATGGGATTTGACTACAAATGGAACATGGGATGGATGAACGACACACTACGCTATTTTGAAAAAGACCCAATTTATCGAAAATATCATCATGACTTGATTACTTTCTCCATGGTGTATGCTTATTCAGAGGCGTTTATATTGCCACTATCTCACGATGAAGTGGTCCACGGAAAGCATTCACTCATCAATAAAATGCCTGGAGATTACTGGCAAAAATTCGCCAATTACCGCGTTTTAATCGGATTTCAATTTATGCATCCCGGGAAAAAACTATTGTTCATGGGTGGAGAGTTTGCTCAAATGCATGAATGGAAAGACAAAGAAGAACTTGATTGGTTCTTACTGGAGTACCCATTGCACGAACGTGCCAATCGTTTTGTACGGGATACCTTACTCGTGTACAAACACCACAAAGCATTGTTTGAACTTGACCATGATCTTAGAGGGTTTTCATGGATTGACCAGTCCAATCGGGACCAATCCATTTTATCATTTGCACGCTATGGTAACAATTCCATGGATTGCGCTGTGGTGGTTCTTAATTTTACTCCTATTGTTTATCGTGACTATCAAATAGGGGTTCCTTTTGCTGGAACCTATGAAGAAATATTAAACAGTGATAAGGATATCTACGGTGGATCCAATCAATTCAATGGTGGAAGTATTCATTCACAGCCTCAATCCATCCATGGATATCAACAAGCTATTTCAATCACCATAGCACCGTTATCGATAGCTGTATTGATGTTTCAAAAGCCAACCACTCAAGAGGTAAATCAACAAGAATCGTTTTTTTAATCTGTGAGGAGTGATTTCATGAACCATCCAATTGTTGCCATGATTTTAGTGGGCGGAAAAGGGACGAGACTCAAAGAGTTAACCAAAGAAATCGCAAAACCTGCGGTTTCTTTTGGTGCGAAATATCGATTGATTGATTTCACCTTGTCTAGTTTGACCAATAGTCAACTTGATGTTGTTGGAATCGTCACACAATACGAGCCATATGAACTCATGCGCTACATTGGCAGAGGGGCTTCTTGGGACTTAGATACCATCGATGGCGGAATCACATTTCTAACTCCTTATGCCAAGAATGGCGATGTTTTATGGCAAAAAGGGACTGCTCATGCAGTCGCCCAGTATTTTAACTTTGTCAAAGAACATCAGGCCAGACAAGTCTTGATTTTATCAGGAGATCAAATCTACAAAATGGATTATCAAAACCTGGTTCGTGAACACTTACTAAATAATCGACAATTAACCATTGCCGCAACAGAAGTACCATGGAATGAAGCACATCGATTTGGCATCTTGGATGTGGATGCATCCTCTAGGGTTGTTGGCTTCGAGGAAAAACCAAAACAACCCAAACACAATTTGGCTTCCATGGGGATTTATTTGTTTAACACAGAAGTACTTGAATCTCTTTTGCAAGGAGCGAATACCGCAGAGTCGATCGATTTTGGTCAAAATGTTATTCCAAGTGCCATTTATGGGGGAATGAATGTTGGGGTTTATCGCTTTAAAGGGTATTGGCGTGATGTTGGAACGATTGAGTCGCTTTATGAAGCGAACATGGATATGATTGACGACCAAGATTTTTTAGGATTAAACAGCAGTAAAAACTTGCCCGTATATTCCAAATCACTGAATTTGCCCCCGCATATAGTACTTGAGGATGGAGAAATCAAAGCATCGATCATTGCGGATGGATGCGTGATTGATGGTAGAGTATTTCACAGTACCGTTGGATACTCCTGTATCATCAAGAAGAATGCATCCGTGAGTCGCTGTGTTATTTTACCTGGTTGTGTCATTGGTGAAGGGGCAATCATTGAGAATGCGATTGTTAATCACAATGTAAAAGTTCCAGATCATTTTGTGTTTCGTCCCAAACAAGTAACCATCCTGGACACGATTCCACAAGGAGGGCTTGTTTATGAATAATCTATTTTTGGTGATAGATGCGACGAACAAAGGCTCCTTTTCGAAGTTAACAAGACACCGGATGCCTGGTGCGTTGCCGTTTGGAGCGAAGTATCGGTTGATAGACTTTGCATTATCCAATTGTAAAAACTCATTAGTAACGAATGTGGCAATTTTTCCGTATGGAAATTATCGATCTTTATCTGACCATATCGGTTCTGGAGATCGCTGGGATTTAAATCGTCGAAAGGATGGTATTTTTATATTACCTCCAAAAAATCTAAACCTTACATATGAGGATTCTATTAGCTTCCAACGAATGTATGAGCATTTGGAATACTTCGTTCGAAGCTCACAAGAATATGTGCTAGTAAGTCCAGCAAATATTGTCTGGAATGTGGATTATAATGTAATACTTCACCACCATTTGGTACAGGGTGCTGATATTACCGAAGTATTGAATGCTTCGAATGAACGCTTACGGACGTTTTTATTATCGAAGAAAACATTGTTAGAGTACATTGAGCATTTTGATTCCATCAAATTTCGGAATTTAACCGAAGTGTTTGACTATGCACTTGGTTTACGTAAAACACGCTATGTATTTGAAGAACCATCGTTCATCATTGATACACCAGAAGCCTTGTTTCGCGCTAACATGAATTTGTTGGATGTCCAATTAAAAGGACAAATTTTCAAACAAAATCGCCCCATCTTTTCCAAGGAAACCATGTCTTCTCCTTCGCGATATGGATCAAAATCATTTGTAAAGCACAGTTTAGTTGCATCAGGTGCTGTAGTGAATGGAAGTGTCTTTTCCTCGATTATTGGACGTAAAGCTACCATCCATGAAGGCGCCCATGTTCATCACTCGGTTGTGATGAATCAGTGTATCATTGAAAAGGGGGCGACGGTGGAATACGCAATTTTGGACAAGGAAACAGTCGTAAAAGCAGGTGCGGTGGTCAAAGGTACCTTGGAGCATATTTTCGTTTCTGAGAAAAAGCAATTGGTCCAAACGGCAGAAGAAATCACAGTACTTCAACTGGCCGTTGAATGTGTTCCTTTTATTAAAACGGGAGGACTTGCGGACGTTGTTGGGGCACTATCCAAAGAACTAAGCAAACAAGGAATTCAATCAATTGTCATGTTACCTCTTTTTACTAAAATTAAGGAAAAGTATCAACTCTTTTTGGAGTTGATAGCCGAGCAAGCCATTCTCTATGACGGTGTGTTACGGAGAGCATCCTTATATAGTTATAACGATAAGCAAACGATGTTTTACTTCATCGAAAACTTTGACTTTTTTGAACGGAATAACATTTATGGATACGAAGATGATGGAGATCGATTCGCATTTTTCACCAAAGCTTCTTTGGCGTTCTTAGATGTGTTATCTAAAAAACCAGACATCATTCATGTTCATGACTGGCATTTGGGGTTGACTCCATTACTACTTAAATATTCACCAAATTATAGTCATATCAAGACATTATTAACCATTCATAACATTGAATACCAAGGAATACATTCTTCCGACATTTTACGTAAAGTCGGACTGGAGTCTTTGGTTTATCATGGACATCAAATCAATTATCTAGAAACGGGACTTCAACACGCAACGAGGATTTCAACGGTTTCACCAACGTATCGCGATGAGTTAAAGTATGAATACTACTCGAAGAATCTCGTAGATTTAATCAATCGTCGAGATCGTGATTTTTATGGAATCTTAAATGGCTTGACTGATCAATCCAATCCGAAAACGGACCTTTCTATCCAACAACGATACGAAAAATCCAATGTGAAAAGCGCAAAACATAAAAATAAGAAATTTTTACAAGAAACGATGCATTTAATCGTTGCGGATGATATGTTTGTGATTGGTATGGTTGGTAGAATTGTTGAGCAAAAAGGATTTGATATCATCTTTGGAGCATTTGATCAGATGATGCAAAACGATAAAATTCAATTTGTACTTCTTGGTACAGGAGATGCGTATTACGAACAACGTCTTCGTCAATTAGAGGAACGATATCCAGGAAGAGTCAAAATGAATCTATCATTTGATGCTACAGATCCATCGTTTATCTATTCTGGTGCAGATGTCTTCTTGATGCCTTCTCGTTATGAACCTTGTGGCACATCACAAATGATTGCGCTAAAATATGGTACTATCCCGATTGTTCGTCAAACCGGAGGGTTAAACGATACCGTAGAACAATACAATCCTGTAACTAAAAAAGGAAATGGTTTTAAATTCTATAATTATGACAGCCGTGATTTGGTGTTCCAAATCCAAAATGCTTACCAATATTTTGCATTTCAGCCAGAAGATTGGACGCGTTTGGTGAGAAACGCGATGGATGCATCGTTTTCTTTTGAAACAACAGCTACCCATTATGCAGAGTTATACCGGATGATGTAACCAGTTTCATTAACGTATCACAATAACACCATGTTACCTATGGTATAATGAAACTTGTGAGGTGATTTTATGAAGAAATTAGGAGTGTTTTCTACCAAGAAAACCTTAATGTTGGCCATGCAAGAGCGGATGCGTTCTTTATATTTGGTAGATGTTGAAGATTCATCGATTCGTCAACGCTATAATGTGCTTGGCAGTTTAGTAAAAGAAGAAATTGCGATTGATTGGATGAAGTCCATTCAAGCGTTACAACAATCGACGACAAAAGAAGTTCATTATTTTTCGATGGAGTTCTTGATTGGTCGTATGATTACGAATAATTTGATTAATTTGGGGATTCGAGATACCACTCAAGCTGCATTTGAAGAACTTGGTTTTGATATTAATGAAGTCGAAGAATACGAATCCGATCCCGGGCTTGGCACAGGTGGATTGGGTCGTTTGGCCGCATGTTATTTGGATTCCATGGCATCCCTTGGTTATTTTGGCTTTGGACAAACGATTCGCTATCGTTATGGACTATTTAAGCAAAAAATCAAAAATGGGTATCAAGAAGAACGTCCTGACAACTGGCTTTCGGATGGATATGTATGGGAGATTAGAAAAGACGAGGAAGCAGAAGACATTCCTTATTTTGGTTATGTAGAATACGATGGAAAGATGACGTATAAACCAGAAGAGTTCATCAAAGCGGTTCCATATGATGTACCTATCGTTGGCTCTGGGAATCAATTTGTAACCCACTTACGCATGTGGAATGCTGAGCCAAGTCGTAAATACCCAAAAAACAAATCCGCCTTTGATTATGAGTTTGATTTGCAACAAATTTCCGGGTTTTTATATCCAGATGACACCACAGACCAAGGGAAACGATTGCGGTTGATGCAACAGTATTTCTTTAGTTCTGCTGGAGTAAAAAGTGTCTGCCGGAAGCATAAAGCGAAGTATGGAACGTTATCGAATTTGCATGAACACGTGTTGTTTCACATCAATGATACCCATCCAACACTAGTTATTCCTGAGTTAATGCGTATTTTGCTTGATGAAGAACACATGGAATGGGCAGAAGCTTGGCACATTACCCAACACACAACCGCGTATACCAATCATACGATTATGGCGGAAGCACTTGAAAAATGGCCTATCCATTTACTGCAACCCATTTTACCTCGAATTTATCAGTTGATTGAGGAAATCAATCGCCGATTCATGAATCAGTTGATTGAAAAATATGCTCAAAGTAATCCAGAAGTGATCTCTCGCTTAGCAATCATTCATCATGGAATGATTCGTATGGCGAATCTATGCATCGTCACATCTTCATCCGTCAATGGGGTGGCGAAGCTTCATACCGAAATTCTTAAAACGATTGAAATGAAAGATTTTTATGAATTATACCCCGAAAAATTTCAAAATGTAACCAACGGGATTACTCATCGTCGTTGGCTGATTCACTCCAATCCAGAGTTATCAACGATTCTTGATGATACTATAGGAACATCCTGGAGAAAAAACCCAAGTGATTTAGACAAATTGGAAGCTTTTAAGAACGATTCTGTGATCCAAGCAAAAATTCATCAAATGAAGCATGACAAGAAACAAGCACTTGCGGATCGAATTTTTCGTGAACAAGGAGTGAAACTTGATCCAAGCTCGATGTTTGATATTCAAGTGAAGCGACTCCATGAATATAAGAGACAACTATTGAATGCTCTACATATTTTAGATGTTTATCATGAGTTAAAAACCAATCCTTCCTTTAAAGAAGCCTATGTTCCTCATAGTTTCATCTTTGGTGCGAAAGCAGCGAGTGGGTATTATTTCGCAAAGAAAATTATCAAACTTCTAAATACCATTGCAGACAAAGTCAACAATGACCCACAAACAAATGCCTTCTTAAAAGTGATATTTGTAGAAAATTATAACGTCAGCTACGCAGAAATAATCATGCCTGCAGCGGACCTTAGTGAACAAATTTCTACGGCATCCAAAGAAGCCTCTGGGACTGGAAACATGAAGTTTATGATGAATGGTGCATTAACCATTGGTACAGAAGATGGAGCCAATGTGGAAATTCATGAATTGGTTGGCGATGAAAACATCTTTATCTTTGGATTAAACGCTGCACAAGTCAATGAATTCAATCATAACAAATCGTACAATCCCAAAGCGATTTATGATGAATCACCAACCATCAGACGCGTACTTGATCAACTCATCAATGGATTCTTTGACCAAGTAGACAAAAACGAGTTTCGTGAAATTTTTGATCGTTTGGTGTATCAAGATGGCTATTTTGTACTTCGTGATTATGAAGCATACAAAGAAGCCCACAAAAGAGCAAATGAAACGTATAAAAACAAAGAGTCTTGGGGAAGCAAAACAATCGTGAACATTGCAAAAAGTGGTGTATTTAGCTCAGATCGTTCCATTCAAGATTATGCGAATAACATTTGGCATATCTTGCCTTTTAACAATCAATAAGCGACTTCGGTCGCTTTTCTTTTTCTTGAATGAAACGGGTTACATTTGGTATAATGGTAAAGAGGTGACACGATGAAAAAATTGGGATTATTATTGATTGTTTTTATGTTAGGAATCACACTAAGTGCTTGTCAGCCTATCAATACCGACTATTCTGTGGATGAAGCATTTGGCTTAATGAATGATGCCATTCAAAACTATTTAGAAGCAGAAAGTTTTATGGCTACGTTTCAAGGATCCTATGAGTCAGAGAACTACAACTCAAGTGATTTGATTGAAGTACGATTCCGCAATATTGGAAAAAGTAATTTTTTAGGACGTGTTGAGTTGCTCATTTCAGAAAACTCTACAAGTTATCAAGGATTACAATTCTACCAAGCAGGAGTATTGTATAATCAAAAAATTGATTCATCCAACACGGAACGAGTTAGATTTGTCGAAGGTCCTGAAAAATACCTTTCCTTATATACCTCATATTTAAAAAAACAAGTGGATCAATCTAAAACAAGAGCTGTTACAATCTTGATAGATTCCAAACAAGTGACTGTGAATTTTGAACTATCTTCTTCGGAAGTAGAAGCGACTTTTTTTGTTAGCAACGTGTTTACAACAGTTCGAAGTGCGAAAGCTTCTATTACATTCACGCATGATTTAAAATTGATTTCGATGAATGTGGAATACATCGCATTGATTCAAGGCATGGAAGGCATTGAACGCTATCAAGTGGATTTTAGTCGTTTCAATCAATACGTTACCATCAAAGAATTATCAAATGCTGAAAAAGCTCTTTTTATTCTAAGGGAAGTTAACGAAGCAAATGAATAAAATTATCGATTTATCATGGACCATTCACGAACATATGCCACTGTTTCCTGGAGACCCTGCTTTGCAAGTTCACTCCATCAAACAAGTTAGTCTTGATGGCTATGCGATAAAGACCATTCAAGCAGGGATGCATGTGGGAACCCATTTGGACGCACCTGCACATTTTCTTGCACTAGGAAAAACGGTTGAATCCCTTGATTTGTCTTCTTGTGTTGGCAAAGCGACATTAATCACTGTACAACCAGTTTCTGGGATACTCCCCACGGAAGTAATCGTCTCCAGATATCAAAATGCTTTGGAACAACATCCGATTTTGTTAATTCACACAGGGTGGAGTCATAAGGTAGAACAAGTAGAGTACTTTACACAGTTCCCGGCGTTTGAACCTTCTTTTATCCAATTTCTTGATGAACACAAGATAAAAACCATCGGTGTAGACATGCCATCCATTCAATTTCCTAAAGGAGATTTTTCAGGGATTCATCAAGCACTACTATCTAGAGATATCGTGATTATCGAGAATTTAGTTCATTTAGAACAATGCCCGGGTGTCTTTACATTGATTGCTCTTCCATTGAAACTACAAGGATTTGATGGGTCGATGGTTCGGGCAATTGGAATCATCTAAGTAAATAATCCTTGACAAGTTTATAAGAATCCTTTATAATAATCGTGTAAAATTACATAAAAAACAAACTTCAGGGCAGGGTGAAATTCCCGATCGGCGGTGATAGTCCGCGAGCGTAAGCAGGAATAGGTGTAAATCCTATACCGACAGTAAAGTCTGGATGGAAGAAGTTCGCGTCTTTTTTTGCGCGTATTTTCTTTTGACATCAATGCCTTGAAAAAGGCATTTTTTTATGATTTCAGGAGGAAAGTATGAGTCCAACAGTTGTAACAATTCTCACCATTTTATCTATTTTCATCGCGGTCGCATTATTGTTTTTAATTGCAAAATCCAGACAGTTTGGAGCTTCAAGCAAGCAAAGTAAGATTGTAGGTATCGTAGCAATACTCGTAATTATTGGAGGAATTAGTTTTGGTCTCGCTACCAAAAGCACACCATCCAGTTTTGAAGACATTTTGCTTGTTAATTCAGTCATATTGGTATCATACTTGGCAATACTAGCAACTGCTGGTTATGTCAATCATCGTCGCCAATTACCAAGCAAACTATCCACCAGAAAAATCGCTTTCTTAGGAATTATCATTGGTCTAGCAAGTGCATTGATGCTTCTTGGCTTCCCAGTGATTCCAGGGTTTGTGTTTTTGAAGGTCGAGTTATCCGGCCTGATTATCTTTATGACCCTACTATGGTTTGATTTCAAAACAGCAGTGATTGTCTCATTGTTTACAAACTTTATCCACGTGTTTATGCCTGGTTCACCACCATTGATCATCTTTTTGGATGAAGGAGTTAACTTTATCGCGACCATGGTTTTCTTAACCCCGATGGCCGTGATGATTAATCGCAAGAAATTAGCAGAAAATACAACCATCAAGCAAATGGCGTTGATCTCATTTCTAGGGGTCATATTTACGACGGTAGTGATGACTTTATACAACGCGTTTATCAATTTACCTATCATTTATGGATGGCCTCTGCCATTCAATCAAGTGGTTGAAATCTTCGGATTGTTTAATTTAATTAAGTGGGGATTGGTTGCCTTAGTCATTAATTTGACATGGAAACGCCTGTACACTCTACGTAATTATGGAGAAGAAGACTATTGCGAGTTGTAAGAAAAAATGCATCAAACATCCATTGATTAAAATAGAATTGGGAATTGTGAAGTACTCACATATCGCCCAATTCTTTTCTTTTTACTGTTTATACATGAATAAATATTCACATTTTATCAATATCGTAAAAAAACATGAATTTTCTTCATCTAAATGGTTGTATTGATAATTCGTCTTTGGTATAATCGAGCCAAGAATGACTCACATGTCTTTAATAATCGGAGGAAATCATGCAAGGATTGATTTTTTTAGGTATCGGTGGTGGCGTATTGGCATTGATTTACGCATCAATTTTGTACTTGAAAATCAAAAAATCACCAGAAGGTAATGATCGAATGAAAGAAATTTCAGGATTCATTCGAACAGGAGCGATGTCATTTTTATTTAGGGAATATATCGTACTCGCTCCATTTGTGCTTGTTTTGTTTTTATTGATTGGCTTGTTTCTAGACCCCCAAAGCATCTCAATGGGAGGAAGTTTAGGAACATGGCTAACGGCGATTTCCTTTTTAGGAGGGGCGTTCTTATCTGCGTTTGCTGGATTTGTTGGGATGAAATCCGCAACATCTGCCAATGCGAGAACTTGTCAAGCTGCAAAGGACAAAGGATTGATTGGTGCATTGAAGGTAGCTTTCAATGGCGGAGCCGTTATGGGAATGCTTGTTGTTGGACTTGGCTTGTTTGGGGTTACGTTATTTTTAATCATTGCTCGACTCATCTTTCAGTTTGAAATGATTGATGCCGCAAAAATTCTAACAGGGTTTGGGTTAGGAGCTTCCTCAATTGCCTTGTTTGCCCGGGTAGGTGGAGGGATTTATACCAAAGCAGCCGATGTTGGAGCGGATTTAATGGGGAAAATTGAAGCCGGAATTCCTGAAGATGATCCAAGAAACCCTGCCGTTATTGCTGATAATGTAGGGGATAATGTTGGAGACGTTGCAGGAATGGGTGCAGACTTGTTTGAATCTTATGTAGGTTCCTTAATTGCGGCAATCACTCTTGGTTTGATTGCGCCCAGTGGAGATTCAATGACAAACGTTTTATTTCCTCTACTGTTGTCTAGTGTAGGAATCGTTGCGGCAATCATTGGGTCGTTCTTCGTACGAACAAAAGGTAATAACCCACAACATGCGCTTGATTTTGGAACGTTGGTATCCAATCTGCTGGTCGTTATCGGGGCACTTGCCTTGTCTTATCTGATGTTTGGTGACTTAAGAGCATTTTTCACAGTGACACTAGGATTGTTTGTCGGAATCTTCATCGGAAAAACAACAGAGTATTATACTTCAGGAAAACATAGTTATGTTCAACGAATTTCAAAACAATCGTTGACTGGTTCGGCCACAAACATCATTGAAGGATTGAGTGTTGGTATGCGCTCTACAGGTCTACCAGTACTTGCCATCTGTGTGGGAATCATTGGGGCCCATGCAATGCTTGGGATTTATGGCGTTGCTTTAGCAGCGGTGGGGATGTTAGCCACCATTGGCATTACCGTAGCAATAGATGCTTATGGACCCATAGCAGACAATGCTGGGGGAATTGCAGAGATGGCACATCTTGACAAACACGTACGTGAAATTACTGATAAACTAGATTCGGTTGGAAATACAACAGCGGCCATAGGCAAAGGATTTGCAATTGGCTCCGCTACACTGACCTCACTTGCTTTATTTGCTTCCTTTTTAGCTGCAGTCAATGCCAATGGCGTTGAGATAGAGTCCATTGATATTACCAATCCGAAAGTAATTTCAGGGTTGTTCATTGGTGCGATGTTACCCTTCTTATTTTCAGCAATGACGATGACTTCGGTTGGAAATGCAGCGAAGAAGATGATTGATGAAGTGAGAAGACAGTTTACCAATGAACCTGGGATTTTAGCAGGGACACATTTACCAGATTATGGAAAGTGTGTTGATATCTCGACATCAGCGGCTTTAAAAGAAATGATTTTACCAGGGATTATGGCAGTACTCGCCCCACTGATTGTTGGAATTGTTTTAGGCGCAGAAGCGCTTGGAGGATTATTAGCGGGTTCATTATCCAGTGGATTAATGATGGCTATCTTTATGGCCAACGCTGGAGGTGCGTGGGACAACGCAAAAAAATACATTGAAGAAGGCTACTATGGTGGAAAAGGATCAGAATCGCATAAAGCAGCGGTTACTGGGGATACCGTAGGGGATCCATTTAAAGATACTTCAGGACCATCCATTAATATTTTAATCAAATTGATGACCATTGTTTCCTTGGTCTTTGCATCGTTGTTTGGGACAGGATTATTCTAGAAAATAAAGCGAGTCCGATGGGCTCGCTTTTGATTAGGATGTATATAGAATAGACTGAATTTCCTTGGGGAATTGAATTCGAACTTGTCGGTTGACGTTCTCCAAATAAAACTTTCTCATGGATTTGATATTCGAACTTCCATAAGAAGAATCATAAATGGTTTGGCTGAATGATTGTAGTTGACCAGATTCGTCGAGATGTAGTCTTATGACGTATTGTTGCTTGGCATTTCCAATTTGCTTACTGAATTTTACTTTGATGAGACTGGATTTTTCTTTGATCTTGATTTTATCAAAGCGTCTATTTGATAACCAAAATGCAACTTCAGCCAAGCGATTCTGTATGGTTGCGATGTCTGTGGAAACATTCACTCTTTTTGACTTATCGTCATACTGGATGATACGATTTGATTGAATATACTCCCGAGTATTTTTGGCTTGATAATACACAAATGGATCTTGATTAGAATCCATGCCCACTGAAAGAATCAGTTTGCGTTTTTGAGTAAGGAAAGAAAGAAGTAAGCCAAAGAAAAGAAATAGTGATAAACCTATTACAATGAAAAGCCAAAGGTAGAACTGAATATATGCTGGATCTCCGGGATACACCAAAGAATCATTGATCTCGATGGATTCTTGTAATACATACAAGATAATAAATATGATCCAAAACGGAATCAGGGAACCAAAAATAGTGAGCAGAATAAATAATCCCATTCTATCTTTGTAATACAATTCATAACTTTGAAATTTTAGAAACAACTGTTTAATACGGTTTAACTCCATAACAATCACATCCTTCCTATTCATTATACATTATTTATAGCAAAGAGAATCTAAAATAATCGCCCTAATTCGGTTTTTATTGTTTATTTAAAGTGTCTAACATGATAAAATGTTATCAGTAGTTTCCTAAGAGAGAGTGAGTACATGAATACGGTAAAAATAGATAAATATTTTCGGGGAATGGTGGCTCATCGGGGATTAAGTGGTATCGAAACAGAGAACACCATCCCAGCATTTATCGCCGCTGCAAATCGAAGTTATTTTGGAATTGAATGTGATGTTCATGCATCCAAAGACGGAAAAATCATCGTGACACACGATGATACTTTACTACGTCTTGGAATGTTAAATCTATATATCCCTTCCTTTAAATTTGATGAAATTCGTAAGTTTACATTAATTGATCGCAAAACTGGAAATCTATCCGATTATATTAGTATTCCTTTGCTTGAAGATTATTTAATGATTTGTAAAAATTACCAAAAACATGCCTTTATCGAATTAAAACAAAATATGACCAATGAACACATTGATAAGGTGATTCAGTTGGTATTTGATCACCATTATCATGACCATGTATCGATTATTACGTTCCAAGAAAAATACATTACATACATTAAAAAGCGTTATCCACAAATCGATTTGTACTTGTTAACAGATGAACTCAATGACCACGTGATTGAGTTTTGTGAAAAGTATGTGGTTCATTTGGATATTCGCTATGACTTGATTGATGAAGCCACCATCAAACGGCTTCACTTAATCGGTTTAAAAGTCGCTGTATGGACAGTGGATGACAAAGATACTGCGGAACGTTTGATCAAACTAGGCGTCGATTACATTACGTCTAACATTTTGGAGTAGTCATGAAAAAAATCCTTGTGATTGGAGCCTCATCGATGGATGTGGTTGCTCAAAGTAGTGACGCCATAAAATACGGAGATTCGAACCCTGGTAAAGTAGCTTTGACACCAGGAGGAGTAGCACGTAATATTGCCGTGAACTTACATCGTCTAGGACAAGAAGTCACCTTTATTTCCGTCTTTGGGAATGATCCTTTTTCACATGTCATCAAGAATGAGTTACAAATGATTGGATTGAAGACCATTGAGGTTGTTCATTCTACGCAACGTACCCCATTGTTTGTATCCATTCTTCATCCAACAGGAGAATTAGAAACGGCTGTGAGCGATTTTGTGGCAATGGAAGAACTAACACCCGAAGCGCTACAAAACGCATTAAACGGCCAAGAAACCTTTGATGTCGCAGTAATTGATGCAAACGTTCCTTTAGAAACCATTTCAAGCTTCATCAAACAATATCCAGATACATTATTATATATGGATGGTGTATCACAAGCAAAAGTGACGAAGTTAGTATCGATTTTATCGCACATATCACTATGCAAAATCAATAAATCTGAACTGAGTTCTTTGCTTAATAAAAAGTCAGATGATGTGATCTTAGCCGTCAAAGAATTAATTTCGAGAGGTCTCAAACAAGTGATTGTAACCAATGGTGCAGAACCAATCACTTACAATATTGGACGATCGATTTATCAAACGGTTGTCTTTGAACCTGAAGTTCAAGTATCAACACTAGGTTGTGGCGATGCATTATTTGCGGGGACTATTTATGGACTTGTCCAAGGTAAATCGATGCATGAAGCCCTCAATTTAGGAAAACAAGCGGCAGCGATTACCATGGAAGTATCGGACGCAACCAATCCTCATTTATCTAAAGAATCGATTGAAAACGATATATAAAGGAGATCTTATGAGTAATCAAACCATCGAAACAATCTTGAATCGACGAAGTGTTCGCTCCTTTACTAACCAACCAGTATCAGTTCAAGACATCTCTTTAATTGTAGAAGCGGGATTGTACGCACCTTCTGCGAGGAATCGTCAGAATTGGCATTTCACGGTGGTAACAAACCCAGAAATGATTGAAAAAATGCATCAATTAACCTTACAAGGGATGGAACAACGCGGATTAAAGGTGGATGAAAAAGACCATACGTTTTATCACGCTCCCTTAGTCATAGTTGTAAGCTCATTGATTGAAGGATTCGCGGAGTTTAATGCTGGGTGTGCCATTGAAAATATGGCAATCGCAGCGAAGTCACTGGGCATAGATTCTTGTATTATTGGACAAACTCGGTTCATGTATTCACAAACCAACAAAGTCGATGTTAATTTGATGCTGAAGGTTCCTTTTGAGTATGAACACGATTGCTCGATTTGTTTTGGTTATGCCAAAGGCGAGTATCCGGTGGCAAAAGAACGAAAAGCAGGCGTTGTCGATTACATTCGTTAATCATAGATGCTTTTGCTTACATGCAAAAGTATCTTTTCTTTCAAGTAGAAATGGAGATGTATAGTATGTGGCGGGATCATTATGAACGGTGGTTGGCATATCCTGAATTGGAGCCATCCCTTCGAAAAGACATGGAAGACAAAACAGAACATGAGTTGGAAGAAATGTTTCATTCTTCCCTTGGTTTTGGGACAGGTGGTATGCGAGGCATTCTTGGCGCAGGAACGAATCGCTTAAATGTGTATACCATTCGCAAAGCCAATGATGGGTTGGCAAGATATTTAGTCAAGAATTACCGCAAGAGTGAGTTAATTCGTGGTGTATGCATCGCCTATGACAATCGTAAAATGTCCAAAGAGTTTGCAATTGAATCGGCGAAAGTACTTGGATATTATGGCATTAAGTCCTATTTGTTTGATGATTTACGACCGACTCCAGAATTATCTTTTGCAGTACGGCATTTAAAAGCGATTGCTGGTATTGTGATTACTGCTTCCCATAATCCACCAAACTACAATGGCTATAAAATATATGATGATTCAGGCTGTCAGTACACCCCATTTTATGCAGATCAAATCGTTTCGATGGTGGAAGAAGTGACCGATTTATTTTCAGTTCCAGTACTAGAAGAATCTGAACTCAAATTACTTGGGTTATTAGAATACATTGGCAAAGAAATTGACGATGCTTATGTGGCGTTGGTCAAAACAGTTTTGCTTCATCCAACACTTGAAAAAAAGCTCAAGGTTGTGTTTACACCACTTCATGGAACGTCTAGAGTTCTTGGAGCGAGATTGCTAGAAGAATGTGGTTTTACATTCTTTCCAGTCATGAGTCAATTTAATCAGGATTCTTCCTTTTCCACCGTAAAATCTCCCAATCCAGAAAGTCCCGCCGCTTTTGAAGAAGCAATCAAAGTGGGAAACATTCACCAAGCAGATCTATTGATTGCGACCGATCCCGATGCAGATCGATTGGGAATAGCGATAAAACAAGAAAGTGGTTATTTATTACTTTCTGGGAATCAAACAGGGGCTATTTTAATTGATTACTTATTAAAACAACGAAGAGTACTACAAACATTGCCCAAACGAGGTGTCGTATTTAATACCATTGTTACGTCTGATTTGGGTGCGAAGATTGCCAGAGAATTTGGATATGATGTTATTTCTACTCTTACTGGATTTAAGTTTATCGGCGAGCAAGCGAAGCTGATTGAGAAAAGTGATGTTGAATTTTTGTTTGGGTATGAAGAATCCTATGGGTATGTGGTAAAGGACTTTGTAAGAGACAAAGATAGTTTACAAGCAATGATGTTGGCGGTTGATGCGGCGAATTATTACTTGGTAACCGAAGGCAAAACATTGGTTGATAAACTTCATGATATTTACAAGGAGTATGGATATTACTTAGAAGCACTGCATAGCATTGATTTATTTGGAATTGAAGGAGCGAAACGAATCAACCGGATTGTGGAATGGTTCCGGAATCATCCAGTTCGCTTTATTGCTGGAAATAAAGTGGATATCATTGAAGATTATGAAACAGGGAAACGACTTCAAAATAGAAGCATTAAAATGTTAACATTGCCTCGTTCCAACGTCATTAAGACGATTCTAGAAAACGGGGATTGGTTTGTTTTACGACCTTCTGGAACCGAACCCAAATTAAAGTTGTATGTAGGTGTGACGGGTCAAACATTAGAAGAAGCCCAAGAACGGCTACATAGTTTATCAAAAGCCATATTAGCGATGGTGGAACCAATCGCTTAATAAAGAAGGATTGCACTTTGTTCGAGTGCAATCCTTTTTTTCTTATGTATAGAATGTGGTATAATAT
This sequence comes from bacterium, assembly GCA_030684695.1. Lineage (GTDB taxonomy): Bacteria > Bacillota_I > Bacilli_A > Izemoplasmatales > Hujiaoplasmataceae > JAUXXX01. The sequence goes on from JAUXXX010000026.1 coordinate 34,084, forward strand.
GCATAAGGTGGTGATGATATGCCATATGTTATTGGAGTACTCGTTGTCGTAGCAGTTGTTGTTTTATATGTTGTTAGTTATACCGCAAATGAAAAAACCAAAGCGCCAGAAGGGTGTGCGCTTCCAGCGGACTTTAAAGGATGCGGTTCATGTAGTACCAATAGTTCTTGTTCGTTAAATAAAAAGATTGAAGATATTAATATAAAAGAAATTAATGTTAAATAACGATTGGGATGAATTGCTCTTCACTGAGTTTCAAAAACCCTATTTTTTGCAATTGGTTGCACAAATCAAAAAAGAGTATGAGTTATACACGTGCTATCCACAAATGAATCAAGTATTCGAAGCTCTTCGATACTCCAGTTTTTCACAAACCAAAGTGGTTATTTTAGGGCAAGACCCTTATCACTCCATTCATCAAGCCATGGGTTTATCGTTTAGTGTGCCTTTAGAAGTAGAGGTTCCTCCTTCCTTACAAAACATCTTTAAAGAGCTTAACTCTGATTTAGGAATCCCTATTTCACGCAAAGGTGATTTACGACCATGGGCAAAACAAGGGGTATTACTACTGAATTCTATTTTAACTGTCAGGGAACATCTTCCATTGTCGCATCAATCCTATGGATGGATGACATTTACGGATCACATTCTTTCGTTGTTAAATCAAAAAAGCACTCCTATCGTCTTTGTACTATGGGGGTCTTTCTCTCGTCAAAAGAAATCATTGATTACCAATCCGATTCATTGTATCATAGAGGGGCCACACCCTTCTCCGCTTTCTGCGTATCGAGGTTTCTTTGGCTCAAAACCATTTTCAAAAATCAATGATTTTTTAGCTTCGACAAATCAAACAACGATAAATTTTGGTTTGTCCTGACAAGGAGAATTATGAAAAAACCAACCTTGCAGCAACTAGCATTCACCGGATTGTTGGTTGCAATTGGAGTCGTGTTAAGTCAATTAGTTTCCATTACCTTGCCAACTCCATCCAACCCAATTATTAAGTTTGGCATTGGCTATGTTCCGATTATCATCGCATCCATTCTCTATGGACCCATTGTAGGTGCGATTGCAGGATTGTCCCAAGATTTGTTGGGATTTTTCTTAATCGGTGGGCCGATTTTTGGGCAAACATTTCATCCGGGATTTACCTTAAACGCTATCGTTTATGGAATTATTCCAGGGCTACTCTTTATGTTTTTTAAACAAAGCAAAAAGCAACAACATTATTTTTACATCAACTTTGTGGTGATTGGCATCTTTGTATTGCTGGTTGCCTGGTATTTTTTTGATATTGAACAAGTGGATATTTTAACACTGAATGGGAATTTTAATTATTGGTTGGTTGGAATGAGTCTTGTTTCTGCGATTGTGCTTTCGATTTTTAATGTGTGGACGTATCGAAAAACAGGGTATAAATATCCATTGACACAATTGTTGTTTGTTGTGACGATTTTATACATCGTTGTCTCGCTTGTATTCACACCGTTTTGGCTCTACTTAATGAATCCTGGGATTTCATTTTGGGCTCGAATTCCATTACGAATTGTCAAAATGCCCATTGAAATTATTGCCTATGTCTTGGTGTTAACGCCATTATTACATACCATTGATTCATTAATCCATAAAGTAGAAGAATAGTCGCTAAGCGACTTTTTTTTATAAAGAAATGGATTTTTCCTTGATAAATGCCAGTAAGTGGTCTATGATAAGAGTATAGTTTACTTAAAAGAGGTAAAAAAATACGAAAATCACCATTTTTGCCATCACAAATAACGCAATACTTTATTAAGGGGATGAATCAAATGAAAAAGATATTGTTAGGTATTTCCTTGGTTTTCTTGATGTTTTCTTTTGCAAGTTGTGACTTTTTATCAACACTTCAAGCAGTAAAAGGTTTTTATGAGGAATACAATGCCATCCGACCACATTATGAACAATCGACTACTGTTTTAATAGCAGCGAGTGCCAGTGTAGTGGTAAAAGAAGCAAATTTTACACCAAGTGGACCCACAAGTTTTGAGTTATCACTTTCATCGAATGCCGAAACCAATATTACGAATGTAGAGTTTGCTAGAAACGGAGTCACTCGAAAAAGCATCCTCATGGATGTAGAAGGACTACAACTTGAGTTTTTAATTGAAGATACGCTTGTGACTCCATTGATGAAAGAAGATAGCGAAATTGCAGATTTGATTGACGCTTTTCTGTATAGTCAGTTTCAATTTTCGATTGATAATATTAACAATCAATTGAAGACTGGAGCACGTTCTTATCAGCTTGATTTGTTTTTAGATCGTTTCGCTGATGAAAAAATTGTCAATGCAATCATCAAGCAATTTGGATTTAACCCACTCAAGGCTGGAACATTCGTCAATATGCCAGGTCATGTCAAAGTGGCATTTCTTGAAGTGAATCATGGAGTACGTCTTCAAATCTTTATTAATGATCAACGTCTTGAATTAGCGGATGACTTGTATGCAATCGTTTCGATTGAAGCAAACGTATTAATTGAAATACCTCAAAATGTAGAATCCATTGAAGTCATGGTGGCTCCTTACGTCTTTAAAGCAGTGGATGATATCCGATTGGCCTTGAAACTCTATCGGGCAGATTTGAGTAATACACTACCATTTACTGCATCCATTCCAGGATACATGCGATTTGAACTAACTGCTGGAACCTATCAAATTCAAAGTCCTCAGTTGAGTAGTATTGGTCAGTCTACTATTCAAGATACACAAGGATTATTTATTCAAATTTCAAGTCAAAATCAGCAGTTTACAATTTCGGAAGCTGGAGTTTATTACTTAAAAGTCATTTCTCAAACTACACAATCAGTTACCTTAACAATCCAAAAAATGTCGTAATAAATGAATAATACAAAAGCCCCGAAATCGGGGCTTTTCTTATATTTCGATGATTTTTACTTCTCCTGGGGAAAGATACAAATATACTGATCCATCCGCATGGAATTGATCAAACATGCGAGGCCATTCGTACGTTCCATATACAAGTTTTCCGCTTCGCGCAGAGTTGTTGGCCTCGTCTCGCAGTTTTTGAATCGCACAGTTTACATGGATTCCAGTATGGTAGTTTGCATTAGCAAACACCAACAGCATTTGATGACTAGTTGGATTGAAATAGCCAAATCCAACTACTTCTGAATCAAACTCATTGACATATAAGGGGATGTAATAGTCTAAATTCGTTAAGGAATCAATCCATCTTGCCCTTATGTGTTTGAGTCCATCTAGATGATCGGCTAATTCCCAACGATTTTCATTGAGGTAGTGGATGGCATATTTATCAAAGAGTGCCAATTTTCCATAAAAGAGATCTTCACTTGGTAAATTGTATTTGTCTTTGTCAGTACAATCAATGCCCGTATTCATCGGTTGGGTTTCATAGACTTCTTGTCCAGAATTGATAAAGGGTACTAAGTTTGGTAAGAAGAAGTTGAGTGCAGTTACCATTCTCGCAAGCACTCTTTTTCCATCACGGCCAGCAATACGAGCGGTGTCATGAGTTTCTGCACAAGCAAACATAGGAAGGGCAACATCTTTGGCACCATACACAAACTTGTGGAATCTTTTTTCCCAAATTCGTGGTTGCATCCAAAATCCATTTCCAATGATCATGTTATAGCCAAGTGCTTTTGCTTTGGGAGCGTTGTCTTGATTGAGTTCTTCAGCGATAAAGGCAAAATCTGGATCATTGGCTTTCGCTTGGGAAATAATCATGTCTAATAACTCTTTGGGAAGTGCATGTCCCATGTCAATACGCGCACCATCAATACCATAATGGGTTTGATAGTAAGGAATGATGTTTGCTAAGGTATTCCATAGTTCCATGTTTGGAAGATGCCCTTGGAATAGATTTGATTTAATCGTATCAAACAAAATATAGGGTGGTGTTTGTTTGTTCTTTAGATAGCGTACGGTTTCTTTAGGATGATCAAGATACATACGAAAGAATGTGACATCAGTCCAAGGTGGTTGGACATCATTGATGTGATCACTAAATGCGGGAGCGATTTTTAAATCAAACTGCTGTTCAATCGCAGTGGTTAAATTTGTTGGATTTGACGCAATAAGTGCATTCCACTTTACTTCGTCTTGAAGTTTTGGATTGTGTTGAAACATCGAGATGTGGCGCATTACATCTAAGGAATGATAGACTTGAGGCATGTATTTTGGGTCAGGGGAGAGAGTGTCTTCAAGACCATCCACATAAGGAACTTTGTACTCGTGAAATTTCGATGCTTTGATCCAATAAAACCAATCAGGATGGTCTTTGATTAAATCATTTTCTACGGCATTAGTACGTGGAATGATATCGATGACCACACGCATTGAAAGCAAGTGACACGCTTCCACAAACGCTTTGAATTCATCTTCTACGGTTACTTGTGCTCCCGTTAAATCGTCTTTTAAGTTTGGATCTAAATCAAAGAATGATGCGACTCCATAGGGACTTCCGAGTTCACCCTTTTTATCCGTTAAGGAAAAACGCGAAATAGGTAACATATATACGGTATCTACCCCCATTTTTTGTAATAGAGGAAGCAACGATAGCATTTTCACAAACGTTCCAGTTTCCTTGAGTCCATCCAAGTTACACAAATCAAGAGAGTAACTACGGTCATGATCCCATGCGGTAGAAGTCCGAATCATTGTGGAATACATGACGGATTTACGAACCCAATCGCCACCAAAGGGATGAACGATTTGATTCATTTTGCTTAATGATTGAGAATAGATTTTTTTTGGTTCTTTGTGGATCAATATCCATTTTTTGATGACGGATGCATAAAATGAGTACGGATTGACAAGCAGTTCTCCGCTGGGTAGTTTTCGAAGTTCTTCGCCTTGATAATTCCATGCATTCCACAAATCGGGAACGACATAATTGATTTTACCGTTAGGGATTTGTTTTTCTAAGATTGTTAATAGCTTTTCTAGTTTTGTGACAGCCACGATATCACCTCTCTTCTATTATATCAAATCGTTTTAAAAACGCACCAGTTTTCGCCAATGTGTAAATGCTTACAAAGTGTTCTTTCCACTTTGAAAAAAAGCGGTTTTAGGGTATAATGTGCATGATAGAGGTGAAATCATGAAGAAACCCGTAGTACTAATTATCATGGATGGAATTGCCATTGGCGATAAATCTCCAGGCAATGCCTATGAGATTGCTCGTAAACCCCATCTTGATTATTTATTTTCTGAATATCCATCGACATTGATGGAAGCATCCGGTGAGGCTGTTGGTTTACCAGAGGGTCAAATGGGCAACTCTGAAGTTGGACATTTGAACATTGGGGCAGGTCGTACGGTGTATCAATCACTCACTCGCGTCAACGTTGCTATTAAAGATGGCTCGTTTTGCACGAATGAAGCATTCACACAAGCATTTGATCATGTAAAAAAACATCAATCAAAACTACATATTTTTGGTTTGTTATCTGATGGAGGAGTCCACTCCCACATCACACACATCAAGGCATTATTCGACATTGCCAAGCGCAATGGAGTTCCTCAAGCCTACATGCATGCATTCTTAGATGGACGAGACGTTCCACCGAAGTCAGCGATTGGGTACATCCAAGATTTAGAACAAAAAATGAATGAAATTCAATATGGTAAAATCGCTACCGTATCTGGTCGATATTACGCGATGGATCGCGATAAAAACTGGAATCGAATTCAAGTCGCTTATGATGTTATGTCATTTGGAAAAGGCAAAAGAGCAGAAAGCGCAGTTTTGGGAGTCGAAGCCTCCTATAATGAAGGTGTTAATGATGAGTTTGTTATTCCCTTCTTAGTCGACGAACAAGGGTTGATTCAGTCCAATGATGCCATCATCTTTGCTAACTTTAGACCGGATCGCGCCATTCAAATCGGTACGGCTTATTCAAATCCTTCTCAAGCAGGATGTGATATTACCAATCATCCTACCAACGTATTCTTGGTTTCGATGATGAAGTATGCAGACTCAGTAAAGGGTCCACTAGCTTATGACTTAAAAGACTTAACCAATACGTTTGGAGATTATCTCTCTGTAAAAGGATTGACTCAATTACGAATTGCAGAAACAGAAAAATATGCACATGTAACGTTTTTCTTTGATGGCGGCGTTGACAAAGAAATTAAGGGCGCTACACGTATCCTGATTCCTTCGCCGAAGGTACCAACCTACGATTTAAAACCTGAAATGAGTGCCTATGCCATTACAGATCAAGTGATTGAAGCACTAGATAGTGGAACTTATGATGTTGTTGTTTTAAACTTTGCCAACGGTGATATGGTTGGCCATACTGGAGTCATACCTGCAGCAATCAAAGCAGTAGAAACAGTTGACGAGTGTGTGGGTAGAGTCGTCGATAAAGTACTGGATATGGGCGGTGTAGCATTGATTACATCTGACCATGGGAACTGTGAAAAGATGATTGATACGGATAATACCCCATTTACTGCACATACCACAAATCCAGTTCCATTCTTAATCACGAAGAAAGGCATTACTTTACGTACAGGTGGAGCGCTAGGCGATATCGCCCCCACCATGCTTGAACTTCTCGGAATGGATAAACCAGAAGATATGACAGGCATATCCATGATTCAAGCATGGTAAAGACGGTAGAAAAAAAACCACGATTTCATCAATTAACATTCATTAAGGTGGTGTTGGTTGCGGTCATCTTTAATGTCTTTCTTGCCTTTGTGAATGGATTGTTATCTTCACTTGTCCAAGAAGGAACCGGCTTTGACCCTTCCAATGTCTTGTTATTCTTACAATGTTTATTGATTGGAAAGATGGTTCGTCGATTGTATGATGTATCTCATGTAGTATATCCGATTGTTACCGTGATGGGCTTATTGTTAGCTTCATCGGTCATCATATTCTTACCTGAAGTATTGGTATTAGCCAATCAAATGGGCGCATGGGAAACAGTGTTTCAAGTGAAACTATATGTAGATTTTGCCTTTGAATTTTATAATCCGATCAATTGGATACAACATTTTAGTGTTGCATACATGATTCAACTATTGATTGTGTTTGCAGGGATTACCGTCAGCTTATTTCAAACAAATGCACAACGAAATACTAAATAAACGATTAAAATAGAAAAAAGGAGAATTGAACATGCCAAACATTAGTAGTATTCATGCAAGAGAAGTATTGGATTCACGCGGGAATCCAACCATCGAAGTCGAAGTATACACCGAATCTGGTGCCTTCGGAAGAGCTATGGTTCCATCTGGTGCCTCCACTGGAGAAAGAGAAGCGATTGAACTTCGCGATGGAGACAAAAACCGCTACCTAGGAAAAGGTGTTTTAAAAGCAGTTCACAACGTCAATGAAATCATCGCTCCAGAGTTAATTGGTTATGATGTAACCATGCAAGCATTCATCGACAAAATGATGATTGAATTAGATGGTACACCAAACAAATCCAAATTAGGTGCCAATGCCATTTTGGGTGTTTCCATGGCTGTCGCAAGAGCTGCAGCTGATTTAGTTGGATTACCTTTGTATTTATACTTAGGTGGATTCAATGCAAAACAACTGCCCACACCAATGATGAACATTATCAATGGGGGATCACACGCTGACAACAACATTGATTTCCAAGAGTTCATGATTTTACCTGTTGGCGCAACTAGTTTCCGCCATGCATTACAAATGGGCGCTGAAATTTTCCACAACCTAAAAAAAGTATTAACATCCAAAGGATTCAATACAGCAGTGGGTGATGAAGGTGGTTTCGCTCCTGATCTATCTTCGAATGAAGCTGGTCTTGAAGTCATCATGGAAGCGATTAAAAAAGCAGGATATGTTCCTGGAAAAGACATCATGTTAGCCATGGATGTGGCGTCTTCTGAATTTTACAATCCAGAAACTAAATTGTACGAGTTAAAAGGCGAAGGCAAAACGATGACTAACATCGAACTCGTTGACTTCTATGAAGGCTTAGTCAATCGTTATCCCATCATCTCCATCGAAGATGGACATGACCAAAACGACTGGGAAGGCTGGAAAGCAATGACCGAACGTTTAGGCAAACGGATTCAATTAGTTGGAGACGACTTGTTTGTAACCAACACTTCCATTTTAAAACGTGGAATTACAGAAGGTATTGGAAACTCTATCTTAATCAAAGTAAACCAAATTGGTACATTAACTGAAACATTCAATGCAATTGAAATGGCAAAACGTGCTGGATATACCGCTGTTGTCAGTCATCGTTCTGGTGAAACAGAAGATACGACTATTGCCGATATTTCTGTTGCGACTAATGCTGGACAAATCAAAACAGGATCATTATCAAGAACTGATCGTGTCGCTAAATACAACCAATTACTACGAATCGAAGAAGAACTAGGCGAAGTTGCTGTTTATGACGGCATGAAATCGTTTTATAACATCTTTAGATAACATGTGAAGTAAAAAAAGGTGCTTTTGGGTATTCCAAAAGCCTTTTTTTATGGTATAATATCTAAGTGCTAAAGATAAGGCTGTGTTCGCTTTATCGATGTAGGAGGTATACAATGCAATTTCTAGATTGGCTATTGATGGTGGTCTCGGTTCTCTTAATCGGACTCGTGATGATTCAAGAATCAAAAGACGATGTGAAAAACACGTTTTCAGGTGAAAAATCCGAATTGTTTAAAAACCAAAAGCAACGCGGTCCTGAATTATTCTTCGCCAGAGTAACAATGGCAGTCTCTATTCTTTTTGCTGTTGTGACGATCCTTGCATTAATCCGACCCTTTTAAATTCAGGTCACTCTAAAGAACACATTGAATGTGTTCTTTTTTTTCGAAAGGAGGCGATGTTGTGAAAAAACAACTCACCGAATTATTCCAACACCCCCAATATAAACCAGAAAGCTTGTTAGAATTAACAAAGCGTTTTTCAGCAAAGAAAACCGAAGAGTTTCAAGCAATTACCAAAGCACTCAACGAACTAGAGCGTGAAGGAATCATTGCTAAAAATAAAAAAGACCAATATAACACGATTGAACGTCTGGGTTTGATTCGTGGTATTATCGATTTGAAAACCCAAGGATTTGGGTTTGTAACTCCACTTGGAGAAGTCAAACAAGTCGCAGATATTTTTATTCCTCGTGATCAAACCTTGGACGCGATGAATAAAGATGAAGTCTTGGTACGAATAACAAAAAAGACCACGCCAACAAGAATGGAAGGAATGGTCTTGAGGGTTATCAAACGTCAGTTAGAAATTGTCGTTGGTGAATATTTTCAAGGAGCGGTATTTCCTCGAAAAAATCAAGAAGATTATCTTTTTAAAGTCAAACCAAAGAATCGCGAAGGTTTGGTTGATCATTCCTTGGTGAAAGCACGTGTTGTCAAGTATCACCCATCAAAAATCCTCGATGTTGTTGTAGAAGCCATACTTGGGGGAATCAACGAACCTGACGCTCAAATGCGTGAGATGATAGCCAGTCATAATGTTGAAGTGGATTTTCCTCAAGAAGTACTTCAATTTGTGAAGAAAATTCCAAGTACCGTTCAAGAAAAAGATAAATCAGGTCGAACAGATCTAAGAAATGAGCAAATCTTTACCATTGATGGGGATGATACCAAAGATATCGATGATGCAGTGTCCATCAAAAAACTGGACAACGGTCGATATGAACTTGGTGTTCATATCGCAGATGTCAGTTACTACGTAATCGAAGACTCTGTACTTGATAAAAATGCGTACCAAAGAGGAACGAGTGTCTATTTGGCTGATCGTGTCGTTCCGATGCTACCCAAAGAATTATCGAATGGAATTTGTTCGTTAAATCCACAAGTGGATCGATTAGCAATGTCATGTATCATGGAACTAGATGCATCTGGTAATTTAATAAAGAAACGTTTTTTCCCATCCATCATTCATAGTCGATATCAAATGACGTATTCCAATGTGAATGCGATTTTGCTTGGAGATGAAGAAATCACGAAGAAGTATCAAGATATTGTACAAACACTTCACCTCATGCAAGAATTAGCTCTGATTTTACAAAAGAAACGAACCGCTGAAGGCTCAATCAACTTTGAAACGATTGAACCCAAACTCCTGTTTGATGAACTGGGCCAAGTCAAAGACATCGTGATCCGTTCACGAGGAGCCTCAGAACGGATCATTGAAGAATTTATGTTGATGGCCAATCAAGCAGTTGCTCAAACTTTCATGAAAAAGCAGTTGCCCTTTATATACCGAATCCACGATACTCCTGACCAAGAGAAAATCGCGGCATTGTTCAAGTTAGCAAAAGAGATTGGTTATGTAAAAACAGTCCCGACAATATTTACTCCCAAACGTTTGCAAGAGTTACTTACTGGCGTGGAAGATACAGAGTATGAAAAAGTTATAAACATGTTAATGCTACGCGCCATGGCAAAAGCGAAGTATTCGCCTAGTAATGTGGGACATTATGGTTTGGGATTTGAAGACTACACTCATTTTACATCGCCTATCAGACGATATCCGGACTTAATTGTTCATCGGTTGATTCGCACCTATCTATTTCATGGAAAAACAGAAGCAGATACCTTACGACATTATGATCAAATCTTGGATGAAATCGGGATCTCTACTTCGAAATCCGAACGTACTGCCATGATGCTAGAACGTGAGGTCATGGATTGGAAAAAATCAGAATTTATGACTCCATCTGTAGGAATGACCTTTACTGGTGTGATTTCTACACTAACAAAATTTGGGATGTTCGTTGAACTTCCAAACACAGTAGAAGGACTTGTCCATATGTCGACATTCAAAGAAGCCATTGAGTTCAATGAAGCTTCTATGACATATCTTGGCATAACCAGTAGAAACGTGTATAATATAGGAAAGATAGTGAAGGTGAAATTGATTCGTACCAATCCAATTTTGGGACAAATTGATTTTGAGCTCGTATAGAGAGGAGTCCATTTATGAAGCTGCTTGCTTCCAATAAGAAAGTGTCGCATGACTACTTCATAATTAACACTTTCGAGTGCGGCATTGTTTTAAAAGGAACAGAAATTAAATCCGTTCGGTTGGGTAAAGTCCAAATTGGCGATGCGTATGCACGCATCAAGAACTTTGAACTATTTGTCCTAAATATGAACATTTCGAAGTATGACTATGGTAATATTTTTAATCATGAAGAAACCAGAGAGCGTAAACTACTCATGGGAAAGACCGATATCATCCGTCTATCATTGAAGTTAAAAACAGAGGGTCATACGTTAATCCCTACGAAGGTATATTTAAAGGATGGTTTTTGCAAGATTGAAATTGCCCTTTGTAAGGGGAAGAAACTTTACGACAAGCGTGAGGTAGAAAAAGAAAAAGATACACTACGCCGATTGGACAAAGTAATGAAAGACTACGTCTAAGGCGTAGATAATTGGGGCTGTTCTGGATTCGACAGGATGGTTTGAGCTTGGTAAGCATGCGATCACGTGGATCTAAAGCACATCGGCTAATAACCGGAAATTCAAATTACGCTTACGCTGCTTAAGAAGAAGTAGCGAGTTTCTTTAGGGCAGCCTGCGGCCCTAGACAAACTTCAGTTAGCAGGATAGCGAAGCGTGTCGCCGCCTTAGGCCCGTTAGCAAAGTTAACAAGGCTGGTCATTTGATAGTTTGTCTTCTGGCAGTCAAGTGATAAGAAAAACCAGAATACTAAGCATGTAGAAAACCAAGTAATCTGCCATTTTGGACGGGGGTTCAAATCCCCCCAGCTCCACCAAAAACCAAAAAAAAGCGCCAAATATGGCGCTTTTTACATTAAGATAGATTGAATGAGTAATAAATTTCTTCCTTTTTCATTGGTGTCAGGAGACCTATTCCTTTATGATATCGTTGCGTGTTGTAATAATTCATATACTCGTTAACGTGTTGGATGTATTCTTGAATCGTGCGAAACGATTGCCTCTGATAGATGGCTTCCTTTTTGAAGTTAGAAAAGAACGATTCCATGACAGAGTTGTCGTAGGGATATCCTGGAGCGCTGAATGATTGAGAGATTTCTTGTTTTCTAAGATACATCTGGAACTGTTCCGAAGTGTATTGAACCCCGCGATCACTATGAAACATGTGAGGCTTTGTTTTGCGATTATCAGTAGCTGAATCAAAGGTAAGGAGCGTTAATCTTGTGTTACATTTCCTCGAAACAAGATGGGCGATAATCTTTCTAGAAAATAAATCCAAAATAGCACACAAATAGACAGGTTTTTTGTTGATCTTGATTTCAGTAATATCGCTGACCCAGACTAAATTGGGAGCTTTCTGGGTGAATTGTTGATTGAGAAGGTTCTTACAGTTTTCATTTGTTCGTTTCGGTGGTCGAATGAAAGCTGGCTTCTTTTTCGATTGATCGCTGATACCCATATCTTGCATTAATTGATACATTTTCTCTATGCTTATGGATGTTCCGTTAAGAATCATATCATTTCGCATCTTAACGCCACCGATTCTTTTCTTATGTTTTAAATAAACTTTCATGATTTCCTTTTTAAGCAACTGATCACGTAACTGATGGATTGTCATTTTTGTATGATACTGATAGTAATAGGTCGAACGGGAATAGTTGAATACCTCACATAGCAATTTGAGTGAATGTTTCGGTCGAAGCGATGTGATGATAGCTTGTTTTTCAAACACACTCATATCGTGCGTAATCGATGTGGATTTAAGTAATGAGTTAATGGTTTTAAGGCGTGTGGTTTGATCTGTTGCGTAGGCCCTTTTACTTGTCAACTCATTTGGTAAAGATTGCTTGTATTTCCTTGTCCACAAATAGACAGTACTTTGCTTGAGATTGTAATCAATGCAAAGGCTTTTAACAGAAATACCCGAGAGAACTTTAAGTACAATCATCGATTGTTCCTTTTGAGAGTAAACAGTTGATTTGTCTTGAATAAAGGCTTCCTTCTGGTTGATCCATGAATAGATTGTACTTTTTTTTAGCTTGTAATTTTTACCTATTTCTTCGACGTTTTTTCCTTTCAGAAAATCAATATATACTGAATTTTGGAGGTGTAGCCTCTGCTCTTTATTCATTTTTGGTCTCCTTTGTGATTTTACTGAAGATTATACAACAAATAGATAAAAACATGTTAAATACAAAAAAAAACGGTAATTTCTATCATTGATGTTTAATTTTTCCGATATTAATGGAGCGCTACATCTGGAGATATTCATTTGAAGAAATACAATTTAGACTTCCAATTTTTGATCACAAATGAACACTAATTTCAATCATTTCTCATATATATGGAGAAATAGCCTGTATTCATCGATATTATGCAACAAAACGTGAAAATACCATCAAATAGTTGGACAGTATGTTTGTGAAATAATTAACCTTTATTTTTATCATGTATGTTTACTATTTATTATTAAAGTGCTATACTTGGGCCTAGAAAGCATATGTAGCAGAAACTGAAAATGATTATGTTGGAGATTATTCCAGTAATTAGGGTGTTCAAATCCCCTCAACTCTACCAGTATTCAAAACAAAGGCTGTAAGACATGCCCTGGTGATAACATCTCCGTGAGCATACTAGAACAAGCGATTCAAAACCAAGTAAACTACATCACTCAGCATAAGAAAGCATTCCTTCAGCAAGTCTTTGATGCCGTTCAAAACAATCCTAAACGACTAGAACTTGTCCGCAATCAAGAAGAGTTAAGTAAAAAGATAGAGGTTTTAGAAGAGAAAATATGTGGCGTACAAGAAAGCAAAGAAGAGTTTTATAGAATGGTTCAAGCGGAGATTGAACGGGAGTTAACCAGCTGTAGATTAGAGCTTGCAAACACGAAAAACTTGTTAGCAACTACTCTAAAT
>JAUXXX010000029.1 GCA_030684695.1 bacterium
AAAATAAACCCATCTTGATGAAGGGTTTGTAAGATAGCTTCAAAATCGAGGTTGAACTGACGAACCTCTTCTTCTGTAGTAAGTGAATCATATTCAATCGATAGCGAATGAATGATACTGGGTAATGTAGAAGTGGTTTCAGTTGTTGTTAATGCTGATGTTGTTGTATTAACAGTTGTAACTGATGTTATTGTTGTTGAAGTTGTTGTTGTGGAAGCTGTTGATGTATTAACAGATGTTGTAGAAACTGTCGTTTGACAAGAAACTAGTAGTAAGATGAATAATCCAAGCAAAATACATGTATAGATTCTTTTCATGTTAACTCCATTCTATGGATAGCTCAACATAATCAAGCTGTTATATTGGCAATATCTTTTCTACTGATTACAAGTAAATTACATCATTAAATTCATTATATCATACCAATAGACATTAAAATAGAGCACATATCATTTACTTTTAATGATCACTTAAATTACGCCTATAGAAAATAGAATACTCAAACGTATTTCATTTGGTATTTCATTTCATAGCTCATTCATCTACCTTTTTTATTAAAAAGTACAGCTTTTCGGTATCAGTTCACTATGATAATGAATATTTATTATTTTATTATGATTATTAGTCATACAATCGGTTATCATTTTGATATAATGAATGTTAGAAAATCTTCTATCGTGGAGGTACATAGTGAAAAAAACATTTGCATTCCTAATACTAATTCTCTTTAGTATTTGCTTGATTGCTTGTTCTAACAATCAAGATAAAGTCTTATCCCATCCAGGAATGGATTATTACGTTGCGGGTCGTATGATAGGTTCGTACGACACTTCAGGTCCACTCATGGAGCCGACCATGATTTCAGATCCAAGAATTGAAGAAATTTCAAACAAACTTTCCAATGCTAAGTATCTTTATATTGCTGAAGTCCATTTTCCCTTTTTTTCTTCTCGGGACTTTCACTTTTATGAAGTTGATAATATTTCAACAGAGTTTGATGCAAGTCTAACTATCAAAATCATTCGATACTCCAAAGAAAATCCGGATCAAAGAGATATGGTATTCCCTTCCAATGCTTCTCATAAACTTCATAATCTGACTCCAGATATGTTGGTGGTTCCCAAGTTTACAATACTTGATGAACCTTATGAAAATGTCACACTATTCTCTCCAGTCGCAAAAACTCCTGGAAGCTACTATGTCGTGTTTGCGGAACTTCGTAATGGTCAAAAAGCGATGGGGTTGATCCCAGTTTCCACTCCCTTCGATCCATTGATGGTAAATTTGTCAACACCCTATTTCATTACAACTCGAGCAAACATATTTAAACAGAATAGTTCATATGAAATGGAAGCAGTACGGCTAAGTGATCCCCGCATCTCGAGTATTCGAAGTCAGTTGGACCAAGCACGCTTTGTATATGTGTTAAGCATATACTTATCCGGAGAACAATCTCTATCTTTGATTACTTATACCATTAATCAAGAGCAACAATCTTTTTATGATACCCTTTCGTTAAGAGTCTTAAAACCATATTCATATTACCCTACGCGAAAGGCATGGACAGGGCCCAATCAATCTAGTGGTAGTATAGAGAATTTAACTCCATCTACTCTATATATGCCACCTTATAGATCAACTAATCCTGATGGGGCTGGTGATTTTAAATCTCCTCCTGTCGCTTATGAACCAGGACAATATCTTGCTGTGTTTGTAGAATATTGGAATGGTTCAAGCGCTCTCGGTCTAATTTCTAAAAAAGATCTTGATATGCCTTTGTCCAATGTTGATTATGAATATTATCTCATGTCTATTGAAACTCATTGGAATGCCAAGAAAAATATAAAATTCAACGCTATTTTCTTATCTGATCCACGGGTGGCTTCGATTCGACATCAACTGGATGGAGTATCAGCATTATACGTGGCTGAGGCGAATTTCTCTAGTATCTCATCTGGGTGGTCTCATTCCTATAAAATAAACGGTGTAACAACTGCTTTCGACGGATCAGTTCTATTTAAAGTAGCTGTCACGTACTTTGGTTTTCCTGATCGTACAAAATGCATTGTTCCTAGCACTGATAGTGGAGAAGTGATCAATCTAACAAGTGATACTTTGTATATACCAACCTATCAAGACGGTGATTTTGATGGAACCGGTAATAAAAATTCCAATCTTGCAGTCTTCCAACCAGGAACGTATTATATTATATACGCAGAATATGCCGATGCATCAAGAGCGATTGGATTGATTCCCAAGTCTTAGATTGATAAAGAGATTTCATAGTTCACTGGAAGTTAAACTTGGGTATCGTTATGCTTCATAGACTTCTTTATACCATTTTTCTTGTGCGTCTTAAAATAATCACAACTATCTAAAAACAATAGCAGCTTCTTTGGTATTTTTCCTACGCTTTTGTTTGTTATTTACACTTGGATTATTTGAATGCAAGAATAACCTATCAACTTCACTCTTTTTATAAATAAGAATCATCAGTCTTTAATAGTGAAAAAACGCTTGAGCACAATTTTGTACTCAAGCGTTTTATAAATATCGATATTTTTAGATTTTTTCCAAATAATTCATAAGCATCCTTTGAAGTTGCTCATAAAATACTCCAACATCCACACCATCCACTAATGCATGGTGTGCACTCACTGAGAATGGAATCATTCTTTTTTCACCAACGAAATGAAATTTACCCCATGATATTCGTGGAAAAGAGTCGCCTTCTTTCAAAGGCATTGCATGTTCAATACTTGTAAATGGAACCCAAGGCAATGTGGTAACAAAGACTAGATCATCGATGCCATCTTCATCGATAAGATCCACATCCGTAGATGCTTGCATTACTTTGGTTGTTTCTTCTATGAATGATTCCAGGTCGTCTTGATAATTTGCTCTTATAAATCGAAACAATCCTGTCTCTAACATCATCGTAAACGAGGCATGAACGACATCGTGAATGACGACACCATCACCACGAATACGTAGTAAAAATGCTTCTATTTGATTCGCTACTTTCATTACTTCATGTAAAAACGTCAGGAAGAAAGGATAATTCTTTCCTTTACACCACTCATAAAACGATGTGATATCCAATTCAAAAGTCACATTAAAATGTGGCTTTTGATAGGACTTAAACAGTTCATAATGATTTTTTCGCTTCCACGAAGATAACTCAATCCACTTCATTATTTACTCATCAAGTGGCTTGATGTCATCATCAGAAGAGTCTTGTGTTTCAACAGTTCCATCTTGCGTTTCAATGTACCCTGCGTTTTGGTCTTCTTCTTCGTTTGAAGATTCGCTTTCAGGGTCATATACGTAATCTTCAACGTTCACAAGTCCTTTGAACTTAAGTTTCGATTGAATCGCGGTATGGTGTTCTTTTCCGTTCGCAATTACAAATGCAAGATTTTTATCCGCCTCTAATTCATCCCCTAATGCAATGTAATACTCTGCCAACCGATAATGATAAATCAGTTTGGTGGAAATGTATCCGTCATTTCGACTAAAGTTCTTTTCCACAACTTCCTTGAATTGATCAAGAGCCGTATCTTTATTTTTTAGTGCATTCAAAATCTCTAAATAGCTTAGAACAAATCCTTGATATTTACCTGGAATTCGTGGTTTAATCGCTTCAATCCGTTCCACATATAGACTGAATTCATCCATTTGACCTAGTTCATACACACTATATGCTTGAAATACGAAGATGAGCACTTGATACACAGGGTTCATCTTTTTTAAATCCACTTGGTTTAACATCCGGATGGATTCGTCATACTTTCCAGCATAATATAAAGTCATTCCTAAATACCAACGATAAATCGCTCTTAGTCCAGCAGTTGGTGCATTTTCTAAATAAGATCGACACATTGCTTCTGCTTGAGCAATGTCCAAATCATAGTCCACAAGCATGTTAAACTTGGTAGAAAACATTTGTAATGGTCCTGTTAATCGATACTTTAAGTAAATATATCCCAGCATGATTACTACAAAGAAATAAATAAAGTCCACTTCAAGTAAATATACTGCAAGTGCGCCTCCTACTGCTACAACACCTAAAGCAATAAGGGTAATGATGTACTGTTTTCGATTAAACATAGTCTATTCTCCTATATGTCTGTCCCTATGATGACATCTTCACTTACATAGAGATCGATTCCTAATGTGTCTGCGACATCCATGAAGATGTCAATGATGCTATAAAATTCAGAATATAAATCACTCGCAATTTCTTTCACGCGTTGATCGACATAGATTCCTAACGTATCAGGAATCTCTTTTTTTTCTTCAATGATGGTAGATAATTCTTCTAATAACTCTTCTAGTTCCACCGGAGATGCCTCATACCCTTTTTCTACTAACTCATAGCGAATATCTTCCACATAAAGCAAGTAATTTAGTACTGCCTCGTAATCCATAAAGTGATGCATATCCCCGTGGAAAACTTTATCAAGATATAGTTGAATCGTGACGACTTGTTCGTTTAAGAACTCGGACCCCACTGAAATAATCTTATCGAGTTCTTCGTTTGTATCTAACATTCCTGTTTGGAAATCCTTGGATAACGAATCCAACACGGTGATGACCGGATAAAGTCGGTCATACAGGGTGGTATCGTGCTCCATGAGTTCCATTAATAATTCATTATGCTCTTGTCTCCATGCGATATAATCGCGAAATAACTGTTCCATAGGCCTCCTGCGAAAGCGAAAAAACCACGAGATTCGTGGTTTACATAAGTTACGCTTGGTTCACTGAACCGAATAATTGCATTTTTTCTTTCACGGATGCTTTGATGGCTTCATAACCAGGATTTAACAATTTTCTTGGGTCAAATCCTTTTCCTTGAAGATCTTTTCCCGCTTCAATGTATTTTCTGGTAGCCGCTGCGAAAACCAATTGGCATTCGGTATTCACGTTAATCTTCGCTACTCCGAGTGCAATTGCTTTTTTAATCATTTCTTCTGGAATACCGGTTCCGCCATGGAGTACAAGTGGAACTCCTGAAGTAATGTTCTTAATTTGCGTTAATACGTCAAAATTAAGGCCTTTCCAATTTTCTGGGTATTTTCCGTGGATGTTTCCAATTCCCGCAGCTAAAATAGTGACTCCTAAGTCCGCAATCAACTTGCATTCAAGAGGATCCGCTACTTCACCAGCGCCTACTACTCCATCTTCTTCTCCACCAATGGAACCTACTTCAGCTTCTAAAGAAAGTCCTAGTTTTTTGGTAACTTCTACGAGTTCTTTGGTTTTTGCAATATTTTCTTCAATGGGATAATGAGATCCATCAAACATGATGGAGCTAAATCCAGCTTCAATGGCTTTATAAGCACCTTCATACGAACCATGATCCAAATGAAGTGCAACTGGAACGGTAATGTTTAATCCTTTGATCATCGCTTTTACCATTTCGGTTACAGTAACATACCCTGTCATGTATTTTGCGGCACCTTCTGATACTCCTAAAATCACTGGAGAGTTTAATTCTTGAGCAGTGTTTAAAACTGCTTTTGTCCATTCTAAGTTGTTGATATTAAATTGACCAACTGCATATCCATTCTCATATGCTTTTCTTAACATTCCTTCTGCTGATACAAGTCCCATACATTCCTCCTATAACTGGAATTAATCCAATTGTTAACAGTACTATTATACAAAAAAAGTCGAGGTTACGCAATAAATACCCTTTCTTTCACGAAAATCAAGTAAGAAAAATTGTGAACAAACTGGAAGATGATGTAATCTAATTCCAAGGACATGAAAGACTTATCTATGCTCATGAGAAACAAGAGAACATGTTTCTTATTTATATCGATTGTGATCAATGAAGAGATAAATTCAATGATCTAATACCATCTTTTATTCTCTTCATTGTTAATTTATATGAACCCCAATTGACAAAACAAGTAATTATTTGTAGTATGAAACTATGTGGCTCCATACAACTTGAAAATGAACCATTCTTTCTTTACTCCCACCAATCCCGCAGTGCAAACAAGAGCCACTAGTTGCTCACGAACGCTTACTCGAGATCTAAACAAATCTTATGTGGAGGATTCTCACTATGAGGAAAAGAATGTTTTTTTTATTGGTTACTTTTGTCTTGATTTTCATTCTTTCGGGCTGTCAATCAAGTACTACACCCTCAACACTACCCACAACTACAGTTTCTACTACATCCCCAACACCAGCAACTACTCAATTGATAACCACTACCGTTATCAATACAACTACTTCTGCTGTCTCATCTACTACAACCGCTTCTATTTCAACCACCACAACTTCAACGGGAGTCACTATCCAATCTGTAACAATCATCCCTAGCAATCTCACTACTGTGTGGATGGTTGAGTCCTTTTTAGTGACTCAACTCCAGTTGCGCATACAGTACTCAAATGGTGTGATTGAATCAATCAGTGTAAGTCCCTCCATGATATCTGGAAGTGATCTTTCAAAACTCTCTATTCCCGGACGTCATGACATAAGGATTACCTATCTTAGCCACCATGTGGACGCTACTTTACTATTTGAAAGTACATATCTCAATCAAATACTCATGGACTTTTTTGAATCAACCGATTATTCAGGAACTTATCAAAATTGGTTGATTAGTGTTTCATCTAGTTCGAATATTTACATCGTTTCTGCGCAGTACAATCTACAAAATCAGTTCGTTGTTACGTTATCAAATCAATCTGTTGTGAACTTGGGTACAAAACCGTTTCCTACATATATCGTCAGGTTCCTTGGAATAGATGGTGGTGTTCTTAGTACACAAAACGTGAGACATGGACAAAGTGCAATCGAACCTCTTGCTCCGTCAATTAACGATTACATTTTCGTAGGATGGGACATTTCAATTGATTCGATTTATGAACATACTGATGTCTATGCCATTTATAATCTTGGGAATCAATTTCAGTTGGATGTATTACTATTGTCTCTCAATCGCTTAAAAGAAGCGAATTTTCACTTTGATATGGATAAGGTATTCCAATCCTACCAACAAAACCCCATGCCTTTTGTTCAAAACAAGCGATTGCTAAGTCGATTATTTGCCCCTCGTCTATTAGATGAAACCGAGGATTCTTATTATAGTGAGGCAAATTTTATTGCTCATCCCTACTGGACAGATTACCATTATCATAAATTGTTGTATCAACTCCCTGCAAAATACAACGACCTTTATATTCTAACCAGCACTTTAAATTCCTATAACTCTCACACGTTAAATAGTATCTACCAAGTAATAACATCCATGACCAATCAAGGAAAAGATATGTCAAAGTGGGCAGTAGACCATTTAACGGTGATGGATACCTGGGTTCAGTTCCCCAATCATGAGTACTTACTTCAATATGATCCGATACAAGATGTCGTTGAATTGTATTTAAATATGCAATACCCAGAAACCGGAAGCACCTCTTACCGAAAAGTTCGCATTTACTATAATGACTTAGGAGAAGAAGTCATTGAACTGTGGATTAATGAGTATTTTTCGATAGGGACCTATTATGGGAGTGTATCGTATTACAATACGGTTGGTGGAAAAGACTTTAATAGTTATACTTTCTGGGTAGATCAAGATTTTAAACCTAAAGACGATTCGTTTCACTTTCAAGGAGTGAATCGAAATATGCACGGAGGGTATGACTACTATTCGAACTTTAATGGAATGATTTCTGGAGAGTATGGTTGGTACACAACCAAAGTGCTTTATGATCAAAACAATCAATCCACAAGCATCCCGCAAAGACCTACTTTCACGATATATACCCCCGATGCTCAATCCAATGTTTTTAGCATTAGTGGCAGTCCAGGGTTGTATCATATTCAACTTTATTTGCCGTCAATGAATGGATTGACTGGATTACTATTTAGTGAAAATGGCTTGACTCATATCAATCAAGACTCCGAAGAAACGATACAGATGCTGATTGATGAAGGACTTACTCCTTTACCAAATCAATATCTTTTCAATAACTCCCTTCTCGACACTTATTCAGGAATATTGACTGCCAATGGGTCGTTCTTACATACGGATCCTTTATGGAATCAACAAGTGAGGCATGTGAAGACCTACATTCAAGTAGGCAAAGAAGGCGCAAAAGAGTACTCTAACTACCATAACTATTATGGGATGATGCATTTGACCATTAGTGCGCCTTCAATAACGGATGCATTTGCAACACTTTCAAACTATCTTGATTATCTTGGACTCTCCTACAAATACGGGGATACCTCTGGACTATTAAGTGAAGCTGTTAATTTTTACAATAACGCTAACGAGAATACAAGGAAATTAGTCATGATCAACAAAGGATTTGGATACTTGGACTTTCCCTTTGAAAATGACTTCACTTCCTTTGAAGCATTTTTTGGATATATCAAGGATATGGCCAATGTTACAACGGACTTTATCGAATTATTAGAAGATAAGCCTCATATTCAAAGCGAACAAATGCCTCAACTATGGGATCGTTCACGGATAACCTTGATCCCTCTTGAACAAGTCTATACTGGAAAAGCACGAATCAGTGAGAACACCATCGATGCTAGCGATATTCAATTTACGATTCCTAAATCCGTATTACTTCAAGAAAATCACCCCTACCACATCGTCTATGCTCTTCAGATGGGAGGAAAAGTATATCCTTTTGCGATAGATTCGATGCATGAATATCTGAAAACAAATCTGACATTCTCACTAAGTTCTTCCATATTACTTCCACAACCACTACAATTTGGCAATCTACAACTTGTCATGTTTCTTGCAAAAAATACGGATCAAGGTATGCTTCGAATCTCTTCATACGTAGACATTCCGTTTGAACCATTCAATCAATTTCATGGTTATCTATATGATGAATCTAATCAGTTGAGTTATGATTACACTTATGAATTCTTCCAAGGAAGTGCTAGGATAGAATCTCTCTTTGTGGACCGCTTCCCACCCATCATCGTTGTGAATGACGACGAACATTATCAGTTTAATCAGTCCATCCTTTCTTTTGAACTACCCTATGGAACGTCGATTTTACAATGGATCGAGTCATTTCATGTATGGGATTATATAGATGGCGTACTATCACTTACTCCAACCAATGTCCTTTACAACAATCAAACGGTTATCTCACTTGAGAGTGTCATGTTACCTGGAACCTACACCATCCTAGTTTGGGATTCTTCTGGAAATGAAACAACCCTTCAGTTTGAGTTTATTGACCTTTTGTGTACCATCCAATTTTTCAATCAAGATGGAAGTATACTGTCTTCTGAACTTCTCTCTTACGGGACAATCATAGAGTTTCCTACTCCTTCTTTCTGGTTGGGTCATACCTTTGAGGGGTGGAGTCTGACTGCCTTGAATGCTTTTGATAATTACGATTTTATCTCACAGTATTCAGTCAACACTCACATGGCTACCTTTTACATCGAAGGAGAAATCGATCCAGTGATTTTGAATGTTGCTTACGGAGAAGAGATTGTTTTTCCTACTCTTCCAAGAGTAGGGTATACTCTTGTATGGGATAGTACTCAAAAGACCATGCCAGATGAAGATGTCACTTTATATGGTAGTTATCTTTTAAACCGTCACAATGTATCCTTTTATATTGATAACGCACTTTACTACTCTGCAGAGTATGCCTATGGAGAAGAAATTGTGTATCCCATTGTTGAACCTATGGTTGGATTTGAATTTTCTGGTTGGAATCCTGTTCATTATCAAACAGTTCCTGATGAAGATGTTATCATTTATGGAACGATGATTCCTATCGAAGAAGACGAATAATAGAAGAATAAGAAAAGCACGATTCCTTTGAAGAAACTACTTCCTTCTTTGGAATCGTGCTATGTGTTTGTAGGATACCATACCTTGTACGTATGGGAAAATCGACTCTTAAATTCCAGAAACTGGTAAGCTTAGAATTTTTACGGAAGGACATGTAATTCCATAATAGCCTGTCTTGATGTCGTTTCCAACAGCTGTAATGTCTTGAAGTAATTTGATGAAATTACCAGCAATTGTAATCAACGCTACCGGTTTGATCTCTACTCCGTTTTCTACTAAGAATCCGGTTGCTTGAAGACTAAAATCGCCACTGACGGGATTGGCGCCTGCGTGAGCCCCTTGTAAATCCGTAATAACGATTCCTTCCTTCATCGAAGAAAGCAAATCTTGATAACTATGTTCTCCTGGAAGGACTTTTAAGTTAATGGCCGAAACACTCGTTCCAAATCCGTTTCCGGTGGAAACTACTCCGTCTTTTTTAGCGGTCGTTAAGTTATGTAAATACGTTTCTAGTACGCCTGCTTTGATTAATTCTTTGTATTTTGTCGCAACACCTTCATCATCAAATGAGCGGCTACGGCTGCTTTTTTTCATAAATGGATCGTCTACTAAAGTAAATAGCGAAGAACCAATCGTTGAACCTAGTTTTCCTTTGAGCAAAGACAATCCTTTTTGAACTGCTTCTGCGGAAAAGACATTTTGGAAAGCAGAAAGTAGTGTTGCTAAAGCGTCTTTGTCCAAGATGATTTCATAGTTCTTAGAAGGGATGGGTTTGGCACCTAATTTACGAACACCAGACTCCACGGCTTCTTTCGCGATTTTTTCTAAATCGAAATCTGCGAAATCATTGGAAATCGCTAGATCAAACGCAGTGCGTTGATCGCTTTCGTTTTTCACAATGATTTGACCGCCAATCATCGCAGAATTGACTTTATTTTCGAGTTTTAACCCTTTGGTGTTTTGTAATAAGACTGTTCGAGTGGACTCCGAATACATTGTTTCGACGATGCTAACCAATGGATTGGCTTGATGAAACAATTGGTCCAGTTGTTTTACTTTCGCAATTTTATTCGCTACATCCATTTTGGTTAATTCTTCGTTAAATAAGTCGTCCAAGACATGATACTCCAAATCCCCTGCATAAATAACCGCTTCATCCAAGGAATCAATGATGGATGCATTGGCAATTAAATTATCAACGATGGATTCAATGAGTGAATCGTCTAATACTTCGGTACTAAACGTTCCCATGCGTTTATGATAAACGCCTTTGATGGATAAAGTAGTCGTATCTGCGATTTCGTATTTGTCTAATTCTCCATCAAACACTTCGATGGATAGTTCACTACGATTCACAAGATACACTTGGACATCTTCAATTCCTTTTTGTTTCGCAAGAGCAAATAATCGTTCAAAATTCATGTTATTTCGCCCCTTTCTTTCCACCTACGGTAATCGAAGCAACCCGAATGGTGGGTTGTCCAACGTCAGCGGGAATGGAACCAGATTGTGATCCACACATGCCGCGTGCGCGGTCTAGGTTGTTACCAACCATATCGATTTTATGAAGAATTTCAGCGCCGTTTCCAACCAAAGAAGCCCCTCTTACTGGTTCAGCGATGACACCATCACGGATGATATACCCTTCTGATACCGAGAAGTTGAAATCTCCACTTCCTGGATTCACAGACCCTCCACCCATCTTCGCTGCGTACAATCCATAAGGAGTTGCGGCGATGATTTCTTCAAATGTAGAAGTACCATTGTCAATAAAGGTGTTGGACATTCTTGAAGTAGGTGCGAATCGATAACTTTCACGACGAGAGGAACCCGTTGGTTGATGGTCCATACGACGAGCATTTAACTTATCCACCATATAGGATTTTAAAACACCATTTTCAATTAATACACGACGTTGTTGTGGATAGCCTTCATCGTCAAAATTTGCACTTCCCCATCCATTTTCAATCGTGCCATCATCAATGGCAGTAACAATCGAAGACGCGACTTGTGTGCCCATTTTTCCACAGAATACAGAAGCGTTTTTTGCAACGCTCGTTGCTTCTAGACTATGTCCACACGCTTCATGGAAAATGACGCCACCAAACTTGTTATCGATAATTACCGGCATGACTCCTGAAGGACAATCTTCCGCAAACAACATCGTTTTTGCACAACGTGCTGCGTCTTTGGCCAATTCTTCAATATCAATATCTTCAAAGAAGTATTCATACCCTTTGCCAGTTCCGGGTCCTTCTCCACCGGTTTGCATCATGCCGTCTTTGCCAGCAATGGCATTGATGTACATCCGGATGCGAACACGTGTATCTGATACAAAACGACCTTCACTGTTTGCAATCAAGACGTCTTGAACCCAATCCGATAAATTGACAGCTACTTGTTGAATCACTGGATCGTAATTCTTAGCAGCTTCGTACGCTTTTTTCATTAATTCTACTTTTTTGGGTTGTGAAACATCACGTGGATTAATCCGTGCAACGTGTCGAGTCCCAACTTCAAGTTGGCCCAAAGGAATGGGTTTTAATATGGTATTTCCTTGGAACGATTTGGATAAATCACTTGCTAATTTCACTAGTTCTTCTGGATTTTTACTATTCGTATATCCATAAACGCTTTGTAGACCTAACGCGATGCGGACCCCAACGCCAAATAGTTTGGAACTATTGACTTTTTCTACTCTTCCGCCGATTTGAGATATCATTTCTGACGCGCGGTCTTCGACATAGACTTCCGCGAAGTCGGCGCCAGTTTGAAGAGCGGTTTCAATCATCCGTTCAATCAGTGCTTTTTCGAGCAACATCTTGAATCCTCCTTAGTTTATTTTGGTGCATTATAGCATATTTTCGTGTTTTTTTGAAGAACATTTCAAGTTTTAATGAAAAAAGAAAGGCATATATTCTGCCTTTCAAGGAATTATTTAAGATATAATTCGGTATATTTTTCTTTTAAATATTGAACGTAATACATCGGATTAAATGGTTCATTGGTCACATCCAAAAGAATTTGTTCTGGGGACTTTGATCCCCCATATTGGTGAATCTTCTTCTTCAGCCACAAATTGATCTTTTTGAATTTTCCTCTCGAAAGCTGAGCTTCAATATCCAATTCTTGTTTCATCGTGTAATAAATTTGCGCGGCGTACGCAGAACCAAGCGCATATGTGGGGAAATACCCAATCAGTCCAGCACTCCAATGCACATCTTGTAATACACCTAAAGAATCATTGGGAGGCGTTACCCCCAAGTATTCTTGCATCAATTGATTCCACTTTTGTGGAAGCTCTTCGACTGTAATCTCATTGGAAAATAACATTCGCTCGATGTCATAACGGACCATGATATGCAAAGGATAAGTTAATTCATCTGCTTCGACACGAATCAAAGAGGCCTGAACTTTATTTGCACATAGTACCATGTCATCTAAGGATAACTCTTTGAGTTGTTTGGGAAATAGTTTACGAAGTTTAGGAAGTTCATAACTCCAAAAAGCCCTGGATCTACCAAACGTGTTTTCATAAAGTCTCGATTGCGATTCATGGATTCCCATCGATGTTCCACCAGCGAGTAATGTATTTGCCCACTTGGAATCGACTTGTTGCTCATAGGTCGCATGCCCTAGTTCATGAATCGTTGCGAAGATACTCGAAAACGCAAGATCGTCTTGATATCGAGTGGTTAAACGAACATCAAATGGAGACGTATTCCAAGTAAAGGGATGGACACTTTTCTTTAACAATCCTCGATTGCGATCAAACTGAAGGGTATCGAGGAGATGCTGACTAAACAACTCTTGACGATCCACAGGAAACTTTTCGGTTTCAAAGGGGTTCTTAAATTCTTTTTTTGTCGCAAGAATTTGTTTTACAAATGGAACGAGTTCTTTTTTCAACACATCAAAAAATGCATCGTATTTATCCATGTTCATGCCATCTTCAAAATCATCTAGCAATACATTATAAGGATGATCTGCTTTATTAAAGTATTGAATGAATTTTTTATTAAACTCAATAATCTGAGCCAAATTGGTTTTAAAACTGGAATAATCATTGTTGTGCTTGGCATCTTCCCATACCAACTGGGTAAGATTAAGAAGTGTTTGATACGCAATATATTCTTCTTGAGGAATTTTGGTTACTTTGTCTAATGCTTTCTTAGCGCGAATGATTTCACGCCTTGTTGTCATATCTAATTTTTGGATTCGTTGATGTAAATACTCAACAACTTCCACATATTCTGTTGATGTAGACCGTTTGAAGTACTCTGCTCCTATGACTGCCATCATCTCTGCGCGTCGCTCATGCGACCCGCGTGGGGCTTCGGTATTGGAATCCCAGTTAATGACATTCATTACATATTCATACGCTTTCATTTCTTTGATCAATTCTTTATAACGAGTTAATTCTTTCAATTTGGTGCCTCCTGATCGACAGATGATACGTCTATTATACGCTACTTATGCCTTTTTTAAGACAGTTGCTCCAATAAAGTCTCTAAATAACGGATGAGGACGATCCGGACGAGATAAAAACTCTGGGTGGAACTGGGTCGCCACAAACCACGGATGACCTGCTAGTTCGATCATTTCACATAGTTTTGTTTCTGGGTTGATTCCTGAAAAAATCATGCCATGTTTTTCTAAGAGTTTTTTAAACTTATTATTAAATTCATAACGGTGACGATGACGTTCCTTAATATGGTCCTGTCCATATGCGTGGTGAGCTAACGTGTTCTTTTGTACAACACAGTTGTATAAACCAAGACGCAAGGTTCCTCCTAAATGGATTCCCACGTATTGTTCTGGTAAATAATCAATCACATTATAAATCGTATCTGGGTCAAATTCGGTGGAATTGGCTTCTGGTAATCCACATACATTTCTTGCGAATTCGATGATGGATAACTGCATTCCCAAGCACAAGCCAAGTAACGGTACTTTTTTCTCTCTGGCATATTTGATGGCGATGATTTTTCCATTGATTCCACGTTGTCCAAATCCTCCAGGTATTAAAATTCCATCACACCCTTGAAGTCGTGATTCAATGTTTTCTTCGGTTAATTCACCGGAATTAATCCATTCGATTTCAATACGGACCTTATGAGAATACCCCGCATGCTTTAACGATTCCGCAACAGATAAATAAGCATCATGAAGTGCCACGTATTTCCCAATTAACGCGATTTTCACGGATTTTTCAAGGTGTTTAATTGTATTCACTAATTCCACCCATTTTGACATATCCGCGACAGGTACTTGAAGTCCAAAATGCTCGCAAACCAAATCGTCTAGCTTTTGATCTTGAAAACGAAGTGCCACGTCAAATAAGACTCGCTCATCGATGCATTGAATGACTGCTTCTTTTCTCACATCACAAAAAAGCGCAATCTTTTCACGCATCGAGTTATTAATATCATGACTCGTTCTTAACACAATCACATCGGGTGTGATTCCTAAGGACCGTAATTCTTTGACACTATGTTGAGTAGGTTTTGTTTTTAATTCTCCACTCGTTTCTAAATAGGGAACGAGTGTATTATGAATATAAAGCGTATTATGAAATCCAAAATCACGACGGGCTTGTCGAATCGCTTCCAAAAAGGGAAGGGATTCAATATCCCCTACTGTGCCGCCAATTTCTGTAATGATGATATCTGCTTGACTTTCGGTAGCGGCCGCTTGAAGTTTCGACTTAATTTCGTTGGTAATATGCGGAATGACTTGAACCGTTGCGCCTAAAAAATCCCCACGTCGTTCTTTTTCAATCACGGCTTGGTAAATTTTTCCAGTCGTAATGGAGCTATTGACGGATAAGTTTTCGTCAATAAACCGCTCATAGTGACCCAAATCGAGGTCTGTTTCCGCTCCATCATCGGTTACGAAAACTTCTCCATGTTGATATGGAGACATGGTACCTGGATCGACATTAATATAGGGATCAAATTTTTGCATAAATACCTTTAATCCCCGGTTTTTAAGTAGTCTTCCTAAGGACGCGGCTGTAATCCCTTTTCCTAGACTGGAAACAACGCCTCCGGTCACAAATATAAACTTTGTTTGCTTCATGATTCACCTCGTGATAATAATAAAAAGGGTTCCCCTTGATGGAGAACCCTATTTTTGTGAGCTCTTTACGATTATAACAAATCAGCTATTTGAAAGCAACATCTTTTGACGAATTATTCGTCGTACATATCCTCGTAATCATCCATGTACTCATTATACTTGTCATCATCAAACGTCTCTTCTTCTTCAATGAGTAGATCGTCTTCTTCTTCGAACTCTTCATCAAGTTTTGCTTCAAAATCAGGTTCGATGATATCATCTTCTTCTTCTAATTCGTCTTCTTCTAATTCATCGTCTTCGACTTCTTCAATTTCTTCTTCTAGTTCCACTTCTTCATCATCTTCAGGGAACTCTTGATAGTACGCACCATCTTTGTCCCATAGATCAATTGATTGACGACTCTTTAAATCCCAAAGATCGTCTCCCATATAGATAAACTTCGCAGAAATAATAAAATCCGCGTAGAATTGAGCAATCAGTCTTTGACGATCAAGTTCTGATAGTTCTTTGGCTTCCGATAATGCGTGAAAAAGCTCATAAAAAGTCATGGGCTCTTTATTGCTACGTAAGATTTGTTCGGCCGCTTCCATTAATGACATTTGTTTCAAATCGGTCATAGTGTAATATTCCTTCCCTCTTGGCTCAAGTCAATCGTTATTTCATGCTCACTAACCACTTCATCACCGTCAAGTAAGACGTAGTGTAGATAAATGGTAGTGGGGGTCCAACTCAATTGTTTGGTCAATAAATGCAATGGTATTGTTTGATTCGAGACTTGGATTTCACCCATAGAGTGCTGATTTTTTATGAAGACCAACTTCATCTTCATATCTCCTTCTCGAATCATCGTTATTTGGTTGTTATCGACTCTTAAAAGATATCGTTCACCTGAGTCCAGTTGGAATGTGAGACGATTTGATTCCATTTGAACATTTTCGGTCTGAAACGTCATATTTTCGCCGTTTATGGCCGAAATAAAGGTTATTTTTAGTGGATTCATCTCTCACCTTGTGAATGCTTAATTATTATATATTAAATCGTTTTGAAATACAAGTATCTTATTTTAATATATTTGTGAGCATTTTATGTGTTAATGGAAGGTATCATCATGGCTATATGAATCTGAGAGAATATTCACTGCAATGTTATTGCAATGATCCCCAATTCGTTCTAAATTCGATAAAATATCGACGTAAAACCCAGACTCTGTCTCAGTACATGTTTTATCATTGATTCGAGAGATATGATTCTTACGGTATTTCTTTGTCATCATATCCAATGCATCTTCCCGCTCATTTACTTCCAAAGCAATTGCTTTGTCTTTGGACTCATAAGCGGATAATGCTTGATGAAGAGTGCGATAAAGCGTATCAAAGAAAATACTTAAATCTGCTTTTGCATCTGGATGAAGTTCAATCTTATTTTCATGTCGTTCTTCAAAAAATTCTAAGAGATTGGTTAAGTGATCGCCAATTCGTTCTAAATCAGAGATGGTATCAATATCCTTTGCCAATTCTTGAATGATGGCATCGTCCAAATCGTTGGCTCCCACGCGAACCAAGTAATTATGAATTTTATCGTCTAATGTATCAATCAGTTCTTCACATTGCATCCCAAACTCAAATTCCTTGTGATTATATTCAAATGCGAATCGATAGGTGATGTCATACATCGCTTTGACGACATTACCCATATTGAGAATGGCTCGTTTCGCATTTTCGAGCGCTAATATTGGCGATTCTTTGATTAAGTTTTCTTCTAATGTAACTTCAGATAATTCGATCTCAAATTTATTCGGTACTAATTTCGTTACCAACCAAACAAGCTGTTTGATAAACCAATACATCACAAAGGTATTCATTAAGTTAAACCCAACGTGTGCGAAGGATACGGTCATCCGGTCTGTTAAGTAACCATCTCCTAATACATTTTGTGCGATAAATCCAATCAGTTGAGAATATGGCCCAATGATTACAAAGAAGACAATTGTTCCGATGGCATTAAACATCACGTGAACCAAAGCGGTTCGTTTGGAAGCACTAGATCCACCAATGGAAGCAAATACGGAAGTAATGGTGGTTCCGATGTTATCTCCAAGCACAATCGCTACTGCCCCAACCAAAGGAACTCCCCCTGTAGAATACAGTTGTTGTAACAACCCAATGGTTGCGGAAGATGATTGAATGACGGCTGTGGTGGCTCCCCCTACTAAAACACCTAAAATGGGGTATTCCGCAACACTTAATAGCATTTGTTGAAATTCTGGTAATCGCACGAGTTGTTTTAATGCATCTCCCATGATTTCGAGACCAAAAAACAACATCCCAAATCCGATAATGACTTTTCCCAAATCTTTGACTTTTCTTTGTTGTAAGAAGAAACTCAGAAAACTTCCTAGAAACATAATCGGAAGAGCATAATCAGAAATCTTCAACCCAATTAATACCGATGTAATCGTCGTACCAATGTTCGCACCAAAGATGACGCCAACGGCTTGTGGTAGTGTCATTAACCCGGCACGCACCAAACCAACAACCAACACGGTCGTACCCGTAGAAGATTGAATCAATCCGGTAATCAAAATCCCAATAAAGATTCCTTTTAGTGGGGTGTTTGTTGATTTTTCTAAAATAAGTTTCAGCTTCGCTCCAGCTAACTTCTTTAAGGAGTCACTCATTAAGTTAATTCCGAAGAGGAAAATTCCTAATCCTCCAAGTATTTCAAAAATCGTTATTTTCCAATCAATCACTACGGTTAAGAAATTCATTTTGTCCTCCGGCAATGTGCCACGTAGAATCATTGTTTCTTTCTTGAAGTACTCCAAATTAGCCCAAACTACAGCCGCCCTTATTATATCAAATAGAAAGTTGAAATCAACTAAATAAAAACGGTTTCAATAAAAAAAATCCGAAGATTATTCGGATTTTAACTTCATTTTGTATTGATAGACCAAATCGTCTGCTTCTTTGAGTAAATCAGCGACTTGTTCCCACGATCCCACATTGGCTCCACACGCCATCGGATGGCCTCCGCCACCAAATCGATTTGCTAATAAATTAATAGCTGGACCTTTTGAACGCAGTCTTGCCCGTACAATTTGATTCTCATACTCCGCAAATAACATCCAAACAGGACAATCGGCGAGTGCAGCTAGTTCATTCACTAAAGAAGAAGCTTCTTCTAAAGAAACCCCAAACATTTCAATGGTTTCAGGACGAAGTTCAATGTAAGCTACTCCATTTACTGTTTTACGGAAGTTTTGTAAGACATATCCTTGTAAACGCATTAAGTTTTCGCTTTTTACTTCAAGAGACATTAATACTTGTGTAAAATCAAGTCCAAAGTCTAATAAATGGGCAACCGCTTTAAACGTATCCGATGTTACAGAGCGATACCGAAATCTTCCCGTGTCTGTAACAATCCCTGTATACAACGCTTTCGCTGCATCCATATTGAGTTTTAAAATATTCGCAAAATCCATATAAAACTCTAGTATGATTTGAGCCGTTGCTGGTCTTGTAATATCAACGTATTGATAATCCCCGTAATCATCCACAGGCAAATGATGGTCAATCTTAATGACATACTCTCCAAGAGAATAACGTTGATCCGCAATCCGGTCTTTGGATGCGGTATCTACGACGATACTTAACGCTCCTTGATATGTTTCATTGGAAATAATATCAACATCCCCAATGAATTTCACATATTCTGCGGTTTCACCCACAACATAAATGTTCTTTTGGGGAAATGATTCCTTTAAAATGTGTTTTAATCCAAATCCAGCCCCATAACAATCCCCATCCGGACGCATGTGCATGTGAATGATGATGGTGTTGTAAGCGACGATTTTATCTAATATATGTTGTTTATCCATGTGTTTCCTCCAATAATTGATCTAGGTCTGCTAAGAGTAGATCTGTTTCTTCCCATGTTTTGAGACTACATCCACAAGCCAAACTATGACCACCACCACCATATTTTTTAGCGATGTCCACAATTGGGATACTTCTTGAACGTAATTCACACACAATTGTACCAGTTTGTCGATCAAATGTAAAGTTTGCCCAAATAGGTATTTCAGTAATGCCTGCCATTTGATTGACCAATCCGCGACTCGCAGTAAATGTATCAATTTGATGTTTTTCTAAAAAGTCTATGTCGTTTTTTCGATATGCAACGAAATGTTTCGTTAATGAAATGGAAGCAAAGAATTCGGATTTCATTAACTTCATCTTTAACGATTCAGAATAGATGAGTTGATATAAGGATTGGATATCAATGCCGGTTTTTAGTAGTTTACTCACAACTTCAAAGGTATGTGATGTCGTATTGGAATATTGAAAACGGCCGGTGTCACCAACAATTCCTAGATATAATGCTCTACTCGCTTCATAAGGAATCGGAATGTGAGATTCTTCTAACAAATCCACAATCATTTCTGCAGTTGATGAAGCTTGTGGATTGTGCAAATAGTCGTGATATTTGATATCCGGTTTGTTTTGATGGTGATCAATCAAGACAATGTGATCCGCGCGTTCAAAATCCAGACTCTCTATCATTTGTTTGGCGACGGTATCGAGTACAAAACACAAAGATCCTTCAAAGTGCTCTTGTTTCATCTCTATCAATACCCCTACATGATTTTGTGAGTTGGAATCTCCAACTGCCAAAATCTCATGATGAGGTAAAAACTCTTTTAAGGCATAAAATAACCCAAATTGCGCACCGTACGCATCTAAATCTGGATTTTTATGACGCATGATCACGATTTTTTGATACTTTTGAAACAACGATGTTAATTCCATAGGGTCCTCCTCAATAGAGCATTACATTATAGCACGCAAGTTATTTTGTTTCAAGCAATTAACTCTTTCCTTTGGAGAAAAAAAGCACGCAATACGTGCTTATGAAGTATGTTATTTTTGTTTTTGTTTCAGTTTTTCGATGTCCTTTTGAACACCAATGGTAGGAACTTTTTTCCCAAGTTGCTTATTACGGTATCCATAAAATAAAACAGTTACTCCAAATACCGCTACTAAGTAAATCGCTCCATTACGTAATACATAGGGCGCTGTATCAATCTGAATGACTTTTTGAATACTGACACTACCAAAGTCTTCATGGGGAACCTTGTTATTTACTAACAAATACTCTTCGATTTGTGATTTTACTGAATAGATAGATTCTTCAATTTGTAGTTCCAAAGAAAAGTATAGTTCATCATTTACAAACACTTCCATTTGAGTAATCTCTTGATACATGGAATTCACATAAAACTCACTTCGTGGAAACAAAAAGGCTTTTGTCTCTTGATCTTTGGCTAAATACACCGGTAAATCAAGGACGCGATGCCCGATATAATCAATAAGTGTTTCATCACCAGTTGAAATCTTCACTTGGAATGCCGAATCAAGCAGTGGTCCTTGTTCTAAAAATAGTAAGAAGACAAATCCATCGACTACTTCATAGTTTTCATTTACCAAACGTATAAATGCGGTTTCATATAAGAATAGTCGGTAAGTAGTATTATCTACCATAATTTCTTCTTCTAGTAATGGAATTTCTTGGTAAAAGCGTACTGAGATAAAGTGTTGATAGTTTTCTTCTGATAACGCCTTGTTGGCTTGAGCAATCAACTCATTCGAGCGAACATATTGGTCTGTTCTAGAATATACAAACAACAAACCCATCGCCATGATTAATGCAAAGATAATTCGATTAATCAGTTTCATCCACATTTATCCCCAAACCCCCAATCGATTCGCTTTTGCATATGCTTCTGCATTTGACATCCAACGTGATAACGCGATTCCATTAAAGACCAACGCATTGGTCGTATCTTGATAATTATTTTGACTATATCCATAATACACCAATTCATAATTAAGGAGTGATCCATCTACCCAAATTAGTGCTAAATATCTGGAATACGTATCGATATTACCAGACCTTGGATCGTGTTGAAGATAAATAGTCGTTGCGTTTTTCAGTCGGTTGTAGACGTAATTTTTTGCCCAAACCGCAACGGGATCTCCAGAAGACATTTCTGGAGTGTCAATACCAATAAAACGAACGCGATTATCAAAGGTAAATCCAGGTAAAAACTGAGCGGTGTCCCCATCATTGTTGGATACAAACGTTACTTGAATCATTCCGCCCTTTTGGTTAAAATCAATGGCTAAATAACTTGGATCGAACGTAAATGTCGTCGGATACTCCACGGGATGAGTCCCAAGCATCGAAATATTATCTTTGGCATAACTATCCCATTCATCAATGGAGAAGACATTGGTAGGTGTAAGTATGCTTGGTTTTCTAACAAGTGTTTGATCGTGTAAATAAAACAATCCCCAACCGATAAAGCCAATTTGATCGACAATGACTCCATTATAATATTCAAGTACAACGGTATCATTTCCATTGATAATGAGTAGATCTGTTAATAGATCTGCTTGAGATACTAATTCAGGTGTTGCCAAATGAAAGACAACTAAATAGGTTTCCCCTGGTAACAATATTCCACTTAATGGAATCCTAGTCGTTACTGTTTCAGAACCATCTAGATAAAGAGACAGCGTAAACTCAGATAAATCGACTGCCTCATTAGATGGATTGTATAACTCAATAGCGGAGTTATAACTAGACCCTTCTACATATTTCGAAATGATTATGTTGCGATTAACTGTAATAATGGGTTGTGCAACAAAAACAATCACTTCAGCACCAGATGGTAAAATATCTCCTGCCTTGCGATTAAGTCCATAACGAACAAACTGTCCTTCTGGGACATCGTTGGTTAAGAATGTTTGAACTTCAATGATGATGTCTAAATTGATTAAAATCGAATAAATCTCACTTGTGGTTTTTCCAGTTAAGTCTGGTAATTGATTTGCTTTTTGAGCAAACAATAACACAATGGATGTAAAGGGAGTAACTTCCATCCCTGCAAGAAGTCCATTGCCATACCGAACAAACGTTCCATCTTGCACTTCATTGGTAGCAATTTTATCTGTAGAAACAAATAATAGATAGGAAGATAACACCTGCAAGGCTTGTTCTTGCGTCATCATCGATAGATCAGGCAACGTAATGAGATGATTAGTAATAGTTGTGGAAGTGGTTGTGGTAGATGGGGCTGTTGTAATGGTTTCAGTAGTTGGTAGAGACGTTGAAGTCGTTGGAGGAATGGTAGTGATTGTTGGTAATGTGGATGAAGTGGTTGGTATAAGAGTGGTCGTTGCAGATGTCGTTTGACACGCAACTACAGTAAGCAAAGTCCCAAAGACGATAAATAATAAGTAGATTTTCTTAAGCATAGTATCAACTCCTAAAATAGGTAAATATAATTATATCACACATTTACCCCGATTTATACGAGAGTTTTGTGCAGGTTTTCTCAAGTAAAAGGGGTAGCACCCCTGTGAAATATTCACAAGTATCTACCCCAATTATTATGAGTTAAAAATTGTTATCTCCAAGTAACTAAGCGTTCATCGAAT
This sequence comes from bacterium, assembly GCA_030684695.1. GTDB lineage: Bacteria > Bacillota_I > Bacilli_A > Izemoplasmatales > Hujiaoplasmataceae > JAUXXX01. The sequence continues at coordinate 23,392 of JAUXXX010000029.1, forward strand.
GTGTTTGCTGGAAGAGTGCTCCATTGTGTCCAGTCGACAACAGCAGTTGGGCCGACGATATTAGCATTACGAACCAATGTCATGTCTCTTGTGTATAAAGTTTCCCATGGTGCAGCACCAGATGCAATCGATCCATTAAATTCGCCTAAATAGTCAACGAATACAGCAACCGATTCTACTGTCTTAACAAGAGCGATGATATCTCCTCTTTCACCATTGAATTGCATAGCGTGAGCAAGCGATAAATTTCCAACCGGTAAATTAGCAATTGTTGTGGCAAACTCAAGGATGTAAGCAGTATTACTTGAATTGACCATATCGCCATGATAAAGAATAAAGGATTTACCATGTGCAAGCATTCCAGATAAAGCGGCAGGAGACGCCGACATAGCAGTACTAGCAGTTGGAGCAGAAGCTGGATTGTTGAATGATCCAAGTTTATATGCTGCTAAGTCAACTGTTTCACCTGTATTGTTATGAATTACGATGACTTTGCGATTTCCAGGGAAACCTTCCATATAATAGGAAATGAATAAGTCCGTTGCGTAGCCAACACGGATTACAAATGTCTTTTCAACTGGAGTTAAAGCCCCAAGAGAAACAAGTGCAGTTAAGGTGACTAATTCAGAAGTGCGAACAGCTGGCATAGAAACTTCGCCTGTTGCTGCATCGACTAATACGTTATTAGAAGACCAAACGATGGTAGAACCGTTGGAGCCTACTACTGGAAGAGTAAGTGTTTGTACACCTGTTAATGTAGTTGCAACTGCTAATGCATCTGCATCTGCGCTTAATTTTTCTTCTTCTGATAACTCAGCTTTTTTCAATACGTTTACAACGATTGAAGCGGTAGTAAGGTCAACTTCACCAAGTTTTACGGTGTAAGATAATGTTACCAAGGTGTTAGCACCATTAAATGATGGGCGAGTTACAACACCCGTATTGGAGACGATTGCTGGATTAGAAGAGGACCAAACAATGGTACGTCCAAATGCTGCTACCGTTGGAAGTGTTAAGTTCGCTGTGACTTCAGCATTTTCTACTGGAAGTGTTAATAATCCAAGTGCAATGTTTGTTAGTACTTCAGCGCTTGGTGCTGGTCCGAAGACAAGTGATTGAGCGTTGAATACATGAAGCAATGCTCCACCTTGTGCAGTGTTCCAGCTCATTGGTCCTGTGAAAGTAACCATTGCGCCAACTTCTGCTGCATTGATAGCCGCAAGAATTGGATTACGAACTGCTTCTGATGAATCGCTTAATCCCATAATCATTCCTTTGAATGTGCCAAACTCATTGATAAATTCAAAGTATAATGTTCCAGTTCCAGATAATGTGTATTTTTGTTTTAAGTACCCAGAAACGGTCACTAATGTTGATTTTAAACTTTCTAAATTGGATTCTGCAGTAATTTGAGTTGGAGTAATGACCACACCAGTTTCCAAAACGGTAAGTTTGCTTACGTTATTGGCTCCGATTTGAACTAGTCCATTGAAATTACCTTTTAAGCCAACAACGTCAAGAGTATTACCGATGACGATAGCTGGGGTGTGAACTGCTTGTAAACGGAACAAATAGAGTCCACCAGATGGTGCTTGGATGTACACAAGTGTATTACCAAATTGAGCACTTAGTGAGAATCCAATAACGACACCTTGGAAGCGAATAATGGAGTTCAGTGGTGCGTCATTGATTTGTTGCGCTGTCATTACTGGTAATTCCCCAACCTTGAAGGTAATCACTTGGGTATCTGTGACCAATCCTCTTGTTAATGTAGCGGTTAGAGTAACCGTTTCTTGTCCAGAGGCAGGCATGGTTAATGCGCCAGTTGCTAAATTGATATAGGTACTTTCACTTGCCCAAGCAATTGAAGTTCCAAGAATGGATGATGGTAATGAAACAGTAGCAACTTCTGGATATTCTGATTGGAAGCCAGCAACTAGTCCAGATTTCACAACATTAATGATACCTTGATCATCTAAAGAAGTTTGAATATTATCGACTCCACCGGTATAAAGAACGGTAAAGACGTTTCTATCAGTTCTTAAGCTGTAAATAAATACATCAAGAGTTACAACCAATCCATTGAAAGGAGTTAACGCTGCTTTATTGGATTTGTAGTAAACGACCAATGCGTTTGGTTTGAATGCAGAGTTTGCAGCGGTATCAATGTTTCCACCTGCATAATCTTGGTCAACTAATAAAGTTGCGTAGTTGTCTGCACTTTGAACACGTACTTTAGCTGTTAAGCGAATGTAAGTGTATTCGAGTGGGTTTTCAGGAGTAAATGTAGTTCCAAGTCCAGCGATTAAATCTGTAACGGATGTTTTTTCTACAGGAACAAGAACCGTTGCTGGAGCTTCAGATGGAATTAAAATGGTTGGTTTTGTTGCATCCTTAATGGCATTGATTTGCCATGGGCTAAAGTAGAAGTCGATCATTCCATAGATGTCATAGACTTGACCTACGACAACGCTAGCGGATGGAACCATGTTTAAGAATACGAATAAAGCACCAGATGCGTCCGCAATCATGTATCCGTCTGTTGTTAAACCAACAACCGTAACGCCGTTGATACGAACATAACTTTCTGTTGCTAAAGTAATGGCTTCTGCAATATCTGCTACTACAGTATAAGGAGTAGAAGCTAAAACGACAACTTCAAATTCTTTGGTCACTTCTTGTCCCGATAGGGATAATGTAGCGGTTAAAATAACAGTAGTGTTGTCTAATTGACGAGCAACAACCCCTGCTCCAGATAATACGTCTGGTAAGTTAGATGCCCAAGTAACAGTGACACCTTCTGTACCAACGGTTGCTGGTAATGTAAGGTTCGCTGCAACACCATTGCCAACACCCGCTAATAATAACGAGTCTTTCGCTTCAGAAAGAATCAACGAAACTGGCTTGACGGTTACTGCAAGAACGATGACGATGAATTCACGAATTTCTTCATCGATGGTAGCTGTTAAGATTAATGTAGAGTCGGGTTGACCATAGGCTGGGCGTGTAACCACACCAGCATTGGTTAAAAAGCCATTAGCAGGTAATGACCATACGATATCTAATCCCATGGAAGTTGCTGGAAGGACGATATCGGATGAAGTCGAATAACGGCTATTTGCTGTGTTGAATGTTAAAGTAGTTCCGGTGATTTCGATTGCATCGAGTGCATCGAGTGGATCCACTGGTTCTTCTTCCACTGCTTTGATTGTAATATTGAATGTTTTTGATCCAGATGCGGCATTCAATGATAAGGAAGCAGTTAAGGTAACTACTGTATCTGTTGCTGGGCGTGTAACCACACCGGCGACAGTAACAAGACTTGGGTTAGAAGATGCCCAACTGATGGTAACACTTCCTGCAGCGATTGGCAATGTAACGTTTTGTGTGACTGCCGATGCGGAATCGCCACTTGCAAAAATGATTGCCAATGCGGTTTTTGCGGCATCAAGTGTTGCTTGATCTGTATTGACTGTCGTTGTTGGTGCTACAGTCGTTGGCGCTACAGTTGTTGGTGCCACTGTGGTTGGCGCTACAGTCGTTGGTGCCACTGTGGTTGGAGCCACGGTTGTTGGAGCAGCTGTTGTTGGTGCTACTGTGGTTGGAGCCACGGTCGTTGGAGCAGCTGTTGTTGGAGCAGTTGTAACTGTTGTTTGACATGCTAATACTGTGAATGAAGCAAACATCACAGCAAGGAATGCCAGTACGGTTCTAGTAAAACTGAATCTCTTTGTACTCATTAAACTTTCCTCCGTTTATTTTTATTTGAAAGTGACATTGCCGGATCCCGGTAACATCAATTGGTACGTTTGGTAATATTGTGTGACTGGACCAAAGATATCGATGTAGTTTCCTACAACAAATAAATGGCTTGGTAAGAAACTAGCAGTATATGCATCGACACGAATGTTGATGGAATTTCCAAGAGCATCCACAGCATACACGGTGTAAGCGATGTTTGTTGGAGAGGGGTCAATGGAAGTGATTCGAAGATTTAAGAAGCGAACCACTCTACCTACATACGATCCCATTTGATTTCCAGTAATGGTAGTAATGATGACTTCGTTGTCTGTTGATAATAGTTGCATGTTCGAATAACTGTAATTGGATAATTGTTTGCTGCCAAAATACTCTGCTGCCACAAGTCCTTGAATGGTTACTTCATATCCAATTTGAAGTTCGTTGGTAAAACTAAATCCGGTGTAAATAAAGATGCCTTGACCAGCGGATTCTACATAAACTGAATTCCCAACTTTGGATGTAATGATGCCTGTAACGGTAACTTTTTTGCCAATGTATTGGGCAAACGTTTGAATCAACGTGCCAATTTCAATGGGTGTTCCTTCGGTGGAATAATCATAATCTGGATCTATCTCACCATAAATTCGTTGCCCGGTGATTTGTGCTTCCGCAGCTGCTACAGTAAATGTGGTACCATACTGAGTAGTGCCTGCACCAGATACCCATGCATATGCTTGCTCGACGAGTTCTAGATTCAGTAATCTTGTAACCCCATTTTTGACATACCATACCCAAGCAAGATATCTGCCATTTCCATCGGTACGATTGGGTCCTTCTGCTTGTAAAATAATTTGATCTGCACTAGCGAGAAGATCACGAACAAAGTTTCCTGCTTTGATTCCCCATGGATCATATTTAGAAGTAGCTTCTGGGGCATCAATTCCAAGGTATCGTACAGTAAAACGCGTACCTGTTACAGAATCTCGGAAATTGGTGGTATCTGCATCGGTGTAAGTTGTAACGGTTACAATGCCAATACCATTATCAATAAATGATTTACCAACATAACTTTCTGTCAAACGCAATTCGTCGGTGTATTTGGTGCTCAACTGTGGAACGATGATGTGAATCTTTCGTTCTACTGAGGTCATAAGAGCCCCGGTTTGAGCTACATACGTTACAATATACGTTCCCAAACGATAATAGTTTACACCCGTTGGGAGCACATTACCAGAAGAATCTCTTACTTGAATGATATAAAAGAAATTTCCATTCGGTGTAATCGGATTTCCTAAGTAATCAATAGCACTGACTCCTGCCCATAAATCAAAGGTAGGAGGGTTTCCTTGCACAGACACATACAATGAAACGTCCTCTAGTCCAAACACAATAGGAGGAGCTGGAGCTTGTTTAGCAATCTCAATTTGAACCGTAGTTCCAGGCAATACTACATCTCCAGGAACATAAGATACATAGCGGATGAACAATCCAGGAGTAATCGTTGAAGATTCAACGAGAACAAACGTAATTGTAATGTTGCTATTTTCATAAAGAGTCAAGATTTCTGCTTCTGTTTTGTCTAAAACATCGAGTATCGTGACTCGTTGAATCACTGGTGTAGCGATTTCAATCGTAACGTTAGATCCAGGTTGTAAGAAATCTCCTGCTTCATAATCGATATAGCGAATGAACAGTCCTGAAGCAATGGTATTCGTTTCCACAAGAGTAAACGTAATCGTGATATCTTTATTTGCATAAAGGGATACAATCTCTGCTTGTGTTTTCCCAGTCGCATCCACCAAAGAAATCCGTGAATCTACTGCAATTTCAATTTCAATCGTTGTCCCTGGTTGAACCAAGGCTCCGACTTCGTTTGCGACATAACGAACGAATAAGCCTGAAGCAATTGTCGTAGTTTCCACAAGAGTAAACGTGATCGTAATGTTTGCGCTCGCATAAAGGGATACAATTTCTGCTTGTGTTTTTCCTGCTACGTCCACTAATGTAATACGTGGATCCACCGTTGTAGGAATTTGCGTTGCGATTTCAACGCGTACGTTATTCCCCGGTTGAATCAAGTCTCCGATTTCATTGTTGACATAACGAATGAATAATCCTGGAGTAACATCATTGGTTTGAACATAACGAAATACGAGGTTAATATTTTTACCTTCATAAATGCTTTGAATCTGTGCTTCCGTTTTACCAGAAATATCGACAAGGAGAATGCGATCATCTACCGTAGTGGTGCTGGTTTCTTGACAAGATACCATCAAGAAACCAACCATTAACGTGATGATTACGGCTATAAAGCGTTTCATTAGCCACCCAAGTTCGCTTCATTAAACGCTACTTGCAGTGCTTCTGTAATGTTTCCATCTCCAAGCATAATTCGTTCAAGTGCCAAACCAACTTGTGTTCTCGCACGAGAAGAACCGATAAATGCAGGGTCATAGAACATGTAAGTAGATTGCAAGAATGCTGCGTTTGCTGACATGGAGAAGTATAATTGGTTCGCTTGTGGATTATTCAAGAAGTTTTGATATGTTGTCGATGAATAAGCACTGATACGAACTGGTAAATATCCGGTTTGCATTGCCCAGTCAATGGTGTTGTTAATACTAATCATGTGTTTTAATAATAACCAAGAAGCAAGTTGTTCTTGAGCAGTACCCGTCTTCATTAAGGAAATGTTCGTTCCTTGTTGAATTACTGCTTTTAGGTTTGGATAATCAGCGTTGAATGGAACGGGTGCGACACCGATTTCAAACAATGGTTGACCAGTGGTTGGGTCGGTTGCTGGCACGTTATAACGAATACCGGCTGAGGAACCAATCGTTACAAACGTTTGTTGGTTAACGAATGGAGTAGATGCGTATTGTTGGTTCCAAAACTCTGGAAGAGTAATGATTCTTGAATTTGTTTTTAAGAAATTCATTGCCGCTATGGTTTGAGCATTGTCTCTCCATAAGTATTGCCCTTTAAAGGTAGTGAAATTGATGCCTGTATAGGCTCCACCAAATTGACGTGTAAAGGTAATAAACGCATTTCCAGTAGAATCGTAAGATGCTGCTACGACGGCGTTTTTAGCTGCTGAAATAAGTGGAGCGAGTTGTGCTTCGGTTCTTCCCACGTTCGCAGCACGAACTTTTTGTTCCGCAATGGCTTCTCCATATGCTTTTAGTTGTGGTGCCGCTGCAATGACATCTTGCCATGTTTGTGGTATTGGAATTCCTAAAGCGGTAAATGCCGTTTTATTATAGATCATGACTTCTGTAGACTTGTTAAATGGCAAGGAATAAAACGTTCCAGCCAAGTCATATTGACTATTTTCAGCACGGTAGGATGGAATAATATCTTCAAAAGCATCCGCCCCATTTAGACCCCACTGGGTACTAAAAATGTATGGATTTAAATTCAATACAGCTTTCCCATTTAAGTATTCTGCCACATGGTCAGGATATCCTTGAACCATGTTAGGCATTGCATTTGCTGTAATCGCATTGATCATATTTCCTTTTAAAGTGTCATAGTTTCCAACTCCTGATGGAATAATGACGGTAACATTTGGATAAAGAGCCATGAAGGAGTTTGCGTATTTTTGCATCAATCCTTGGTTGACTTCACCCATGGCATGCCATAAGGTAATGGTGATGGGTTGAGTAGTGAATGATAGTGGTACTTCGCTATTCATAACCGTTAAAATAATGGAAGTACTTGTCCGAAGGCCACTGCTGTTGGTAACCCGAAGAGTAATGGTATATATTCCAGGAGAATCTAGTAAATAAGTCCCAATGACAACGATCGAACTACTAATGTTTCCATCTTTTTGGTCAATGGCAGAAACTCCAGCTTTGGGGTTATAGTCCCCTGATCCGATGTAATAAGTTTGATTGGGAACAACACCAAAGAATGTAGCGGCTGTTGGAGCGGCTGTCGTCGTTGTTGTTGTTACAGTGGTAGGAACAGTGGTTGTGGTGGTAGTTGGAAGGGTGGTTGTAGTAGGACCTGTTCCAGTTGTCGTGGTGGTCGTGGTCGTGATTGGAACATTTCTAGCGATTTCAACACTAATGGTAGTTCCGGGTTGAACTTTATCGCCCACTGCATGATTCACATAGCGAATAAATTGTCCCGCAGTGATAGCGGTAGTATCCACATAGATAACAGAAATGATTACATTCAAGTTCGAATACATTGCTCTGATTTCTGTTTCGGTTTTACCAGCAACATCTAAAATTGTTACTCGAAGATCTGGTAGTAAAATGGTTAATTGAATCGTAACGGTAGTTGCTAGGTTTTCACTATCTTTGACAGTCAATGTGATGGTATAGTTTCCTGCATAATTGATGTCATCTTCTTCAAACCCACTCATTACGATCGATGACGTAATATTGCCATCTTCTCTATCAAGAGCTTCTACCCCGGCAAGTGGATTGTAAGCTTCCCCTTGAACAATAACGGGATTTAATACCACTCCGTGGAATACTGGCGCTTGATTACGACGCTCAGCACATGCGGATAAGGTAAATGTACCAATAAGTAACAAAATTACAATGATTAATTTTTTCATCTATTTCCTCCTAAAATTAGTTGATTCTTTCTCAATTGATATGATTGATGAATTACCCTTTGGTTCCACTTCTTCCAACCCCAGCCAAGATGTATTTCTTTAAACTAAAGAATACGATTAGCAGTGGGACAGTAACAAGTGCTGTAGCAGCTAGTTGTAAGTTATACAGTGGTCTTGCATCCACTCCATCTGTAAAACTTGTTGATCGCAACGCCACAGAAATTAGCCAATACTTTTCAGATGGAGTTACAAGTTGAGGCCAAATGTAAGCATCCCAAGCTCCAATTGCACTTAAAATGGTGATGGTAGTAATTGTTGGTTTTGCAATGGGAATCATCACTCTCGTTAAATACTTGAAATCTCCGCAGCCGTCTACTTGCGCAGCGCGGTACAAGGTGTCCGGAATTTGCTTAAAGGTTTGACGCAAGAAGAAAATGTAGAATACACTTGTCATGAATGGGAAAATCAGAGCGTAAAAACTATCATACCAATTTAAGTCGCGAATCGTGATGTAGTTGGTAATGGTATAAAGTTCCCCAGGAATCATCATGGTCATTAATAATACAGAGAAGATAAATTCTTTTCCTTTGTATTCTAGTCTAGAGAAAGCAAACGCCGCTAGAATCGTAGTTATGACGGTCCCAACCATGGAAACCAAACCGACAAACAAGGTATTAAGTAAGTAGGTACCAAAGTTGAATCGATCTAGTGCAATCTTGAAGTTTACCCATTGCATTTCAGATAAGCCAATCACCATTCTTGGAGAAATCGATGTACTCAACTCTACATGGGTTTTTAATGCTGTTAAAATCATCCAATAGAACGGTAAAAAGATAAACAAAGCGATGAATGTTAACAACGTATAGTTGGCAATCATGACCAAGACTTTCACAAAGAAATCTTGTTTGGTTAGTTTTTCTAGGTCCTGTTGAGAAGCGCTATCTTGTTTTCTAGCCAAACGTCTTGCTTTTGCTCGCTCGAAGGTTCTACCAGAGAAAAAGTCAACAAGTGTGTCTTTGATATTGATGAAGGCTTGTTTTAATCCATATCCTTCCACCGTCTTTAAAATGGTCGTTGCATTCATAAAACGAATGACGGCACTAAACGGATTAAAAGATAAGAAGAAACTCATAGCGCCATATAAGTATTGTGTCCGGTATGTCCACTCATCCATTTCAATGATATCTTTACTGCGTACCCGCTTTAAGTTCATAAAGGTTGTGGGAACGAAGATGATTAGGTATCCAACAAGTAATCCAATGTATCGATTCAATTGTCCAGAATCAATCGTAAATCCAAATACATCATACATAAATACTTCAGGTCGAGCTGTAATACTAGAAGGCAATCGTAAAATGGTAAAGAAGTGAGCTAGTAATCCGATTGCGATGATGATAAAGACGACGTCTATCAAGGTTGCTATCACATCTAAACGTTTGATTTCTTTTGTTAATCGTTTCATGTCGGCGCCCCCTTTCTAGTAATGAACCCGACGTTTGCCAACTTGTAGTTGAACGACGGTAAAGAGTAAAATGATACCAAAGAGGATAATTGCTGCTGCCGATGCATAAGACATTAATCCATCTTGACTTGCTAACGCAATGTAATCATAAATGTAGAAAACAATGGTTTTTAAATTGATGTTTCCAGCGGCGCCAGTGGTAATGATTCCTTCTTTACCAATGATGGCAACGACAGACGAATACGTTTTGAATCCACCAATGACCGATGTTATTAAAATATAGAAAATCATCGGTGAAATCATGGGTACCGTAATGCGCCCAAACGCTTTTAATCGACTTGCGCCATCAATTTGAGCTGCTTGATAATATTGTTTGTCAATACCTTGAATTCCCGAGAGAAATACAATGATCTTAAAGGCGAGACCATTCCATACCCCATAGATTAAAATAACAGTCATAGCGGACC